>CALUTM010000030.1 GCA_944323705.1 Candidatus Gastranaerophilales bacterium
ATTGTTTCTGATATACCTGAGATTGCAAGACTTTGTAAAGAGGCAGGAGTTATCTTAATTGTGGACGAAGCTCACGGAGCATTGTATCCCTTTAGCAGCAATTTACCCGACTCTGCAATAAAGTATGCCGATTTTACGGTACAATCTCTTCATAAAACTGCGGGCGGCATAAATCCCACGGCTCTTTTGCATTGCAATTGCAATCTGAATGTGAAAAGTGCCCTTAATTTGATTACGACAACCTCTCCGTCATACCCGATGCTTGCATCAATAGAAGCAAATATTAAGTACCTTAATTCTTCTAAAGGCAGAAAAAAAATTGAGGAACTCATAGAAGAGGTTCGCAAAGTAAGAGAAACGCTTTCCAACCTTGAATTTTACGGAGATGATATTACAAAAATCCTTATTAAGAAAAGCGGTTTGTCGGGCGAAGAACTGTCGGACATTCTCTATAATAAATATAATATAGAAGATGAGTGTGCCAACGAAAAATCGGTTCTTCTCTTAACGGGTCTGGGAACTTCAAAAGAAAAACTCAGACGGTTACGTTATTTAATAAGGCTTTGAACTTCTTTAAAGTTCGGATGTTTTGCTCCCCGCAGCCATTCAAAGAGTGCAATTTCGGTTGTTATAATGCTTGCACCGTTCTCTTTCATTCTCTCTAAACCGGCTTTGTACTCTTTTTCGCATCTGCTGCCGCAGGCATCTTTAATTACACAAACTTCATAACCTGCATCTCTCAGAGCATTTGTAGTTTGGCTAACGCAAATATGCGTTTCAATTCCGAAGATAATGATTTGTTTTTTCGCTTTAAGTTCAATTGCCCTTTTTATTTCCGGGTTATCAAGGGCAGAAAAGGCTGTTTTCTCAAAAAAATCCGTATTGTCTGCAAGTGATGCCTTTAGTTCACTAATTGTTCCGCCAAGCCCTCTGGGATATTGCTCCGTGACAATTACGGGTATGTTAAGGATTTTAGCCGTTTGGGCTATTATTGCCGCTTTTTTTTCAAGTTCTTCTTTGTTAAAAACCGCATTCAACAATTTTTCCTGTACATCGATTATAAGAATAAGACTGTTCTCTGAATTAAGAATTGTCATCGTTAATCTCCTTTTTAAATTCGTTTATAAATTGTTCCAATAAATCTTCAAGCATTCCCGCTTCGAGCTCGTCAGGTTCAAGAGTAATCCTTTTTTGCGGGACAGAGCTTTTTGTAGAGCTGATATCAATATTAATCTTAGCAAATCCGGGCGAAGTTATTTTAAAACTGCTTGAGCAGTTTCTCCCTTTAATTGTTAAGGTGCAAAAGCCGTCGCCCGAATTCTGATTAATTGTCATACCAAAGAGTTTATCACTGTACTTTTGTTTTGTTTGATAAAATACCGGGGTTACGATTCTGTCTATCTTTTTATTAAACTCTTGTCGAAAAAGCTTGAAATTGGTAATTGTGCTGCTTTCTGTTTTGTCTTTTGTTTTTTCATAATTTATTGCTTCGTGCAGCCTGTTTAGAACTTCATTTACCGCTTGTTGCCGTTTTTTGCCCGTTGTAGAGGCAAACCCCGCATATATTTTTTGTGGTATCATTGTGCATATTTTGTCCCACAGTTTTTTTGCTGAGTCAATATTGGTGTTAAATAAGAGTAAAAAATATTTGTTTGTGGCGTAACTCATAAGTATATCATTTTTTCTTATATTGCTCAGAATTATTGTTTCAATTTGGTTAGGCTGCAGCAGGAATTTTGTTTTTTCGTCCGGCGAAATTGCTGCCAATACTACAGGTGCTGCCTGAGCTCTCTCAAGTTCTCTGTCCAATATGGCATTGTAGTCAAGAAAAACTTCGTTGTTTTGTACAAGCATATTGCTTTTTACGAGCATTTCCCGATAGCGATTCTTTTTTTCTATATCAGAAGCCATGGCAAGTGCAGGAATCATTTTTGCCTGAAATTCTCTGTCCGAAGTCAGCGGGGTAATGAATCCTAAAGCACCGTTTTGGTAAACTTGTATTTTAAACTCGTCATTTGTGTTATATGCAAAAATAATTGACGGAGTTCCTTTTACTAACTTCAAAAGTTCAAGAGTTTTTTCTTCGGCTCCTTCACTGTTTATAATCATAACCGAAGCTGCAAGAACGTGAAGTTTGTCCGGCAGAACGTCAAAACCGAATCTGAACAATTCATCACTTTTTCTGAGTTCCAATTTGGGTAATATATACTCAAAAAAATCAGAATCTTCCGATATAAGAACTATTTGCATACACCACCTTAAGTAAGTTCTGATATTAAGAGTTCTGCTTTTTGCAGTATTGTATTTCTTAATTCTTCAATGTCAGCAAAGTCAATACCCAGTGTTTTGATAAAGTCTTTATCCAACAAACTCGGGTTAAAATATTCCTGAACTAGTTTATCAACCATGCAAACAAGGTTACATGGTACAGGAATTGAGGACAGGGACGGTGTATGGTGATATGATATAATATTTGCAAGCAAGATTGGCAGCTGCCATCTCTTTGCCAGAAGCGAACCGGTTTTTACGTGGTCAGTATCAAAATACTTCTTCTCTGCATCTAATATATCAGCTCCATCTTGAACGGCAGACAGAACTTTTGAATAAAGTTTTTCGTTAGACATGTGGAGAACCATTTTGCCGACATCGTGTACAAACCCTGCAATAAAGGCCTCATCAGAGTCCATGATTTTAGTCAGATTTGCAAGGTATTCGCAACCTGCGGCAACTCTCATTGAGTGTTTCCAAAGTTCTTTATCGCCCTGATTAGACATCATCGGTTTCATGGCGACCGCAACAATAATGTTTTTGACTTTTACCATGCCGAGCAGTGATAATGCTATGCTTATGGAACTTATTTGTTGTGAAAATCCGTAGTATGCGGAATTTACCAGTGCAAGAATTTTAATGGTCAAAGACTGGTCATACATAACTATATCACCGAGTTCCTTCATACTTGCAGTCGGTTTTTTCATTATATTTAACGCCTTAACTATTACGCTCGGCATTGCATGTATATCTTTTACGCTGTTTACTAATTCGATTGTTTTATCCATATTAACCACCTTATACCTGTAAATGTTTTTTGATAGACAGGAAGCTGCCGCTGGCACCGAAGGCTGTTCCTATAATCAAAAGAGTGATAATAACTATATTTTGGGCATAAACCGGAGTCGGAATCAAAAAGAATTTGTGTACGTTGATTAAAAGCCCCTGAACCCAGTTTAGCGGTATAACCGCAATTACGGAGGACACAAAACCATAGAACGCACCCTGCATAATAAGCGGAGTTTTAATATACCAGTTGCTTACACCCATAAGCCGCATTATTTCAATTTCATCCTTTCTTGATTGAATAACAAGTTGGATTGTATTGTTTATGATTGTTATGGTCAAAGCAGCCGATATAATTATGACGAATACCATTGTGGTATTAACAACATTTGTCAGCACCTGCATTTTTTTCGCAAGTTCTTTGGCGTAGCCGATATCTTCAACCCCTGCGATGGGTTTAATTTGGTTAAACACTTCGGGAATATTTTCCGGCTTATCTACTTTAACTCTTAACGTATCCGGCAGCGGGTTGGTTATGTCATGCAGCCCCAATTCCTGCTTAAGGCTGTTCCAAGACTCTTCTTTTGTCTTAAGCGTTACATTTTTTACGTGTTTTATTTCCTTAATCCTGTCTTTAACCGTGGCGGGAGACGAGTTATTTTTGAGGTAAACCGAAATTTCCAAGACATTTCCAAGTTCATTTGCAAACGTAGACAGAGATAGTGTAAACCTGAAAAGGACTCCGAACAGGGTCAGAATAGCTGCCATGGTAGTAATTATTACAAGATTTATAATTCCCGTACGCTTAATATCGTTTACCGCCTCCATAACAATTCTGTAGGCAATACGCAGTTCGCACAGCCAATCTTTCGGGATGTGTTTTTTTACCTGTTTTTTTAACTGCTGCTTGCTGTTATTGTCCATACGTACCTGCCTGAATGTCTCTTACAATTTCACCGTTTTCTAATGTTAAAACACGTTTTCTGAATCTGTCAACAAGCGTATAGTCATGCGTTGACACAATAACCGTAATACCCCGCTGATTAATTTGTTCCAATATTTGCATAACCTCAAGCGAGTTTTTCGGGTCAAGGTTTCCGGTCGGCTCATCCGCAATCAGGAGCGGCGGTCCGTTCACAAGTGCTCTAGCGATGCTGACACGCTGCTGCTCACCGCCAGAAAGTTCGGAGGGTTTGGCTTTTGCTTTATCAAGCAGCCCGACAACTTTTAAAGCTCCCGTAACACGAGTTCTTATATCTGAGGAACTTATACCCAGTGTTCTGATTACGTATGCAATATTGTCGTATACGGACTGGTTTTGTAAAAGTTTATAGTCCTGAAATACAATCCCCATGCATCTTCTTAGATTAGGCACTTTTTCTGGTGGAAGGTTTGCGATGTTAATTCCTCCGATTAAAACAGTCCCGGTTGTAGGCGTCTCTTCTTTGTAGAGCATTTTCATCAATGTTGATTTTCCTGCACCTGATGCCCCCGTGATAAAGACAAACTCTCCCGATAAAATATCGAGATTAATATTTTTTAGTGCATAATTATTCTTGTATTTTTTTGTAACAGATCTTAATTGTATCATTTTTTTAACTCAATCACCTTATTTGCAATGCTTGCTGCATCTAAACCGTAATATTTCAATAATTCCGCAGGAGTACCGCTTTGTCCGAAGCAGTCATTTACTCCTATTCGTACTACTTTGTGCGGAGCATTTTCCGATAAACACTCACATACTGCGGAACCTAACCCGCCTATAACAGAATGATTTTCTATCGTAACCGCAAGTTTTGTTTTATTAACACTATTTATTATAGTTCCACAATCCAGAGGTTTTATAACGGGTATGTTAACAATTTCCGCATCAATTTTATTTTGGGCAAGAATTTCTCCCGCTTTTATGACTTCCGACAGAATATCACCGCAGGTGAATAATGTTACATCATGCCCTTCTTTTAGGACTATGGCTTTGCTTAAATCGAATTTGTAATTTTTGTTATACACGTCGGGAACGTTCATTCTTGAGAGCCTGATATAAACCGGACCGTTATGTTTTGCCGCAAATCTGACTGCCTGTTTTGTTTGTTCGTAATCACCGGGGACAATTACCGTCATGTTCGGAAGTCCTCTCATCAATGCTACATCTTCAAGTGCCTGATGGCTTGCACCGTCTTCTCCGACCGTGATTCCTCCGTGTGCACCGATGATTTTAACGTTTGCATTTTGGTAGCATATCGAATTTCTTATCTGGTCGTATGCTCTTCCAGTTGCAAATACTGCAAAAGTTGCGGCAAAAGGTGTTTTACCAGTTAAGGAAAGCCCGAGGGCTGTTGTCATTAAGTCCTGTTCGGCAATACCGACATCAAAAAATCTTTCGGGAAATTCCTTTGCGAATAATGAAGTTTGTGTTGAGCCCGAGAGATCGGCATCAAGAGCTACTATATTCTTGTTTTCTCTGCCAAGCTCCGCAAGTGCTTCTCCAAAAGCTCCTCTGATTGATTGTTTAGAATCATAATTTATACTATGCATAATTCCCCTTTATAAGAATTATATCATAAATAAAGAAAAACTCACAAAATTTTTCTATTTGTTCCAATAATCGCAAATAAGCTTTTCTTTTTTGGAGAATGATTTTTTCAATTTTTCAATAAAAGGATTTTTTGTTAACTCTTCTAATTCCTTTTTCAGCACGGCTTTTTCAAGAATAAGAGTGTTATATAACTGATTACAAATATCGGATGATGTTTGGTGTAAATGCAGTTTTTTTATTTGTAATTCTTTTTGTAATATTTGTTTTTTTAGAATATGTTTTTTCACAAAAGACCTCTTAAGTTAAGGATAAAACTTTTGTGTATATTTTGCAATCAATCTTTTAGAGTATTTGTATTTATCATCACTCAGGGGGCGGGGTAAATGGGGGTAAATGGAGGGTAAATGGGGGTAAATGGAGGGTAAATGTAAGTGAAGAATCATGACAGTATGACGTCATTCAGAAGGAGCGAAGCGGCTGATGAATCTCTTGAATGTTAACTTCTTATTCACTTAATCACTCCGTCACTTAGTCACTTCTTTACTATTCACGAATCACAAAAATAAAATTTAATAAAAGGCTGGATTGCTTCGGACTAATCGTCCTCGCAATGACATAAAAAGTATGTGAGCACAGCCCGTCCGAATTTCTGTTTGTAACATTTTTGTAATAATGTATCAATTTTTTATAGAACTTTTACTTTATTAATACATAACACGAAAAGAGGAAAAGAGATATAATACAGCCTTCAGGCTTGTATTGTAAATTTTTGTAACAATACCCGAAAAAATCCTAAAGTTTTTCAAAAAAATGCCGTTAACCATAACAAAGTAGGATTGTATTGTTATGAAAATAAAAGAAAGGAGTTACAATCTATGGTAGATTTTAACAAAATTAATCCCGAAGATGCCCAAAAGATTATTGGTGCACTGAAGGACGGAAGGATTGACAAAAACGAGGCGAAGACATTGGGGCTGACACCGCAGGAAGCAGAGGCTTTAAATAAAGCTTTCTCATCTGGTGCAGCAGAAATCGGGGATTTTGTCTTAAAGAACGAGGGAAAATCACAAGACGGTAAGAAACAGTATACTAAAACATTGACCAAAAGAAATTTTGTTATGGAGTCGGGTCGCAGAGTAGAAGCATATACTGATAAAGCAAATAATACTACTTACAAATATTATGCGGCAGACGGAACCGAATTAAAGGAAGATTACTTTAAGAAAAAAGAGGGTTGGCAGGGTAAGCAGGTCAGTATAACAGAAGATGGAAGACTGTGTGTAGAAAAACAGGCTTCCGTAGGAGAAACTGTTAAAAAAGGTGGAATAGTTATTGGTGCAACAACTTTGCTTGGAGGTCTTGTTGGCGGAATTGTTGGATTCTTCGGAGGCGGTGTTGGTGCTGTCCCCGGTGCTGCAGGTGGAGCTAAACTTGGTGCTTTAGTCGGTGCTACTCTTGTAGGTTTAACTTCTTGTACACCCGAAGAACCTGAATTTTATGACAACTCTCAAATAAACATAAGCACGGATACAGATATAAGTGTTGAAAGTGTTGTACAACAAATTGATATTGATAAACTTATAGAGGCTTTGCATTCAGGTAATGATGATTTAAAGACATTTTTAGCAGGTTATTTGAATAAAATTTTAGATGCTTTAGGAGAACAAAGTGATACACAATCTTTAACATTAGACTTTATTGCGGAAATTCTTGAAATGCTCAAAGAAAATGATCGTACCAATGAAGAGATTGTTAACTACCTAGCTCAATTGCTTGAAGCATACAATATAAATGTAGAAAATAATGCCGAATTCCAACAAAAAGTGTTGGATATGATGAATAACTTCGGTGTTGATATTAAGACTATCGTTAACTTACTTGGTGCAATCGATGGTGATATGGGCAAATTGGATACAATACTTCAATTGTTATCTAAAATTCAAAATCAGGATGAAAACTTCCAAAAACAAATGCTCAATATGTTGATTAGTTTTGGTAAAGTTTCAGAGGACAGATTTAATGAACTTATGGAAGCTATGCAAAATGACTCGACTAAGCTTGATGCAATTGCTCAGTTATTAGCAAAAATTCAAAATCAAGACGAAAAATTCCAACAAAAAGTACTGGAAATGTTGGCACAGTTGGGTATACAGGTTACAGACTCATTAACTGCCATCCTTGAAGTAATTGGTAATGATTCTGAAAAACTTGATGCAATTGCTCAGTTACTTGCAAAAATGCAAAATCAGGATGAACAATTCCAACAAAATGTATTGAATATGTTGGCTAGATTTGGTAAAGAATTTGGTGCATCCTTAAATGATATCTTGGAAGCAATTGGCAATGATTCTGCAAAACTTGACGCAATCGCTCAGTTATTGGCGAAAATTCAAAATCAGGATGAAAAATTCCAACAAAAAGTACTGAAAATGTTGGCACAGTTGGGAGTACAAGCTTCTGAATCCTTAACAGCCATCTTGGAAGCAATCGGTAATGATTCTGCAAAACTTGACGCAATCGCTCAGCTACTTGCAAAAATGCAAGATCAAGACGAAAAATTCCAACAAAAAGTAGTGGATATGTTGGCTCAGTTGGGTATACAGGTTACAGACTCATTAACTGCCATTTTGGATGCAATCGGCAATGATTCTGCTAAGTTGGATGCAATTGCTCAGTTACTTGCAAAAATTGACAATAATATTCAAAAATACGGCGAAGACGGTAAAGAGCTTGGTAATAAAATTCTTGAGGCAATTAATAAGTTCGGAGTTGATATATCAGGTAAATTAACCCAAATCTTGGAAGTTGCAAATAACAGCTCTAATGACGGTAAAGCAATTATGGCATTACTTGATAAAGTCCTTGAAAAACTTGATACTATGGACGCAAATCAACAGGCAAGTGCAAAGGCTATCATAGAAGCTATAGCCAATATTAAAGTCGGTGATGGCGGCAATGTAGACCTCTCATCTCTTGAAAAAATGCTGAGTGAGTTGTTAGAATTGACTTCTAAGAATAACGGTTTGCTTGAAGATATTGACGGAAAAATGGATGTCATCAATCTGACAATCGAAAGGGCAAAAAATGAAATCCTTGCCCAGATGAATAAGGGTGATGCTACAACAGAAGCTATTTTGAATGCATTAAATGAATTTAAGAATATTTCAACAGCAAATGACAAGGAAATCTTGAGTAAAATGGATACAATTATCAATATTCTTAATAACATTGAGGATTCAACTTATGATAATACGGAATTGATGGCAAAACTCGATGATATTCTGGCTGCAATCAAAGACCACAATGTAAAGGTTGATATAACAGGTAAAGTAACTTGTGAATGTAATTGCGGCGGCAGCCACGAAGGTATCTTAGGTCCCTTGGATGAAATCTTAGGATCATGAAATGTTCTAAAAAGAGGTCGGAAATGAAATTTCCGACCTCTTTTGTTATATCCTTTTTTGAGATTTCGGGTCTAAAATATCTCTTATAGTGTCACCGAGCAGGTTAAACGAAAGTACGGCGATAAATATTAAAAGACCGGGGGTTAGAAGCCATGGGCGGTATAAAATATTCGTAAACTCTTGTGCTTCCTTTAGCATATTACCCCAACTTGCGTCGGGCTGCTGAATCCCGAGTCCTAAAAAGCTCAAACCCGATTCCGCAAGAATATAAGAAGGTACACTGAGAGTCATTGCTATTATTACATAACTCGTTGTCTGCGGAAGAATGTGTTTTAATATTATTCTTAAATTAGAAGCTCCGATTGTTTTTTCAGCCAGTACGAAATCTTCATTTTTTATGGATAAAACCATCCCTCTTACGACTCTTGCGAATCCCGCCCATCCTATCAGGGCAAGTATTACGACAATCAAGGCAAACCTTTGGACACTTGTCATTCCGCCCGGAAGTATAGCCGCAAGAATTATCAGCAGGTAGAAACTCGGAATTGCCATAACAGCTTCCGCAAACCGCATCATAAGGGTGTCTACAATTCCTCCGAAGTAACCGGAAATCCCTCCGTACAAGAGTCCTATCGGGAATACAACAAGCAGTGCAAGGAAGCCTACCGTCATTGAGATTCTGCCTCCGTAAAGCAGTCTTGAGAATACGTCTCTTCCGTTTATATCCGTTCCGAGAAGGTACAATTGTCCGCTTTTTTCAGTACCGAAAAGGTGTCCGTTTGTGAATAATTTTATGTAGTATTTTTTTGTCCTGTCCTGTTTGAAAACAGTCTGCATAAGAGAGGGCTCGTATTCTCTTACGTAATTATAAGTATATGGTCTTGTAAGCTTCCCGTTTTCATCTATTGTGTAAATCTTTGACGGCGGAGCGTATGACATATCCCTGTTTGAATATGTGTTTGAATAAGGTGCGATAAAGTTTGCAAAAAGGATTATTGTGTAAAGTAAAACAAGAGTTATAAATGCAATCTTTGCAAATTTATCCTGTAAAATTTTTGTCAGCATCTCTCTCATTATTTGGCACCTCTTATTCTGGGGTCTGCTATCATAAGAAGAATATCCGCAATTAAGTTCCCTAATACAAGCATAATTGTTCCCATCATTAGTGATGCCATAACAAGGTTTATATCGGATTTCATAACGGCTTCCAATATAAGCCTGCCCAATCCCGGGTATTGAAATACGTATTCCGTAAGAGCGGCACCGCTTAAGAGCCCCGCAAATTCAAATCCCAAAAGAGTTATCATCGGGTTTATTGCGTTTCTGAGAGCGTGTTTGAATATAACCTTACTTTCGCTTAAGCCCTTCGCTCTTGCAAATTTTATATAATCACTGTCCAAAACTTCAAGCATATTAGCTCTCATTTGACGTTGGAGTCCCGAAAGTGAAATTGTGAAAAGAACGATTACGGGAAGTACAAGGTGTTTGGAAATATCAATAATCTTTCCTATAAGGCTCATTTCGTTAAAATTATAGCTTGTGAGTCCTCCCACAGGAAACCACCCTGTTTTTACGGCAAAAATCAAAAGCAGTATTGCAAAGAAAAATGAAGGTATTGCCATACCTATACTCGATATAACAGTTAGCATCCTGTCAAAGGCGGTTTCTTTATTTATGGCAGCAAGTATGCCAAGAGGTATGCCGACAATCCATGTCATAAAAATAACTATTGCAGTTAAAAGCAGCGTATTAGGGATTCTCTCTTTTAACTTAACCGAGACTTTTTCTCCCGCGGAAGTATAACCCAAATCCCCTTTGATAAACGATTTTGCCCAGGAAATGTACTGAATATAAATCGGTTTATCGAGATTCAGACGTTTTATTTCTTTATCCAAAGTCTCTTGTGAGATAGAGGGATTAAGCCTGAGTTCCGCAAGCGGGTCAACGGGTGACAGCCTTATTATAAAGAAGCTGATAAGCGAGACGATTATCAAAAGCGGTATAACCTGTAAAATGCGTTTTGTAATATATTTTAGCATTCTTACTTTTCTCCCCCGTCAATATAAATCTCATCAAGATTGTACAACAAACCGCTTAAACTTGTCGGAAAAATATTTTTAATCTTCTTTCTTATTGCGGTAATTCTAATCGGCGAATAAAGATAAATTATAGGTTTTTGGTTATAAATAATAGTCTGGTATCTGTCATAGATTGGTTTACGTTCTTCAAAATTTAATTTTACAGCACCTTCCGCAAAAATTTCGTCAAGCTCTTTTTCCCAGTCGAGTCTGTCATCAATGTTATAATTTGCGGGTCTCTGGTTAAACATGTGTAAGCTGCCCGATGATGTCCAAACGTTTTTCCCGTCATGCGGTTCAAGCGGAGAACCCGTCAGACCCATTATTGCCATATCCCAATCGTGTGTATTTGTTAATTTGTTTACAAGCGAATTAAACTCGACGGGCTTAAAATTAACCTTCATCCCAAGCTCTTCCAAATCTTGTTTTATCATAACACCCAAAGCTTCCCGCTCCAGATTCCCCGCATTGGTGTATAAATCAAACTCAACTCTGTTGCCGCAAGAGTCGTATAATATTCCGTCTTTTAACTTAAATCCCGCTTTTTCAAGGCTTTCTTTTGTAACATTGATATCATAAGGATGACCTTTTATATATTTGTTTAAATAGATTGAATTGAGGCTTTCTGCTGTAAATAAAGGCTCTGCCACTCCTGATGCGATATTCTTAACCATACTTTCTCTGTCGATTGCCCAATCAACAGCGGCTCTAAAGTCTCTGTTACCGAACCACCTTTGCTTTTTAGGGTCTACATAAGGCTTGCAATTTTTATCACGCCTATTATTCAGGTTTATTACAAGAAAGAGCGTTCCTGTATCAGGTCCGAGGTTATAAATTACATAATCCGAATTCGGTTCTTTTATTTTGTACATTGCAACATTAGACCCTCTAAGGCTCAATGCATCAATCTCTTTTGCTTCAAATTTTAATATTTCATTGTTTGTGTCACCTACAATCAAATATACAAGTTTATTAAGATACGGAAGTTTTTCGTCTTTCAGGTTAATCTTGTAATAATTCGGGTTTCTCTCAAAAACAACCCTCTGAGCCGCAACGTATTCTTTTAGCTTAAAAGCTCCGCTTGATACAATCTCCTCAGGGTTAGTATCAGGAGTAAGAAACGCATTAAAAACAGACTCCCCTCTGTCCGAGTAAGGTTTAAAATAATGCTTCGGTACAATCGGATAAGAAAGTTGTCTCAAAAAGGGTGCAAAAGCCCTCGGAGTGGTAAATTTAACCGTAAAATCATCCAGTTTTACCAACTCGGGCAACTTCCCGTCAACCTTCATTGCATCCATTGTAGACGGATTCCCGTAACCCTTAAATACGATTTCATTGTACGTGTACATTACATCATCTGCCGTAATTGGCTTATTGTCCGTCCATTTTATGCCGTGTCTCAGGCGTATAATATAGTCATTACTGTTTATTTCAATATCCTTAGCTAATAAAGGCATGACCTCTCCTGTTCTCGGATTAGTCGTTACAAGTCCGTCATACATAAGTCCTGCCATGGAGGATGAAGTTGCATCCTTTGTATTGCAGGGATTAAATGTCTTAGGACCTTCCCCTATTGTGGAAATGACTAGCTCCCCGCCGAATTTCCCGACAGGAGCCTGTGATTGGAGGTAGTCAATACCGTTAATTGTCACATTTTTTTCATCAGTCGGGTAAACTATCTCTTTTAAGTCAGGGGTTTTTATATCAATTGACACATCCTCCGGCATGTCCTTTCTGACACAAGCCTTTAGTACTATCCCCAAGAATATTAAAACTGCAAGTATAACTAAAACTCGTTTCATAAAACAAAGATATCATATTAAAATAAATTTTTCTTAGTCCATAAGGGTAAAATAATGTAACGAAATGTAACAATTTTCTCTAAAAACCTAAAGTTTTTCGTAAAAAATGCCGTAAACCATGTAAAGGGACAAACCAAAGGACTACACAAAATGGGAATGGCAGCATCACAAGCTAGATTGCTTTCAATAACGGCAAGAATACACGACGTTGAGTCTAAAGCTCAGTCCATTCAGAATGCCAAAATACAACTGTCAACGCAGTCTGACCAGGTATACCAAGATTATCTGGACGCTCTTGATGCTACTACTTTGACCGTAAAAGATTATCAAGGAGAAAAGGTTGTCGCTAATTTTAATAATTTGTGCGGAAGAAATCCCGTATTGAATGGAAATACCTATGCACTCAGAGATTCCAGAGGAAGAATGATAGTCTCCGATGATATTTATTCTGCATATATGAACTTTCTCGAAGATGGAGGCTACGATGCCTACGAATTTGCATTAGGATTAACAGGCGGTGACGGTGGTAACGCTATCGGAGCCGATTTATATGACGTTGAACAGGAAGTTTATGAAGAACACATGTATGACGGTTCGGAAAACTCAGATGAAATGGTATCGCTCCGTGAAAGCATGGATAAATTACTTGCTGACAATGGTGTAGAAGATTATAACGACCTTGAATCCGATGAAGCAAAACAAGAATATGAAGACTTGGAAAATGCTTGGAAATCCAAACTCTACGGAGCTTATGCAGAAGAAATATTCTATAAAGCAGGATATGAATCAGGTGTTGATGTATTTAATCAGGAAGATTTTGATTACTATCTTTCAATGTTTAAACAAATTGAGGCTGCCGGAGGATGTGTAAGCATATCAGATTACAACGGTGTTGATGGTGATGCGGCAACAAACTCCGAATGGCTTACAAATATGATTGAATGCGGTAAGATAACACTCGAAATTGTTCAAACCGACAAGAAAACAGGAGAAGTAACCTTCTCTACAAGCTCTCCTACAAGCGATACTTATGTAGATTATACAGCTACATCTGATATTGATAAGGCCGCTTTAGCAAAAGCAGAAGCTGAATATGAACATAAAACAAAAGAAATCGATAGTAAAGATAAAAAATATGATATGGAATTATCAAAATTAGAAACCGAACGTTCTGCACTGACTACAGAATATGATTCTGTTAAAAAAGTAATCAATGACAATATTGAACGTACGTTTGGTATCTTCTCATAAGTTTTAAACTAAACAATTCCCTTTTTAATCCCTTTTCCCTTTTTTCCGCTTGAGCCAAAACTCAAGCTTTTTTTTGTGCTACGCACGTGTGCTACGCACGTAGATAAATGGTCAGCTTTTGGGTGAACACTCCAAGGTGGAAGTATACTCTTCTGAGCCGCCTCAAAGTTCTTGTCTCCCGAGATATTTGTCAATAAAGGGCTATGCACGTAGATAAATGGTCGGCTTTTTGGTGGAAATTCCAATGTGGAAGTATACTCTTCTGAGCCGCCTCAAAGTTCATGTCTCCCGAGATATTGGTCAATAAAGAGCTACGCACGTAGATAAATGGTCGGCTTTTAGGTGGAAACTCCAGGGTGGAAATGCACTTCCCGAACCGCCTCATGAGATATCAAATAAAGGGGGCGGTTTTCTAAAAGAAAACCGCCCCTGTTAAAAACTTTTAATACAAACTTATTTTACAAGTTCTTTGAAGTTTTTACCTGCTGAGAAAGCCGGAACTGTCTTAGCAGCAATCTTCAATTCTTTACCAGTTTGAGGATTTCTGCCTACTCTAGCAGCTCTCTTACGAGCTTCCCAAGTACCAAAACCAACCAAAGTTACTTTTTTACCTTTAGCAACTGTTTTTTGGATAATTTCTAAAGTTGCTGAAAGTACATCTGAAGATACTTTTTGTGAAAGTTTTGTCTTCTTTGAAATTTCTTTGACTAATTCTTCTTTGTTCATGATAAATCTCCTATACACTCTAACTCTCTTATGTGCGTCATCACTGACATCAGCACATATCATACATCCCATTATACACATTGTTCGGATTTTTGCAAGTACTAAATTTAAAAAAATCCTTAATAATGATATGAAAAAGTCGAAAAATAGCAAATTTTCGAATATTTTCTTGTGCGGTTTAAGCTGCGTAAACAATAGGCTAATAAAGGGGTGCCCCGCTCTGAGCTAGTTTTAGACCGTACGTAAGAATTCGTATTTAATGCAAACTCTAATATTTACAATATCAGCCTTTTTAGGGAGATTTCTTAAAGAAATTTAATAAAACTTTACATTTGAACTTCAACGGCTATAATTTATCTTGTAGTGTTTAGAAAGGAGAAGCTTATGTGGGAAAATGATATTAATATCCGTGAAGTACGTGAAATTCGCACCAGAACAACTGTTTATTTTGGCTGCGGTGCAATAAATAAGATTAATGATATTGCACATGACTTCAAAACAAAAGGCTTGGATAAAGTGATTGTTATGAGCGGTCGTAATGCATACAAAGCAACCGGAGCATGGGATGTTGTAGAAAAAGCTCTTAAGGCTCACGGTATCGAATATGTTAACTACGACGGGGTTACACCCAATCCGACAACTATTGCGGTTAATGAAGCAGCTAAGATTGCAAAGGATTTCGGTGCTAAGGCTGTAATTGCAATTGGTGGCGGGTCGCCCACGGATGCGGGAAAATCTGTTGCAATCTTGTTGAAATATCCTGATAAGACTGCGAATGACATATATGAGTTTACTTTTACTCCGTCGGAAGCTGCTCCGATTGTTGCAATTAACCTGACGCACGGAACCGGTACTGAAACTAACAGGTTTGCGGTAGTTACAATCCCTGAAAAGGAGTATAAGCCTGCTATTGCGTATGATTGCATTTATCCGATGTATGCAATTGATGACCCTGAGTTGATGGTAAAATTGTCTCCAAAGCAGACAAGATTTGTATCTATAGACGCTGTTAACCACGTGGTAGAAGCTTCCACATCAACGGTTGCTTCTCCTTATGCGGTTACACTGGCAAGAGAGGTTGTTACACTTGTTGCAAAATACCTTCCCAAAGCTCTGGAAAATGCAGAGGATTTGGAAGCAAGATATTTCTTGGCATACGCTGCTATGTTGGGAGGTGTTTGTTTCGATAACGGTTTGTTACATTATACACACGCTTTAGAACATCCTTTAAGTGCTGTTAAACCTGAGTTATCACATGGTCTTGGGCTTGCGATGCTTCTGCCTTCAGTGGTTAAAAATATATACGCTGCAAAATCCGAAACTTTGAAGTATATTCTTGAGCCGATTGCAGGAGCAATAGCATCGGCAGATGAGGCATCAGATAAAGTATATGCGTGGTTAAAATCTGTCGGGGTTCCTTCAAAGCTTAAAGACGAAGGTTTTACGGAGGCTGATATCCCGAATCTTGTAAATCTTGCATTTACAACGCCTTCTTTGGACGGTTTGTTGGCAATTGCACCGACTAAGGCTACAAAGGATTCGGTAGAGGAAATTTACAGAAATTCATTATAAAACTTTTAACTGCTTGTAAATAGCCGTCGGGTTGCATCGGCGGCTATTTCTTATTAGAATGTTACTATGGATAGAAAATATTTTTATGTAGACAGTCCGTTGTATAAAATGGAATGTACTGCGAAGGCTTGTGAGAGATATTTTACGTTAATTTTTAAGAAGAATTTTTCGGATTTGGGAATTACACAAGGTGAGTTATGTCTGCTTGATACAGTGGTTAGGAGTCCTGATATTTCTCAAATTGAACTTGCCAGGCTTTTATTTAAGGGGCGAGCTCATATAACTCAAATGCTGAACTCTTTAGAGGCAAAAGGACTTATTACGAGGCTAAACGAAGTAAAAAAGGGTCGAAAGATAAGAAAAACTGTTTTGACAGAAGAGGGTCGCAGGGTTTATAAGATAATATGCGAAGTTTTTGACAAAAAGTTTGAGCGAATGACGCAATTGTTTGATGGTCGAGAGGAAGAATTTATCGGTTTTTTGGACGAAATTAAAGAATTAATAACCGATGGGACAAACGTTGATTTTGACTAAATATTTTTTTATGTGATAATGGAGAAAGCAGAACTTTGTTAGTACATTGAAAAAGGTTTTTGTGTGTAGTTTGCTCTGTCGAGCAAAAGGTGACTAAATGTCACGTTTTGTGAGAGGTAGCATCTGAACCGACGGCTATACAAAAAATAGGGGCGTTTGGCGCAGTTGACTCTGCCGAACAAAAGGTGACTAAATGTCACGTTTTGTGAGAGGTAGCATCTGAACCGACGGCTATACAAAAAATAGGGGCGTTTGGCGCAGTTGGTAGCGCATCTGAACGACATTCAGAGGGTCACAAGTTCGAGTCTTGTAACGCCCACCATTAAGAAGGGGTCTTTGTAGGACCTCTTTTTTATTTTGCAAACCATTTGTTTTTAAGATATTTTGCTGCGGGTTTTTCTACTAAATGGTAGGCAATTACTCCCATAATTGTGGAACAAATTATCGGAAGTATCAAATTAAATATCGGATGTTGGATAACGAATTCTCTATGAGGAGTCCATATATAGACTTTTAACAAATCCAACGCTAGAGAATGCATTATAAAAATCCCATAGGAATATTGTCCCAATTTGTCACAGATATTATTTTCCAATAATTTGCTAAACCATCCTTTTTTTAGTAAAAATAACCAAAAAAGAAATGAGAACGCTATAATAAATACTAAATATATATCTTTGCTTTTGCTGACATGAAAGAGTTGGTAATACAGAATGTAGCAGAACAGATATATCTCTGCGGCAGTATAGAAGACCTTTTTAAGAATATTTGGTTTGTTGTTCGGAAGTATATCCTTTGTAATATATATATATATATCCTATGAGTATTCCCAAGCCCAAACAGGCTATTGCTCGCATTATTCCGTAATTAAAAACCAAATAGATATTATCTATGGGTTTCCCATTGGCATGTGTTCCAAATGCAAACGCTAACATCGTTATAAATCCTATTAAATACATTTTATGCGGTTTTGGAACGTATTTAATTATATAGAAATAAAATATAGAGCTCCAAAATAGGGCTGATACAAACCAACTTTGGTGTACGTTGCTGTATACATGTGTTAAACCGCAGTTTTGAATTAGCAGTAATGCAAAAAGATTTGAGTATTTATTGTATCCGAGCGGTGTAAATAAAGAGAGAACGAAATATAAGCCGATTGCGAAGGCAAGTACGGGCCATAGTCTCAGAAATTTTTTCTTTACAAAGTCAAAAAAATCTGTTTTGAAATTTGTGCGGGTTGCCAGAAAAAAACCTGCCATTATAAGAAAAAATTCTACACATACCCAAGAATATTTACAATGTTTCACCATTGCTGCATACATAGGTATATCATCAACAAAAGTCTTACATAACATGCTGTTTAGGCATACTGTATGAAAGATAACAATCATGATTGCAAATATAAATCGCAATAGACCTATATTTTTAAATCTGTCTGTCATATATTCTTTCATTACTTCTTCCTTATATTACCCTTTAGCTCCCTTTATCCTCTGATAACAATATTCACGAGCTTTTTGGGGACAACGATAGTTTTAACGATTTCTTTTCCCGCTGTAAGTTCTTTTATTTTTTCACTGGCGAGTGCGATAGCCTTTAGCTCTTCATCATTTACCCCTTCATCAGCCTCAATTTTATCTTTAACTTTTCCGTTAATTTGTACTACGAGTGTGATTTTACTTGCTTTCGCAAGGTTATCATCCCATTCGCACCATTTAGAATCATGGACAGAACCTTCAAACCCCAGATCGTGCCAGATTTCTTCCGACATATGAACAGTTACGGGTGCCATAAGCTTAATTAACGAAATTATGGCAAAGCTCAGGACGTTTTGGTCTTCATCCGTAAGGGTATTATTTCCATCTTTACATTTACCCCTACATTTACCCCCTCTCCAGTCATAAATCGCGTTTGTAAGTTCTCTGTACTTGGATATTACGGTGTTAAACTGGAAATCGTTGGAGATATCGTTTGTAATCCCTTTTATTGCCATGTGAACAGTTCTGACCAAATCATCATTCTCTCTGGATAGAGGGAATGTTAATTTGTAATCTTTAGTAAGATATTTTTGATTATCGCTTACCAGTCTCCAAACACGGTTAAGGAATTTGTAGCATCCTTCTACTCCTGCGTCTGACCAGTCAAAGTCTCTTGCCGGAGGAGAATCTGACAGGATAAACAGTCTTGCTGTGTCGGCTCCGTAGTTTTCAAATATTTCGTCGGGGTCGACGGTATTTCCTTTTGATTTTGACATCTTGGAACCGTCTTTAAGCACCATACCTTGTGTTAAAAGATTTTTGAACGGTTCGTCGAAGCTTAACAAGCCCAAGTCTTTCAGAGCTTTAGTGAAGAACCTTGAATAAAGCAGGTGTAGAATTGCATGCTCAATCCCCCCGACATATTGATCTACCGGAAGCCACTTGTCTACAAGTTCTTTAGAAAACGGCAGGGTGTCATTCTTAGGATCTGAATACCTTAAGTAGTACCAACTTGAGCATACAAAGGTGTCCATTGTATCCATTTCTCTTTTAGCTTTGCCGCCGCATATCGGACAAGTTGTTTCTTCAAATGTTTTGGATGTAGTAATCGGTGATTTGCCGACAACCGAAAAATCAACGTCGGTTGGAAGCATAACCGGAAGATTTTCTTCTTTTTCCGGCACAATACCGCATTTATCACAGTAAACAATCGGAATTGGTGCTCCCCAGTATCTTTGACGTGAAATCAACCAGTCTCTTAGCCTGTATTGTGTTTTAAATTCTCCGAAACCGCCGTCAACGGCTTTTTGCGTAATAGCTTGTTTTGCATCCGTATTTTTCATACCGTTAAATTCATTGGAATTTACCAGCACCCCTTCTTCCGTGTATGCGGAATCTTTGCATTCGGAAGGTGTATCCGGGTTTTGAATAACGACTTTTACGGGCAGGTTATATTTTTTAGCAAAATCAAAATCCCTTGTATCATGGGCGGGAACTGCCATTACGGCTCCTGTACCATATTCTACAAGGGCATAATCCGCTGTCCAAAGCGGGAATTCTTCTCCCGTAAAAGGATTTATACAATGCGTACCAAGAGGAACACCCGTTTTAACTCTGTCTGTTGAAAGTCGTTCTATTTCGGACATTTTTCTTGCGTTCGCCCGATATTTTTCAACAGCCTCTTTGTTATCAGGTGTTGTTAATTTTTCAATATCTTTGTATTCGGGTGCAACGACAAGATAAGTAATACCGTGCACCGTATCAGGTCTTGTCGTGTACACGGGAACTTCCAGGCCTTCTACTTCTTTTACCTTAAATCTTAAGATGGCACCGTTGGATTTTCCTATCCAGTTAGCCTGCATTGTCTTGACGTTATCTCCCCAACCATCAAGTTTATTCAAGTCCTCAAGGAGGCGTTCCGCATAATCCGTAATCTTAAAGAACCATTGTGACAGGTATTTTTTCTCGACAACATTGTCGCATCTCCAGCATTTCCCGTCGATTACCTGCTCGTTAGCCAGAACTGTTCCGCAATGTTCGCACCAGTTGACGGCAGCTTCTTTTTTGTAAGCAAGTCCTTTTTTGAAAAGTTGGATGAACAGCCATTGGGTCCATTTGTAGTAATCCGGTTTACAGGTTGTGACTTCTCTTTCCCAATCATAAGACAGACCGAGCATTTTTAACTGTTTGGTCATATATGCGATGTTTTCATCCGTCCATTTTGCAGGGTCTGCACCGTGCTGCATTGCGGCGTTTTCGGCGGGAAGACCAAAACTGTCCCAACCGATAGGGTGAAGTACGTTGAACCCTTGCATCTTTTTGAATCTTGCAATTACGTCCGTAATCGTATAATTTCTTACATGCCCCATGTGTAGTTTTCCCGACGGGTACGGGAACATTGACAATGCATAATATTTTGGCTTATCGCTACTGTTTGGAGTATGGAATGCTTTATTTTCTTCCCATACGGCTTGCCATTTTTTTTCTATTTCCTGCGGAAAATACGACTCTTTCATTTACTCCTCCCTAATTCTTGATATCAATTTTATCACAAACATGGAAACTGCGGGGGATTTTGTATGTTACATTTTGTAATAGAATGTCAATTTTTCCCGTACAAATGTTTTTATATAAATATAGAAGTGTGTATGGAGCTAAAATGAGCATTAACCCCGTTATGCTGAATCAGGAATTTCCCGAAATAGCAAAAGATTACATTAATATCAAGAATAGTATCGACAAAAACGGTAATTCCGTAGTATTTGAAGCAATGCCGATATACGGCAGGATAAATACTCTGCCGGAAAAACTTGCGGAAAAGGATTACGCTCCTGCTATGGGTCTTGTGTCGCTTGCAATTCTAAACGGCCCAGAGGAAATTAGTGATGTATTTAGTGCATATAACCAGATTCGAAAAGGTTTTCCAAAGCCTGTCACTTTTCATTCGGGGTATGACAACAAGACTGCTCAACATTCGTTTTCATTTTTCAGAGGAACAATCCTCCACGAATATATGAACCCTCTTTCTTCCAAATGCCCGCACCCTAAGGCTGCTGCATGGCTGATTAAGCAGGATAAAACATTGTGGGATACAAAAATAGGAGAATGGATACAAGAAAAGCTTGGCGTAGGGGTAGGAGACGTTCCTACAAGTATAAAAAAAATAACATACACGGAACAAAATAAAAGTTATGTTCCTGCGAAAGTATTCAAAACATCCAATCCTTTTGCAGATATAACGGCAAGAGCCCTAACCAGAACAAGCAAACTCGGGGCGATAGCTCTAGGAGGAATTGAAGCCGCACATGTTGCTCATGAAGTCTCCAACGGTAAGAACTTCTTTGCGGAGGCTGGTAAATCGGCAGTAACTCTCGGAACAACTCTCATTGCAACAGGCGTATTGGGTGCAATCGGAGCAAAACATCTCGGTCCGACAGGTTCTCTCCTTGGGATGGGACTTGGTGCTATAACGGGAGCGGTAGTAGGCAAAGCTATGGATTAAAGCTGTTCTATAAATCTGTTTAACAAGTCATTAATACCCCAACTAGCTTTATTCATATATTTCTTTACTGCATTAATAGTGTCAATGCCATCTTTGATAGAAATTGTTTTGAATAAAAATACATCAAATTCCAATCTATCAATCCACTCAGTAGACACATTGTTTCCTCGGGCAAAATCTTTTTTCGCCCAATCGAAATATTTTTGATTAACCGCTTGAAAATTGGGTTGTGAACTGATTTTGTTGATTCGCATATTATACTCCTTAGATTTCAATTTTAGCATTCAAGCTAAGAATGTCAATATATTACGGCTGCGAATCAAACATCCAGGTCTTCATCTTCCGCGGCGGGTTCGGGCAAATCAGGCTCGGCAACCTGCTTGGTTAATTTTTCGTTTAATTCTTGAAGGGTAATAGATTTGTCCATTTTTTTGAGAGCATTCAATACCGCCATTTTGTAATCCGCATCATCCCTATTCTTTGGGTTATCAATAATTTCACCCATTCTTTGTCCTAAATATCCCATAACAATTACTGCGGGTATGAGCACTGCGGCAGTCGTAAGTATTGCGTGCAGGTCAATCGTTCCTACCCGTACTATACTTACGGTTCCTATGACAATCATTGTTAAAACAACAAAAAGTAATCTTAAATTCTCTGCATAGCCCACTTTGCTGCCCTTTTTATGTTTTGTATTATGCTTCGCCGCGTTTGTTTAGATTTTCCATATCTTTTTTCATACAGAATTGAACAAGCGTCATTTTGTCAATATTACTCAAGTAAGTGAAGCGACCCGATATGGTATAAAGTCCGTTATCTCCCTTTTCCATCCTGATAAGCTGATATTTACATCTGATTTCCTGTTCGTCACTTAATTTTAGAGTAACGTCATACTCATTTTCCATATTGATATTTTCCGGTGTCTGAACCTTCATACCGCCCGCGGATAAATCCAATGTTCTGATTTTATGAGTTATATCTCCGTATTTGAGTTCTAAATCTTCAAGAAATTTTATACGTGTAAACTTACGTCTCTGGAGAAATCTGTGTTTTACCGGGTTCGCTATTGTTATGACATTGTTTTCCAGTTTTTGTATATAAGATTCAAAATACAGATATCCGTTATCAGTAAAAGAATAAAAATCGCAAATATGGTTTACTTTAAGACCATCAGGCTTGTATTTAAGTTCCATCCTGAAGCGGTCAGTAGATACTTCCAATACCTTCCCTTTGTTTGTCTTTTTAAAATCCTGCGGTACAATTGTTACTGTTGTATTTTCTTTTATAAGTTCTCTCATATTTATCCTTTCTACCTTTTAACTGTTTCAACTTTAACCGTTCCGACAGACTTTACCTTAACATTCGGACTAATTTCATTATATGACATAATTGAAATTTGCGGATATGTCCTTTCAACAAGTTTTCTAAATAAAAGCCTTATTGGAGATGAACAGAGAATAACAGGCTGATTTCCCGTTGCCGTAATAGCTTTTTCC
>CALUTM010000031.1 GCA_944323705.1 Candidatus Gastranaerophilales bacterium
CGAACTGACTTATTGCATCCGTTTGATCAACACTTGCAATGGTTTTAATAATTGTTTTGAAATTTTCGTTAAGACTCAGCACTATTGAGTCAAACCCGTTATTTAAGCGTTCCAAATCATTTTTCAGCAAAGAGATATTTTTTATAATATCTTTTTTTTGCGAATCATCCGAACGCATGGCATCCAATCTCAGGGTAATATCGGTTAAAGCCTCTTTTTGAGAAACGACCTCTCTTGAAAAGACGGAAAGATTGGTTGCAACAATGTCAAACAACTCTTTGACTTCACTTGACTTTAATGTGTCTGCACTGTTTTTCAAAAGATTAGAGAAAAGTGACTCTATGGCACCAAACTTGGAAAGAAGGACACTGTGTCGTTCATCAAGATTTTGCTTCAATTCGGAGAGAAAAACCTTAATAAGGTCAATATCTTCCTCGGTATTTAGCTTTTCCAGCTTTGAATTAATACCGGAAAGCAATTTATCGACATCTGAGGTATTCAGTATGCCTTGAGCCCTTATTGAGTTCAATAGGGTCTTTATGGTATCAAAGTTTGCTGTAATCTCCGTTAAATTATTTATGTCTGCCATATACTTACTCTATCCCACATGCTACATTCATAACTAATTATATACTAATATAAACATGGTGACAAATACCAATTTTTTTTCTAAAATATTAAGTTATGAATTACATATTTTTCGTTCTTATCGCACTGTCAATCATTTTTGGGATATTAAACAACACAATGGGAGAAGTTGTTAATGCCATGCTCCAAGCATGCGATACGGCGGTCAGAATTTCATTTTCACTAATAGGCATAATGGCATTTTGGTTGGGTATTATGCGTCTTGCGGAAAAATCCGGCTTGGTGCAATTAATATCAAAGCTCCTAAAACCGATTGCCAAAATACTGTTTAAGGACTTGCCGAATGACAGTCCCGCAATTGGCGATATAGCAATGAGTGTTTCGGCAAATGCTCTTGGGTTAACGAATGCTGCAACACCAATCGGACTAAAAGTTATGCAGGAACTGCAAAAAGAAAACCCCAAAAAGGACGAAGCCTCCGATGCAATGTGTATGTTCTTGGGGATGAACACTGCAGGGTTTCAAATTATACCCGCAACAGTATTGGCAATTCTTGTGGGAGTCGGCTCAAAAAATCCTACAGAGATAATTCTTCCCACCCTTATTGTCACCACCCTTGCTTTTTTATCCGCAATTATTACGGCGTTAATACTTAAAAAGATTTGGAGGAAGCATGGCTGAAACAATTTCCTTATATATACTTCCTCTGATAATACTTCTTATATTAACAACTGCACTTATAAAAAAAGTTCCGGTATATGAAGAATTTATTGAAGGAGCAAAAGACGGCTTTAAAGTATCAATATCAATAATTCCGTATCTTGTAGCCATTATAGTCGCAGTTTCCATGTTCAAAGCCTCAGGTGTATTGGAATTAATAAAACAAGCAATCGGGAATTTTTTACCGTCCGAGATAATACCGCTTATTATAACAAGACCTTTATCCGGCTCGGCAGCACTCGGTATATTTTCTGATATTGCCGATTCATTGGGACCTGATTCATATATAACAAAGTTAGCAGCGGTACTTGTAGGCAGCTCTGAAACAACTTTTTACGTATTGGCAGTATATTTTGGCTCAGTCGGTATAAAAAAATACAGATATGCCCTCTTAACAGGAGTTATTGCGGATGTTATAAGTATAATATTGGCAATTTGGGTTGCACGATGTTTTTTTCTTGCCAACAGCGGGTTGTAGACGTACACACGGGATTTTCCTCAACAACTCTTTTTACAAGAGCCGCAAAGTTGATATCAATAAAATTGATTGTCTCTAGTTTTTCTACCTTAAACTCATCTCCGCCGCAATTCGAGCAGTAATGAAACTGAGGTGTAGGAAGCCCGTTTTTCAGCATGGTTTTTAATTTTACTCCGCAACAAGCACAGCGTGTAATATACCATTCGTTTTGTATCAGCTTTCCACAGTCGGGACAATATGCAGTGTCTTTATCCGGGGTAACTTTATCGTGTGTACATTTCTTTGTCAGCTTTAATATATTAAACATTATTAACCTCACTGATTTTTATTTAATTGATATTTTGTCAAAGACAATATATTTGTTAAGAAATGTTACAAAATAAAAAATTTATATCAATTATTAAAAGGGAAAATACTTTATATATATATCAAGGGATATTCACATCTACATACACATATACTACACTTCACACATTAAAGTTTTTAGAGTCGTTCAGACTCTTTTTTTTATGCCTTTACAGGCAGCAAAGAAGAAAAAAAATGTTTGGCACGTCTAAACGACGCACCATTGTATCTGAGCAGCTTTCAGCCCAACAAAGCTATAAATGCAGTACTAAAATATAATCTATTTAATTTTGTCATCTTTAGTTAATGTCGGGCAATGCCACGACCTACTGTTAGTGAATAGTGAATAGTGAGTAGTGAGTAGTGAGTAGTGAGTAGTGAGTAGATTTTTGTTAGGTAGTGCCAAGACATTGCTGTTATACGAACTTAACATGAAATTATATAATTTACTGTCTTTGCGAGGACGATTAGTCCGAAGCAATCCAGCTTTTTATTAACTTTAATATTTTGATATTATTTAATATTGTCATTTTCTTTCTCTTTTATTGCAAGAAAAAAGAGAAAGAAAATAACGAAAAGAAAGAGAAAATACGCAATCGTTTCCTATGCCCTTCGGGCATTCATATCAGGCGGGCAAGCCCGCACACTTTGGCTCACTATCGCAGCTTCGCTGCACGTTCGCCTTTTAAGTTATTGTCGGGCAGTGCAGCGACCTACAAGCTAGTGAATAGTGAGTAGATTTTTGTTAGGCAGTGCCACGACATTGCTGTCATACGAACTTAACATGAAATTATATAATTTACTGTCTTTGCGAGGACGATTAGTCCGAAGCAATCCAGCTTTTTATTAACTTTAATATTTTGATATTATTTAATATTGTCATTTTCTTTCTCTTTTATTGCAAGAAAAAAGAGAAAGAAAATAACGAAAAGAAAGAGAAAATACGCAATCGTTTCCTATGCCCTTCGGGCATTCATATCAGGCGGGCAAGCCCGCACACTTTGGCTCACTATCGCAGCTTCGCTGCACGTTCGCCTTTTAAGTTATTGTCGGGCAATGCCACGACCTACTTTTGGATAAAATACTTTCTATAAACCTCACTATGTCATCCTGAAAGATTAGAAAAACAAACGATAGTGTAGTTTTTCAATCTGTTCAGGATCTTACCAATCCTTAAGTATAACGCCAAGCGGGCAAGATGCTGAAACAAGTTCTGCATGACTGTGGTAGTGGTAGGATGCGTTGTTTTGACGCACCACATAATTCACCCCCATCCCCCCCTTACAGGAGTTGTAGGGCTATTGAGGGAGTTTGGTTGGCGGTTGCAAGCAAGGTCGCAGCTGCCTGCTGCAAAATCTGGTTCCTTATATACGCACTGCTCTCCTCGGCTACGTCCGCGTCACGTATCGTCGAACGCGAAGATACCAAGTTCTCATAAGATACCGATATAGACTCCAACGCACTCTCCAAGCGGTTCTGTACCGCACCAAGTTCCGTTTGTTTGTTTGAAAGTGAATCCAATATATCGTCCAGTGTTGTAAGCATATTTGGATTCTCGATATCAGACGATAACCCGTCCAATGTAAATGCCGTTGAAAACGTCAGACGAGAGGAGGCATCAGAATTAATCCCTACCTGCAAGGTTATATCAGGTACTGACTTGGTTTGTGCCGTAATACCTGAGGCGGTTATTAGCCCCGCACCCGTACCGTAAGGTGACATATCACCGTTAACACTTGAATCATACGTAACATTGGTGATTGTTAGAGAAAGAGGACCATTGATGTCACCATTCTCATCATTGTTTGCTATTACATACTCGTAAGCACTACCATATTCGGAAGATACCTTAGACGACGTATAACAGTTTTCTATTGTTCCATCGGCTATTCCCGCTATACCACCCGCATAACCACCACCATTAATATTGTTAACCTCGCCCAAAGAAAACGAATTTGATATAGTACCACCGCCCAAAGATCCAACTATACCGCCATTTACAAGACTTGGGGCATTTATATCAACATCTGTCCAACAACTGTCTATTGTTCCACCCTCTAAGGAACCTACCAGACCGCCAAACATATAACTCACACCCTCAATAGAGCCAGTCGCATAACAATTGGTAATATTTGTATTTGTAGCTTGCATCCCCAATGGAGACCAAGATTGATTATTATCTGTAAGGTTTATATTCCTAAGTCCCAGATTTTTAATTTCCGAATCATGTAAAAAATCAAACAAGGAGTCACTAAGATTAGAGATTACGTAACCGTTACCGTCAAAAGTTATATTGAATACCGAGTTGCCAAGTACTGTATCGGGCACTAAGAACCCGCTCATATCTATATTACCACCGAGCACAAATTCACCGCCTTGAATATTACCCCTTGTTGTTGCCATCCTCATAAACTTGGCAAGCTCTTCAGGTGTCGAGATACTGTATGTTCCTCCGGTTATCGTTTGAGTCTCATCCACATCAGACATACTCGTCATACCCGTTGTATCACGGTGAACAACATCAACCATAAAGCCGTCGGAATTTAAAACAACCTCCGTACCGTTGATTACAGGTTTATTAGACTCACCAAAAAGTTTTATACCGTTATATTCACTTGTTGACACCGTACGGTTGATTTCGTCCACAATTGAGTCTGCTTCTTGTCTCAAGGCTTCAATCGAAGTTTCTCCGTAGGTGCCGTTTTGTGCCTGCATAGTCAGTGCACGCAAGCGTGACAACCTGTCCGATATCTGGTTCAACGCTTCCGATGCGGTATTCACCATATCCAGTCCCATCGAGACATTATCCTCCGCCACGCCGTAAGCACTTATCTTCGTCGACATATTTGTTGCTATCGAATAGCCTGCTGCATTATCCTTGGCATGATTTATCTTAAAGCCCGTTGTCATCCGCTCTATTGCCTGCTGCAAGCCCAGAGTGGACTTGGATAAATTGGATTGGACGATTAAGCTCCCGAGGTTCGTATTAATACTAAGCATACAAACCTCCTAAACACAGTCTATAAAAGACAAGTAGACATACCCCCCGAAAAGCATGACTACACAAGGGTTTTAACCCCAAATCTATGTAGCAAAACATAGCACTGTGCTCTACTTCTTGTAACATCATCATATCCTTTGACTCTATTATATTATCTCTATGCCACATTTTTATCAAAGGATAACCAAATGTAACAAATTTAAAGAAAAATGTTACATTTTGGCAAATACTGAATTTTATTTTACTTTATATAAGATGTAGAATGTTAAAAATAAGGATTGGTGTGTTTGAAATTAAATAGTACCGCAAATCAAGATATTCATCCTTCGTTTAGAGCCGCAAGTCTGTTAAATACAACAGGGCATGTAATGCAAAGCATCGAAAACGGAGGTTTCCTCGCTTCATTCCTAATCCAGGACGGAATAGGAATGACTCTCCCGCGTACTTATGCAGGCTTTTTAAGAGATAAGGAAGTTACCGGGCATTATAATTTTCAGGAAGGGTTTGAAGTTCTTGGAAGAGAAGGATTAACAGGACCGTGCATGATGGCGGTAGCACCTGTTGCACTTTTTATTGCCGCCAAATTCGGGCGTTCTACAAGTGTTAATTCCCAACTTATAAAACAATTCGGAAACAGCTTAAAAGAATTTGTTAATAAGAACAGTTTTAACAAGGAGTTATTAAAAAATCCCGACAAATTTAAGCAGGAATTTTACAAAACAAATATTGAGAAAATCCTCGAAAGTACTGTCGGAAAAGAGAATACAAAGCAGGAATCCGTTGATTATATCTTAAAACAGATTAATAATGCGGAAAAAATTCCCGCTGATGCCAAATTGGCAAGATTTAGAGGCAAAAGCAAGTATAAGAATCAATGTATCAATAATATTATTGAACATATTAACAACATAAAATATACGACAGGGACAGATTTGAATATGCTCCGCAAGGTAAAATTTGACGAAAACGGCAAAAATTTTGTCACAAAAGATGCTTTCGAAGCCATGATGAAATATTCTGACGATGCAATTACCGCAAATAAGTATCTTGACCGATTGGACGCAGCTCAGGCGGAAAGCATAAAAAATAAATCTCTTGCAAAACGACTTATTACAAACATCTCTACAATATGTGCGACTCTGGGTGTTCTCTCCGTCTTACCCAAAATTTATGCACGCAGCAACACTGCACCAGGAGCAAGAAAAAAGAAAGAAGGTCAAAACGTAACTTTTAAAGGAAAAGAAAGTTTTCTTGAAAAACTCGGCAAAAAAGTCGGCAAAAATAAAAGTGATTTCGTGTCCTCCGAATTGGAATACAACGGACACAACTTCACCAATACCCTGATGGCAGGGCTTTCAATCTTTGGCTTACTCACCCCCAGAGGACTCCGTGCATACAAAAGAGCGGAAACCGATGAAAACGGCAAAAAAGATTTGACCGAATTGTGGGAAATTATAATTCGTGATGTAACCTCAAGCCTTGCGGTAGTTTTTGCAGTTCCGATGGGAACAAGGGCATGTGTCACATCTTACGAAAAGGGTACGGGGTTTGTTTTAATGCAAAAAAATCGTAATCAAACGAGCAAATTTAAAACCGCACTCGATTTGTTAAATCCGTACAGTAAAGCACATGTTCTTACGAATGCGGAAATTACGGACCTTTACAATAATATAGATTCAAAAGCCAAAATGCTGAACTTCTGCAAATACATTGACAAAAACGGCGGTGATCTGCAAAAGATAATATCAAAGTCTCAACATAAAAACCATATATTTAACGATTCCACAATGTCGCTAGACTCATTAAAGACTCTTTCCAAAAAGGAAAAGAACAAAAAGGTAATCGAATTTTTTGAAAAATTCAACCATTCAAATGCGGATGAAATGATTACCAAATTAATGAAAGGTACAGGCTCATTAAAAAGCAACAAAATTGCAGCTTTCGCAAGAGGACTCAATTCTGTTCCAGGTCTTTTAACCACATTCCTGATTTCACCTTACCTGTTGGGTTGGATAATTCCAAGACTTACGTATAAAAACACACGACGTATCCACGAAAAACAGGACAGAGAACGTGCTCTACAAGAGCAGCAAAAGGTTTAGAGATAAGTGGATAAAATAGATTTAACATAATTTTGGGTTTCTTTATAAGGCGGAACTCCATCATACTTATCAACCGCCCCCGGACCTGCGTTATACGCAGCAAGTGCCAAAATTATATTCCCGTTATACCTGTTCAGCATGGATTTTAAATACCGTATCCCGCCATCAACATTTTGCTCGGGGTCCATTGGATTTGTAACTCCCAAGCCCTTTGCCGTTGCAGGCATCAGCTGCATTAGTCCCATAGCACCGACTCGGGATTTCGCATTGGGGTTAAAACCCGATTCTTGTTTTATAAGAGCATTTACCAATTTTTCATCTACACCATGCTTCTTCGCGATTCTTGAAACCATATTTTTTATTTGCTCTTTAGACGAAATTTTCTCCGTCCCTGCTTGTGCAGCGTATATATTAGCGTTTACTCTGGTCGTCGGGTTTGTGAGCAAATCTCCAAACTTAACTTTAGTAGAGTTCTTTAACACACTGTCAAAAGACTGTATTGAATTTGCAGACTGTTTCTCTGTCGCCAATTCGGTACGTTTTTCGACCGGTGCCCATTGGGCATTTAGGGTGTTAACATAATTATTCATCTGAACAGCACGCTGCATTGCACTTGCTTTGCCCGAAGAAGATAACAGATTCTGAATCATCGATGAAAACATAAAAAATAATCCTTTCACTGAATTAGACGTAAAAATTAATGAAAAGTTTAATTTTTTTTACGAAATATCCACCATTTGATTTAATAATCTTTTCTTATTAGTCAAGTAATATAGATTTTTTTTTAATAATATGATATCATTGGACATAGCATGGGAGAGTGTTAGGTGAATACTGATAATTTTTTGATAGAAGAGAAAGACTTAGAAATTGCACAAGATATATGCAAAACAATAACCGATTCAGATGTTCGTAATCGGGCGGTTGCTAATGCGGTAGCCGCAAATATTGCATCAAGATTTTTTGATTCAGAGCAATATAATGTTGATATTGAATCGGGTTTGCACAATATAGGACCGGTTCTTGAAGATATTGATATTGCAGATATCTATATTAATAATTGCTACATTGATGTCAGAATTTATTTTAATGACGAAGAACTCTCCGTGCCTAAAGCACATTTCGATAATAATTTGCTGCCTGCTGCATATATGTTTGTAAAGTTAAATGATGACTTGTCAGGCGGAACGGTCATGGGATTTATAGCACCTGAGAATATTGACAGAAATGACGAGGCGGAAGAGTGCTATCCTGTTAATTATAACTCTCTGGTATCATTTTATGATATAGAATCACGGCTTATAGAAACAGATGACAACTATGGGATTAGCGACAGCGATATTTTTGCATACCTGGACGGAGCGTTAAATGATAAAAACGGGTTCTATTCGGCTCTGCTGAAATCAGGGGACGGACGATTACGTCTTGCAAAAGCTATAAAAGCTCAATATATATTCAATTTTATCTCTGTTCCTAACGAAAATAAAATTCAACAGGAGGATTTTTCCGATAATTCTGATACGCTTCTTGAACTCGAAAATTTAGCAGATGAATCATCTGATTTAAATCTTAATTTTGACGTTGAAGAAGATAAAACGGAAGACGAAAATCAAAGTGCCTCCTTCACATATACAACAAGAACAACCCCGGGAGCAGATAAAATTTTCGAAGAGGATAAGGTTCAACTTACAGAGGAAATGTTGGCTGATAAAAATGAACCCGAAAACGAAACAGATTCTGCCAAACAGATAAATACCTTATTCAATAATTCGGCTGATGAAGCAGAGGAAAATGAAAATACGGTGGAAGATTTCCGTCCTGTTAAATCTAAAAAGTCAATACTACTGCCTATAGTCGGTTTATTAGTAGTTCTTGGAGCCTTTGGATATTACGGCTATAACAGGCTTTCCTCGCCGCCTCAAGAAGATGAACCACAGACAAATTCAGTAACAAGACAAGCTCCTGCAAAACGGGAAGAACCGGCTGCCATGCCTGTCGAAACGCTTAATAATGAAACACCTGTAAACACTCAAGAAGAAGGTATTGCTGAATCTATTCCGGCTATTGAACAAAATCTGGATGCTTCCATTTTGGTTTCGAATCTTAAGGTTAATTGGGAAGTGCCTGAAGGATATGCTTCAAACACCTCCGCAAAAAGATACCTTGTTAAACTCGGGAAAATTATACAATTGAACTTAAAAACAGAATTGCTCTTATTAAATAAACCTCCAATAACAAATAAAATTGCCGTTGAAATTAAATATAATCCGAATAACAAAAAATTTGAAACGGGTGAGGTTATTACATCAAGCGGTGAAAAAACCGTTGACGATTTAATTTTACAAACGGTTAGCAAAGCTCTTGCAATGAATTTAAGTATAAATACAGACTCTTTTAATAAATTGCAAGGTAATCCTGTATTAGTTATTCATTTATAAGGCGAGAATATGGAAAGAACAAATAAATATTACAGTATTATAGAAAATTTAGTTAAACAACATAAAAAATACCCGGGTAATGAAGCTATACTTGATGATATTATAGATGATGTGTACTCTCATGCGGAAGTTATAATAAATTCCATAAATAATGACGGAGTAATAATTGCGTACTTAGAAAAGGTCGTTTCAACATCAATAATAACTGTCCCTAAGCGAATGGGATTCCATAAAGAAATACCGCACAGAGTAATCTCTCCGCTGCCAACATCTGAAACAAGAAAAATTGATGTGAATAAAGAGCTTGTTGATAAAATGATTAATTCACCTTCCCCTGACAAAGCAGAAGAAAAAAAGTCAGACAAACAAGTTGCAGCGATAAAACAAGACCAGAAGCTTACAGATTTGCTTCTTGTTAAGGAGGATATTTTAGAATTTGATGATGATATTGACTCTGATGAGCAAGAAGAACCGTTAGAATTTGAAGATAATATTGTTGACGAGCAAAGTAACCTGCTTGAGGATAACTTTGTACAAGAAGTACAAGATGATTTATCGGAACCCGCCGATATTATTCTAGCAGAAGAATCTGACATTTTGGACAATAATTTTGTTCCCGAGCAGCCTGAGGATTCAGAGGAACAAGTTGATACTCTCGATGAGGGAAAAAATGATATTTTAGAATTCGCAGACGATATTAACTCTGATGAACAAGAAGAACCGCTAGAATTAGAAGATAATATTGTTGATAAGCAAAGTGATAGTTTAGAAGAGAATATTGCTTTAGAACCACATGATGACACTGTAGAACCTGTCGAGTTACTTGTAGAAGAATCTGCTGATATGTCGGACGATAACTTTGTACAAGAACAACAAGATGATTTGCCAGAAACAACCGAAACTCTCGTAGTTGAAGAGACAGACGCTCTGAGCGACAATCTTGTTCCAGTGCAGTCTGAGGCTTTAGAGGAACAAGTTGATACTCTTGATGAGGGAAAAAATGACATTTTAGAACTTGCAGACGATATTAACTCTGACGAGCAAGAAAAACCGTTGGAATTTGAAGAAAGTATTATTGATGAGCAAAATGATATTTTAGAGGAAAACTCTGCTCAAGAACTGCAAGAAGACTTAACGGAACATGCTGAGACTCTTCTGGTAGAAGAACCTGACATTTTGAACAATAATCTTGTTTCCGAGCAGTCCGAAGTTTTGGAAGAACCCGCACTTGCAGAGGAACATGACGATGCTAGAGGTCTTGTTTCTGAAGATGAGCTTATCCCCGAGCAACAAGGAGAGTTAGTCGAATACGGAAATATAGATACTCTTGTAGATAACGGAGACGGACAATTAGAACCGCTAGGACTTGATGACACCACCTTAGAGCTTGCGGATTCAGACGAAGCTGATTTTACAGATTTAGGAGAAACTCTAGATTTAGATAACAACGATTTAAGTTTTAATATTGAAGGTCAGAATAATACACAAGAAACATTGCCTATAGAAGATTTAAGCTTTGAACAAATATCAGAGGAAACAAACGTGCAAGAGGAAGAACATCCGCAATTTGTTCAAACTGATTATTCAAAATTTTCTTATACTCCTAATGATATATCAGATGATATAGACACGGACAGGTTAGTAAAAGAACTGGAAGAGCTTAATACCAAAAGACCTGAATTAAACATTTTTAAAGTATATAATTTAAAATATAAAGATAACTGTTCAGTATCTCAAATAGCGTCTCAGCTCAATATGAACGAAGATGATATAGTTGAAGCATTGAGTGAAATGGTTGCAATTATATAAGGACTTTAAGGCATATGCAGTGTCCTAAATGTAAAAAAGAAATAGAAGAGACTTCCTTAAAATGCCCGCATTGCGGAACTAAGGTTGCTTCTGTTTGCAAAGACTGCGGAACTATAAACCCAATTACGGCACTTGAATGCTCCAAATGCCATAAAGTTTTACTTAAAATATGCAGCGAATGCGGTGCCGCAAATTTTCCCAATGCAAAAACATGCAGAAAATGCGGTTTTGAATTTGTTAAACCCAAATTTTCCTATAAACCGGAATATTCACCGGAAGCAAATTCCCAGCAAAAAGTTAAAGCAAAATTGACAGACGCTGTTAAAAATGCAGATTCAATTATAATTACAATTAGCGGAGAAAGCGGCATCGGTAAAAATTTAGTCCTTAGATATACCATAAATGAGCTGAAAAACGCAAAACTTATATGGCTGCTTGGAACATGTACGCAAGTAACACAACTATCCCCTTTCGGGTATTTTCAAGATTTATTGCTTAACTTTTTTAACGTAAACAATTTTTGTCCTGATACACTGCAACTGAAGAAAAACTCCGTTAAATTTTTTAAACAGGATTTCCCGCAACTTTCAAACAGTGAGATTATGGACTTATTAAATTTTCTTTATCCTGAAAATTTAGATAAATATGAAAATATTTATACCAATAAGACCAAAATGTTTATGATAATGAAAAAGGTGTTTTTGACTATCGTTGAAAAAGTAAAAGCAGTATTTATCATAGACAACTTTGAAAACATTGACGGAATGTCCTTTGACTTCTTACAGGAGCTTCTAAAAGAAGATTACATTCTTGAACGATGCAAATTTATTATAATATCATCTTTATCACGTCCGGGATTAGGCTGTATAACATCTCCAAAGCTTTCAGAAGAAAATTATACTGACCTTACAATTGCACCGTTTACCAAAAATCAAATTGAAGTACAAGTAAAACAATATGATAACGTAAGTCCGGGTGAAGATTTTATAAATCTTGCCGCAAAAGTTTCGGGTGGTAATCCCGCCATTGTTGAACAAATGGTTATGCTTTATAAGGATATTAAGAGAAACAAACTGAAACATGTCAGTTATAATTCAGCAGAGTCAATTGTTGATGCACGACTTGGAATCTTAAGACAAGAGGATTATCAATCATATCGAATGCTTGTTGCAATGTCAATATTGGGCAGCAAGTTTTATCCCGCCATGTTGGAACATTTTGATAACATTTCGCCAAAAGAGTTTGAAAGAGTTATTGAAACTCTGGTGCAACACGGTTTTATTTCCCAGCTTAACAACTTATCGTTTGAATTCAAGAGCAAAAATATATGGAAAATTATTGTATCCATAGTAAAAAATGATGATTGCTTTGATGAAATACTGAATATTCTGTATGAAATCTTGAGCATATATAAACAATCATCAATAGCACTTCTAGGATACATTATTCAAAAACTTAATAATGACGAAGAGGCTTTTAATATATGGACGCTATTAATGAAACAAGCATCGTATATTGGCGATATTGGTCTGTATATAATTTCTCAAAAACAATCCCTAAAACTTATTGAGAATAAAAATGATACATATCATCAAAAAATCAAGAAGAATATTTATACCCGTCTGGGCAAAATAATGGAACCCATAGACCCTGACGCAGCTTTTGAATATCTTCAAAATGGTATAATGATGCTCAATGATAACGAAGAATTTGAACATATAGAGCTTTTAGGCTACCTTGCCTCTTGTGCAATGAAAAGAGGTAACTACTGGGGTGTTATAGAATGTACTGACAGCGTATTAAATAAACTGCCTGAAGAGGCGGAATTAGAACGTACACTAATCAAATCAAGACAGATAAGACCTCTGTTAAGACTCGGGAATTACGGACAAATTGTTAATATGATTGACAATGAAATAATGCCGATTCTTGAAAAATATCTTTCCAAAGGAAAAAATACCAGAGTTACTTCTATCAAAAATTTGTATAAAATCTGGTTGGAAGTCTATTTTGATTTTGCGGAATCACTGACATTCCAAGGTGATTCTCGCATGTTTGACGTCATAAAATTAATTTTTGAAATAATTGAAAAAAACCAAATTACTGATGTTGGTCTGCTTTGCCGGGCACATCTGTCTCTTGCATTGGCAAACACAATAAAGGGAGATGTAAAAACTTCGGAGAAAATTCTTGATGATATATTAAAAGAATATTCTCTTGATAATATGGATTCCTTTATAGTCTCAAGATGGAATTTTATTGATATCGCAAACAAGTTTATAAGTAAAAAATACGATTACCTCTATACTGAACTGTTCAATGTTGTTGCCTATGCTAACAACATAAATGATAACTTCACAAAGAATATACTGAAAACCCTGCTTGCCAAAATGTTGAAAGACAAAAATGAATCAAAAAAAGCCCTCGAAATACTCGAAGAGCAAGTTGCATATTTTGCCAAAGAAAAAATCGCGACAGGCGTACTTCTTGCCTGGTACCTTATAGCAGAAATACGTCTGGTAACGAGCGGTACACAGTTTGCCTTGGATATAGCAACAAAAGCTCTTGATATTGCACAGGGACCTAATATTAACAACTATTACTTTATTGCCTTATTCAATAAATTGATTGGCGAAATTTATATGGCAAAACAAGATTTCGACTCTTCCAAAATTTACATAGAGAAATCCATCTTTATTGCCAAACAATTTAACCTTGAAGGTCTGTTAGTCAACAGCTACATACTTTATGCAAAACTTTCTCAAGAGCTTGCCTTACCGAAATCAAGTCTTAGAGCTAATTACATAAAACAAGCTCTAAAAATGTTTCAACTTGCAAAAAATGTTAGCATTGTAGCAGAACACACCTACCTGCAAAAGAAGATTAAAGAAGAATTGAACATACTGACTTCTTTTTGCAAGCTAAACGGAATAATTTTGAAAAAAGCCCCTACTGATTAGTATAATCGTCAGGATTACCAGAATAATCCGCTATAACCCCTTCTTCCCTTTCAGGTTCAAAGGGTAAAGCTTCGTAACCGCCCTTAGACTCTTTATATGCTAATGCTCTTTTATTTAATTCATCTATTGCCAATGGTCCGGTTAAAACTTCAATAACTTCTCCATTCGTATCGTATATCTTAAGTCTCGGAATCTCTACACCGGATGGAGTCTTAAAGCCCATCAGAGAAATTTTTCCGTATTCACCAAAACCGTCTTTTATTTCGTAATATATTTCTTTCAGATTTGCATCATTTAAACAGGCTAATGCAACGTTGTTTGAGGTCTCACGCTGAACCCAATCCTGTACAGTTTGAGTTTCTTCCATTAGCTCTAAAAGCTGCTCTTTAGATGCATTTATACGCCTAAATAAGGGGTCTCCGCCTCTACCGATTGCAGTTGGTCCCTTTTCACGAGGAGCATGAATTTTATAATTCGCTTCATCGATAACTCTTCTTTGATTATTATTTTCATCATTAACATTTTCAGACATTTTGTACTCCTTATATAGAAGTTAACGGCATAAAAACAAAAAACTTTAGGATTCCGACAAAAATCTTTACAAAGGTTTACAAAAAGTGTATCATTTTCTTATGCTACCAAAACAACACAGACTAAAAAAGAGCAATGCTTTTACTGCAACATATAAAACCGGAACATCCTTTCATAGAGACGGAATTACAATGTTTTGCGGGCGAAAAAATAACAGTTCCAACCCGACCAAAGTCGGATTTGTTGTAAGCAAAAAAATTCATAAACGGGCAGTGAAAAGAAATCGTATAAAACGTTTAATGAGAGAAAGTTACAGGCTGCTTCTTAAAGAAAATATTTGTTCAAACAAATACATCTCTATAGTTTTTACTGCATCAACCAAACTTCTTGACAAAAATTTTCAAGAAATTGACAACACAATGAGGAAATTAATAAAGCTTATATGATAGACGGTATAATTACACCTGCAATAAGAGATATTGATTACTTGGCACCCTCTGCTCCATACCCTGCAACACCTTCGGGGCTTACTGTCCACCAAAGTACTATATACAGATATGCAATACCCACAGATGAGCAGCCGACTCTCACAATTACGGATTATATACCTGATTATAACGGAAACTTTATAAAACCCGGCTTCTACCAATTGGCATTATCCAACGACAGAGAGTTTCTATACTTAATTGAATCAAAAGATCTGGTTGCGGTAATACCCGTTTTCAAGATTGCCGAAAACGAGAAAGAGTTAAAAAAGTATTACAAAAAAACAAAAGAACTAACAAAAGAAGAAAAAAAAGAAGTCGCTAAAAAGAAGCGTAAAGACAAATTTAAAGCTATTATAGACGCTAAATATGCCAAAACAGGGGCAACTCCACCGCAGGAATACGTACATACGGATGCTACCATTGAATACATAAAAGAAGGCGGATATTATCTTATCATGTACGAAAAAGGGTTTATAAGAGCCTGGGGAGCGATTAAAATAAAGCATTGACACTTGTATAAAATACAAATTTTTTATATAATAAACCTAATGACGGGGATGAAGAAAGAACGTAATACATTTTATATCACGCATAGCGGAGAGCTCTTGATATGGCTAATTCTTGTACTTGCCTTTGTTGCAGTCTCTACTGTATGCTTCTTTATTCAGGAAAAAAATGATAACGACTATAATATTTTTATGCCTGACGTTGATGGGCTAATCGTCGGCTCCCCGGTTCGTATGATGGGGATAGAAGTTGGACATGTAACAAAAATAAAGCCCACAAACCAGGAAGTTTTTGTAAAATTTATTATTACCGATAAAACTGTTATTATTCCACAGGGAACCAGAGCAACGGTAGAGTTTAGCGGAATGGCAGGCTCAAAGTCCTTGGAGTTATACTTACCGGATAAAAACACTTATATTGATAAAACAACACCAATATTGACCGTAAATCCTCCAAAGAGGCTCCATGATGCGGCAGGTCTCTTAAATGAAATGTTTGATAAACTTGCATCAATTATATACACATCCTCCTCTTTTGCCGGAAAAATAAAATTTATTAATATTCAGCCCAATGGAGAGGATAGTATAGAAGAGTTTTTGAATTATGCAGACAATATGGTAGACGAGTCCAATAAAAAAGCTGAAAATTTAAGAGATAAACTAAAAAATTTAAGAGATAAAAAAAATACAAATGGAGTTAACAATAATGGAGAGCAATAACTTAAAAATAATAACAAATCCTATTGTGAATCAGAGCTTATGCACAATACGAGATAAACATACCGACACTCAGGGTGTACGGCTTTCTGCACGGAAATTAACGCGTATACTGCTATACGAAGCTACCAAAAATTTACCGCAAAAAGAAGTTGAAATAGAAACACCTTTAACTACATTTAAAACACAAACAATTAATCCAGATATCAATATTATAATATCTCCAATTCTGCGTGCAGGGCTTATATTCACCGATGAAGCCGTCGATATATTGCCTCAAGCAACAATAAGACATATCGGAATGTACCGTGATGAAAAAACATTAAAACCGATATGGTATTATAACAAAGTACCGATGATTGTTGACAACCCTGAAAACTACTATGTATATATTACAGACCCTATGCTTGCAACGGGAAACTCTTTAATTGAGGCTATAAAATTATATGTAGATAAAGGTATTCCCGAAACAAACATAACTGCTGTCTGTATGATATCTGCACCCGTTGGGATAGAGGCGGTATTTGCTAAATTCCCTGCAATTACGCTCATTGTGGCAGCAGTAGATTCTCATTTGAATGAGAGGGGATACATAGTTCCGGGTATGGGAGATGCCGGAGACAGAATATTTAATACGTAAAGATTTGTTAATTGGAAAATATATTGAAGCAATTTTTTATAATAGTATTATTATAAAGATATGAACAAAATAAATATTATTACACAACGTGAAAAAGAAATCCTTGATTTGCTGATAAGAGGTCAGAGTAACCAACGTATAGCAAAGAATCTGGCAATATCCATACACACTGTAAAAGCACACATTGAAAGTATTTACAGAAAATTTGGAGTCCATAACAAAGTTCAGGCTGCAATTTATGCAGTGTACTATAAAATCGTTGATATTAATGATTTTTAGAACTTGCTAAAGTGTACTTCCTTTTGAAATGAGTATTGTTTTAAATACTTAATGGCATCGTCAGGAGTAGCTGCAATATAATAAAGCTGCTCTGTACCCCTTTTAGCAAAATTTCTGTTCATAATATTTTCAAAAAACTCGGTAAGAGCATTAAAAAAGCCATCAGTGTTTAATAAAACTATAGGCTTAGTATTATAACCCAATTGCTTTTGTACAATCATTTCGGAGATTTCTTCCAGGGTACCAAATCCCCCCGCAGTTGCAATAACCGCATCGGAAATCTCATCCATTTTTGCCTTTCTCTCTCTCATCCCAGTTGTTATAAAGAATTCATCGCAGTCTTGAGGATTCCCGACCCCTAAATCATATAGCTTTTCAGGCATAACCCCAATGATTTTGCCGCCGCATTTTTTTACTGCACCCGCACAAGCATACATCATACCAAGCCTGCTTCCGCCATAAACAATATTCATACCATTCTGTCCGAGCAGACAACCGAGTTTTACAGCATCATCATAAAAGCAAGGTTCCAAATTATTGGAAGATGATGCGAATACACAAACATTATGTATCAATCAAAACTTCCCCCAATTAAATAATAATTTGAACAACATAACCCTGTTCCGTCTTTTGAACACTCTTGTTTCTGTATATTTACAGAATCGCTTTTGCAAAAGGGTTCAAACCTGTCAGAATATATATTAAAGCCAAAAACATCCTTTCCCCATACATTTGGTCCGGCAGAACCGTTCACATCATACATTAACAAACCAAACAACTCACCTTGCGGAACATCAAATAACTTAACCGATATAACGGAATTCGTACGTGTTAATTTATAATCGTTAAATCTATAGGTATTATTAGGAAAAGTGCCATTTAAAAATGTTATCTTGTAAGGTACAACATCCCCTTTTATCTCCGAAGATATTATGGTATTAAATACCTTTTTAAAATTATAACCTTCATTATCTTTTTGGGTATTTATCGAATAAAATATATTTGCAAATTCAGTTTGCACATTTCGCCAAGCAGAAGTATTCTTAGCCTGTTTTGTATCATCAAGTGACAGAGGGGCAACCAAAAAAGCCACAATTAAAAATATAACAAGAAGAATAGACACTTCAACTATAGTAAAAGCATTTTTCATAATTCTAATCTTTTCAGTATTCATAATACAAAACTCCTAGCCTCTCGCTAAATCCAGATGTTTTTTTTCATTTATAAGAGAATCATAAATCCATTCCGGAACAAAATTTTTCCCGAGAATAATCTGCCCGTTCATAATATTGGGAGCATGAAAGTCAGACCCGCCTGTTACTATAAGCCCCAAATTTTCCGCCATTGAAGAAAAATATTCCACAATTGCAGGCGAATGTTTTCTATGATAAGCCTCTATACCTCTTAGACCGTAATTCATAAGTTCCTTAATCAATTTTTCTGCGATATCAATATCATAAGGATGAGCTATAACAGGCACCCCGCCCGAATCATATATAACTTCTACAGCATCAAATGGCGAAACAGTTTTTCTTTCCACATACACAGGCGAAGCCCTGTGGATATACTTGCTATACGCTTCCATGATATTGCCGGTTCCACCTGCATTTGTAATCGCTTTCGCAATATGCGGACGACCTATACTTCCGCCGTCGGCTACCATATTTTTGACATCTTCAAAATCTATTTTAATCCCTTCCTTTTTAGCCAACAAATGTAAAATTTCTTTCGTTTGTTTTACACGAGCCTGTTGTTGGATTTTTAACAGATTTTTAAAATCACTCCTAGTAACATCAGGGAAATATCCTAAAATATGAACTTCATAATCCTTATATAAAGTATTAACCTCAATGCCTTGAATTAATTTCAAATCAACTTCTTTTGTCTTAAGATAATTTTTTGCAACGTCATAAGATAAAACATTGTCATGATCCGTTAGAGATATAGCCTGCAACCCTGCTTCCAAAGCTAAATCAACTATTTTTTCAGGCGAAAAAACTCCGTCCGAATAATATGTGTGAATGTGAAAATCAGCCTTCACAACACACCTCCCCGCGAGAATTCACATTGACCTCACTTTCATTGTTATCAACCATAATATTTACTCTTTTAACAGCTATTGCACACGAATTATTAATTTCTACCTCAACGGCATTTATTTGTGCAATAGGAGTTTCAGCAATCTCATACCTTTCGGGAATACTCGTTGATAATCTTTTTAAGGAAGTCGCAAATTCCATACCGATAACACTTTCTTCCGCTCCACAAAAACCTACATCCGTTATATACGCCATACCGCAATATATTTTTTCATCAGCAGTTTGTACATGAGTATGAGTCCCGAAAAAACATTTTACAAGGGCATTTTCGTCTGTATTAAATTCTTTAGCCAAATATTTTGCAAAACAAATCTTCTCAGCTGTCGCCTCCGCATGAAAGTCTATAATTATGTGCCTAATACCCTCTTCTTTTAAATTTCTTATTTTATCCGTAACAATAGTCCAAGGTGAATCAATTGGAGGCATAAAAACACGCCCAAGAGCGTTAATAACCGCAAATTTATTTCCCTTTACATCAAAAACTCTGCATCCTAACCCCTTTGTACCATGAGGATAATTTATCGGACGTATAAGCTTTTCCGCGTTTTCTATATACTCATAAACATCCTTTTTATCCCAGATATGATTTCCGGATGTAAAACAGTCAATACCCGCATCTGCAAGTTCATCGTAGTTTTTTTTAGTAAGCCCGAAACCGTGTGAAGCATTCTCTATATTTGCAATCACAAAGTCCGGGGCCTTTGACAAACCCTTCAAATATGACTTTACTGCATTACGCCCCTGACGCCCCGTAATGTCACCAAAAAATAAAATTTTAAAATTTTCAGTAATACCACTCATAACTTTATTAAATATAGAGGAGAGAGCCACTCCCCTCTATTTCCTACTTAGCAATTTCAGTTGTTCTAAACTCTCTTACAACCGTAACCTTTATTTGTCCCGGATAATCAAGTTCATCCTCTATTTTCTTGGCAATATCACGTGCAAGCTTTTGAGAAGCCAAATCATCAAACATTTCAGACTGGACAATAACTCGAACTTCACGCCCTGCCTGCACTGCAAAAGACTGCTTTATACCTTCATACCCGTTTACAATTTCTTCTATTTTTTGTAAACGTTTTATATAAATTTCCAAGGTATCACGCCTTGCCCCCGGACGGCCTGCAGAAATAGCATCCGCAAGTTTTACAAGAACAGCCTCTATAGTATTTGCGGTAACGTCGTCATGGTGAGCTTCAATTGCATGAATAACTTCAGGTTTCTCACCATATCTTGCTGCCAATTCTACACCCAACTGAATATGAGTACCTTCTTGTGTTTGGTCAACAGCCTTACCAATATCATGCAAAAGCCCTGCTCTTTTGGCAACATAGACATTTGCACCCAACTCTGCTGCTAACATACCTGCAATATGACCTACTTCAAGGGAATGCTTCAAAACATTCTGTCCGTAACTTGTTCTATAGTATAGCCTGCCGAGATTTTTGATTAATTCCTTGTTTAACCCCATAATACCCATATCAACGGCAGCGTTTTCACCCTCTTTCATAATTTTCTTTTCAACTTCTTCTCTGGATTTTTCAACGGTTTCTTCTATTCTTACCGGGTGGATTCTACCGTCTTGAATAAGTTTTTCCAAAGCAATTTTGGCAATTTCTCTTCTTACAGGGTCAAAAGCAGACAAAACAACAGCCTCGGGAGTATCATCTATAATTAAATCAACTCCCGTAAGTGTTTCCAAAGTCCTTATATTTCTACCCTCTCGCCCGATAATACGTCCTTTCATCTCGTCATTAGGTAACGAGACCACCGACACAGTTGATTCTACAACCTGTTCCATCATGCATCGCTGCATGGTAGTAGAAAGGATTTCCTTTGATTTTTCTAAAGCATCCTCTCGTATTTTTGCCTCATTTTCTCTTATAAGTTGAAGTTGCTCCTGAGCCAAGTCACTTTTCAACTGTTCAAGAAGCATCCTTTTTGCATCCTCCGCAGACATTCCCGCAATTCTTTCCAACTCAACGGTCTGCTTTTGTACAATATCGGCAAGAAGATCTTCTCTTTCAATGAGCTTTTCTTTCATCTTGTCCAGTTCGACTTCTTTGTCAGTAACTTCCTGAATTTTATTTTCCAATAAATCTTCACGCTTAGAAAGCTTATTCTCTATAACAGCAAACTCTCTTCTTCTTTCTCTTTCATCCTCATTTAACTGTTCACGCTCTTCTTGCAGAGCTTCCTTAGCCTTTATCATGGCCTCTTTTTGTAAAATAGCTTCCTTCTCCAATAAATCTTTTTTAGACTGTTCGGTTTGATAAACCAAATTTTTGTACTTAACTCTTTGCACTGCAATTACTGCAATCAATATGACAGACAAAATAATTGCACACGTCAATAATGCATTCATTTAGCACCTTTTCCTTTTCTATTTTTTTATATATACACGATATTCGGGCACATATAACCTACCCGACAACTATTAAATAATTCTAAATAATAATCTTTATCGCATATATCCTCAAAAATTTAATACTACTACTAATTCCATCATATCATATAATATAAGATTTGTACATAAAAACATCATTAGTTTATTAACATAATATAATACTTTTATCGAATTAATAAAATTTATATCAATAACATAATTACAGAATAAAATAAAGAGACATAAATTTCTTAAAATATAATAAGAATATATGACAATTGTCATATATTCTTATTACAAATAGCATAATTGGGTAATAGATTTAATATAGCCCATATTGTTAAATAAGTATATTAAATCTTTTTCATACTTCCAGCTATTCTTAATTCCAAGAGCCATAAAGGCTCTTTTTTTTTTACTTTTTAGATACTTGCCCTGCTTCATTTAATTTCTTATAAGTATCCAATGCTACATTTTTTCGCAAATTAGCATTCATTTCATCTAAATATTTTTCATATTTTTCATTGCGATGATATATGTTTTTTAATGGATTCTTTGCGGCAAAGTTATCTCCGCCGGTTCCGTCAAAGATTTTTTTAAGTTCATTTTGGTTAATTTTTTTTGCTTTGAAAGCCGGAGTATTAGCTTGTTGAGCTCCTACAGGATTTACAGTTGACATAATTTAGGTTCCTTTCATTTTTTCTACACCTTTTATAAAAACATTCTAATTCTAAAAATTGCGTGATAAAATAATATTTCTCTTAATTATTAAGAAATTGTTACAAAAAAAAGAGTAAAATGAACATCCATTCATTCTACTCTTTTTCTAAATTAGATGTTGGCAGCGTGCTATCTTCCCA
>CALUTM010000032.1 GCA_944323705.1 Candidatus Gastranaerophilales bacterium
TCCACAAACTTCATTTACCCCCTTTTTCTATCATGCGGACCAGTTGGGCATAAAATCCACAAACTTCATTTACCCCCTTTTTCTATCATGCGGACCAGTTGGGCATAAAATCCACAAACTTCATTTACCCCCGCAATAAAAGAGAAAGAAAATGACAAGAATAAATAATATCAAAATACAAAAGTTAATAAAAAGCTGGATTGCTTCGGACTAATCGTCCTCGCAAAGACACCAATAATTTCGCGTTAAGTCCGTGTGACAGCAATGTCGGGCTCTGCCTAACAAAAGTCTATTCACTACTCACTATTCACTGGTCACTAGTCACTGGCTTGTAGATTGCCACCTCACCCTACCCCTCTCCTGTAAGGAGAGGGAACACTTATGCTTGTTAAACAATGTCGTAGCATTGCCTAACAAAAATCTATTCACTACTCACTATTCACTACTCACTATTCACTAGCTTGTAGGTCTCGACATTGCCCGACAATAACTTAAGAAGGCAAACAAAAACTTTTAAAAAAATATTTGTTCACATTCTATAGATTGATTTTATAATTTATTTAGGTTAACTTGTCGTTATATGAAGAGAAAAGCTACAGGAATATTTTACGGAGCTGTTGCAGCCGCAAGCTACGGAACAAATCCTTTATTTGCTCTGCCGCTTTATGCTGCGGGGATAGGAGTTAATTCCGTATTATTTTACAGGTATTTCATTGCAGTTATTGTTTACGGATTATGGATAAAATTCCACAAAAAAATCTCTTTGAAAATCTCATTGAAAGAATTTCCCCCGCTTTTAATGCTTGGGCTTTTTTTCTCTTTATCTTCATACACCTTATTTGACGCATTCAAATATATTGATGCGGGGATTGCTTGTACAATTTTATTTATATATCCCGTAATGGTTGCTCTTATTATGACCATATTTTTTAAAGAAAAAATTACAAAAACCGTAATTTTTTCAATTATACTGATTTCGGCGGGAATAATACTACTCTACCATGGTGGAGGCGAAGTTAAATTAAACCTGCATGGCGTGTTTACCGTGCTTTTATCGGCTCTGCTTTACGCCCTATATATTGTCGGTGTTAAAAATATTAAATCAGTGAGACACATGAACGGAAATAAAATGAGTTTCTACGTAATGCTGTTCGGACTTCTGGTGTATATATGGAACTTACATTTTTGCACTGAATTACAGTTAATGGATAAGCCTTTGATGTGGCTATGCACTCTCGCACTTGCCATTTTGCCAACCATAATTTCAATAGAGGCTGTTAATATATCAATAAAACTGATAGGTTCAACTACAACTGCGATTTTAGGTTCGTTGGAGCCTCTTACGGCTTTGTTCTTCGGTGTTACGGTTTTTCACGAGCAATTGACAATAAGAATTATGTGCGGGGTTGCTGCCGTATTATCGGGCGTTATTCTTATTATCACGAGGAAACGGGAATTACGGTAATTCAGGGATTTGACAGAAATGTTTTTTATAAATATAATCTATATAATCTAAAAAATTAATAAAAAAAGTTTTCTAGGGTTCCGCAATATACATATTGGTCTGGTCCGAGAGAAAACGCAAGGGGTATCCCTTGCACACGGAAGGATAAAAGCCGGGGAGACAATGTCTCCCCGGCTTTATAACGAAAGGAGCAACAATGCATTGGATTTTACTTCTTATAGCAGGCATTTTTGAAATCAGTTGGGCTGTCGGACTAAAATTTTCACACGGATTTTCTCAACTCATACCTTCTATAATAACCGTTATTTGCATGGTTTTGAGTTTTTACTTTTTGGCACTGTCTCTCAAGAATTTACCGCTTGGAACAGCATACGCAATTTGGACGGGAATCGGTACTATAGGAACGGTTCTGTTCGGGATAATTTTGTTTAAGGAGCCCGTTACGGCAATGAGACTGGTATGTATTTGCTTAATAATAAGCGGAATTACGGGGTTAAAATTATTGACACAATAAAAAAGACCTGATGAAGGTTCAGGTCTTTTTAAATCTGGGGCGGAAGGATTCGAACCTCCGGGATGGCTGGACCAAAACCAGCTGCCTTACCACTTGGCGACGCCCCATTATAGTTTTGTCACGTTTATTATAATAAAATATCAAGATTAAATGTCAAGACTTCAAACAAAAACCGCCAAATTTATTGGCGGTACATACACACATTGTCTTGCTAACACTTAATTTTTTGAATATTGCCAAACTATATCACCCGCTATAGCCAGACCTGCCATTATCTTTCCTATATGTGGAATTTTTCTTACTTTTGGAATAATTTTACCGAGAGCTGCACCTGCTAAACCTGCTGCACCTGCCTCTGCGATAGCCGCCGTTGCCGCACCGATTTTAGCAGTTCTTTCTTTTCCTGCTTTATTATCTACGGGGGTACCGTATATATAGCTTTCTGCCTCTTCAGCATTCTTCTTGTGATAATCTTTTCCGTTAAAATGCTTCATAAATCCGTGCTCAAAAGCTGATTCTCCATATTTTTGCAAATCACCTCTTAAGCTTTCTCCGGGATTACCACCCAATATTAACTGATTATAGAGATTTTCTATAAAATACGTTACACTGTCATTCGGATCAATCGTTCCTGCATTTGCTTTAAAATAATCATTATATTTACTGTACAAAGTTTGTTTCAATTCATCAAAAGCAACACAGACGCCATCTGTATCACCTTCCCTGATTTTCTCGGCTAAATTTGTAAGATTTTTTCTCACTCCAGCATCAACCATTGCTTTTTCGAAAATAGCCCTGTCTTGGCTTGCATAGGCTCTGGTTTGATTTTGCAGCATAAGTTCATGCATTGCACCCGAGAAATTCAATTGAGACTTCTCTATATCTTGATAAGCCTGATTCATCTGTCCCATAAATGCAGGATTGTACATTCCCATCATACCATACGGAGAATATGCACTCATTCCCATCATCATAGTCGGATCATAGTATGTACTGCCCATACTGCTCAGACCCAATGTTCCTAATCCGTATCCTATTCCAGGTATGCCATAATATGACATAATGACCTCCTACATAAATTTGTTAACCTTTTACCTTACATATCTATAAAGTATTTTTGTTTTGTAAAATTGACTTTTTTAAATCAAATCTTAACAAAAGTTAACAATTTAAACTCAGGTGCTTTTGTTGTATCATATTAAAATAGAGAATTACGGGAGTGAAAATGAGGATTGAAGCAAAAAATCTGGTTAAAATCTACGGTGACAGAAGCGTTGTAAATGACGTATCGTTTTATATGGATAAAGGTGAAGTTGTTTGTCTTTTAGGACCTAACGGTGCAGGGAAAACCACTACGTTTTATATGATTGTCGGCTTAATCAAACCTAACAAAGGCAGTGTTTTTATTGACAATAAAGAAATTACGGATTGGCCGATGAACTTGAGAGCCAAAGAAGGTATAGGGTATCTGCCGCAAGAAAACTCTATCTTCAGAAAGCTGACGGTAGAAGAAAATATTCAGCTCGTTCTTGAAATGAACGACAAATTAACCGTAGACGAGAAAAAAATGAAGCTTGAAGAACTGTTAACCGAATTTGGGGTCATGAAGCTCAGAAAAGCTCCCGCAGTTGCACTCTCAGGCGGAGAAAGAAGGCGTGTTGAAATTGCAAGGGCACTTGCCGCAAGCCCGGATTTTATGCTTCTTGACGAACCTTTTGCGGGGATTGACCCTATTGCAATCGGAGAAATTAAAGATAATATTAGAAAAATCTCGGAAGAAAAGGGACTAGGTGTTCTTATTACAGACCACAACCCCAAAGCTACACTGTCTATTACGGATAGGGCGTATGTAATATTTGACGGTAAAATTAAAATTCAGGGCAAAAGTACCGATGTTGCAAATGACCCTGTTGCAAAGGAATTCTACTTAGGAAAGGATTTCAAACTCTAATATGAAAAAACTTTTTACCGTATATGACAGGTATATTTTTACACAGGTATTAGTAACAACAATTGTTGCAATACTTTTATTCACTATTGTTTGGATTGCCCCTGAGATGCTTCTTAATACAATAAAGAAAATTCTTGAGGGTGAATATACGGTAAAAACAGGAGTTCTGGTTTTAGTGTATGAACTGCCTAAAATCCTCGGAAAGGCTTTCCCTGTAGGATTACTACTCGGTTCCCTGTTTACGTTTGATAAATTAAGTAAAGACTCTGAACTTACGATTTTTAGAGCTGTAGGAATGTCGTTCTCCAGAATATTACGTCCTCTATTAGTCTTGAGCTTTATTGTTACGTACTTATGTTTTGTTACTTATGATAAATGGATTCCGTACTCTTGCCAAAAGCTTCAGGAAATCAAAGGCGGAGCGGTTTTGACGCAATACATTTATACAAAAAAAGATGAAAATAACTATCCCGAGCAGGCGGTTATTGTATCAAGATTTTTCAAGGAACAAATGACAGATGTCATTGTTATGAACTTTTCAAAACAAGTTTTCGATGATTTACACGGGCTTGAAAACATTCTTGTCGCTGAAAACGGATACAAAGGTGTTGATACAAAAGGGCAACCCTGTTGGGTCCTGAAAAATGTTACATCTTATGATATTAATGACGAAGGTATTTTCAAAAAAATTACCAAAACCAACAGAGTTGACATATTGAATGGCGATGATGCGGAAAACGCATACACTATTATGATAAACTCTACAAAGAAAGACAGAGATATAAATAACAAGGATTTGAAACACTATATTGACTTACTTAAGAAAGAAAATTTGGATGAGGATTACAGATTGATGTACAACAAATATCTGCAACGTTTCTTCCACCCGTTTGTATGCGTACTGCTTGCAATTATGGGATGTCTTTTAGGTTTCAGCAAACCCAGAGAACAAAGATTAATAGGTTTCACTATTGCTATAGGATGTATTTTTGTATATTATATAACTCTGCCGTTTTTTGATTTATTGGCAGAAAAGGGGGTATTACACCCTGTTATAACTGCGGCGTTTCCTCCCGCAGCATTCTTAGGGGCAATAATAGCATTTTACAAATCAAGGGATCTATAATATGAAAAAATTTTTAGTTTTATTATCAGTAATACTAATGCAGGCAGTGTGGGCGTCACCGATTAACATGACTTTTGATGACGGAGTGTATCATTTTATACTGTCAGGTGACAAAATCAAAAAACAAATACAATTTGTATCGTCACCGACATTAATTACAAATAAAGAAGCCCACTACAAATCTAAATCTTTATTAACGATTAATACGGGCTTTTTTGACCCCGAAAATCAAAAAACCGTTTCATACATAATAAATGACACGCAAACGGTTGAGGATCCGATATTCAATGAAAACATTCTGGGTAACCCCATATTGAGACAAAATCTTAATAAACTGTTGAACAGGACTGAATTCAGGGTATTGGACTGTGACGGGAAGCTTAAATACGAAATAGCACAGCATAATTCAAAAACGGATTTTCTGTGTTCAATTCAAACCTCTGCACAGGGTGGACCGCAGTTGCTCCCTAATTTACGCTTAGAAGAAGAATTCTTTATTGTAAAAGATAAAGAAGGCAATATTATAAGAGAATCCGCATCCGTGCTTCACAAAACGGCAAGAACACTGATTGGTATAAAAAATCTCCCAAACGGAGAGCAGGAAGCACATATATTTATCGTAACAAATGCACACCCGATGGATATTTATGAGGCAAGAGAACTCTGTGCCAAAAACGGGCTCGACAGTGCCATGGCTTTTGATGGCGGCAGTTCCACTTCATTAAACTACAAAAATATTAGTGTCGTGTCTACAGAAGAGAATCAGAGTACCGGGCGTGGATTAAAATCTTTTATGATAATTAAGAAAAAATAAAAAAGCAAATCGATAAATTAAAAAGACAGGATTGAAAATTCAATCCTGTCTTTTACTATAAAAAGTAACAAACTACTTAACTTCAACAGTAGCACCAGCAGCTTCAAGTTGTTTCTTGATAGCTTCAGCTTCTTCTTTCTTAACGCCTTCTTTAATAGCTTTAGGAGCACCATCAACTAAATCTTTAGCTTCTTTCAAGCCAAGACCGGTGATAGCTCTTACTTCTTTAAGAACTGCGATTTTCTTATCAGCAGGAACAGATGCTAAAACAACGTTTACTTCAGCATCAGCATCTTCAGCAGCAGCAGGAGCAGCACCTGCAGGAGCAGCAGCTACAGCAACCGGAGCAGCAGCAGATACGCCAAATTTTTCTTCCATTGCTTTTACTAATTCAGCAGCTTCTAATAAAGTTAATTTTTCAATTGATTCTAAAATTGCTTCAATACTCATTTTTTTCTCCTTTTATTTTGATTTTTGTTGTAATACATTTTGCCTTGTTTGATTTATTGCATATTAAAAATCTGCAATAAATTTAACCCTAAGCGGATTTTTGGTCTCTGACAGCTGCAACAGCTCTAACAAGAGATGACATAACAGCGTTGACAGAGTTTGCGATACCAGATGCCGGTGAATTGATACAGCCAAGCATTTTTGCGTAAATTTCTTCTTTTGAAGGAAGAGTTGCAAGAGCTTTTGCTTCGGCAGCAGACATAAGTCTTCCATCCATTGCAGCTGCCAGGATTTCGCCTTTTTTGGTATCTTTAATAAAGTTTGATAAAGCCTTAGCAGGTGCTACCTGATCTTCAAAACCAAATGCGATTGCAATAGGTCCTTTCAATGTTTCAGCTAACACTTCGTAAGGAGTGCCTTTGATAGCGATTTTTGCAAGGGTATTTTTTGTTACCATATAATCCCCGCCTTCTTTTTGAAGTGCACGTCTTAATTTGGTAATTTCTTCTACGCTATAACCCTTGTATTCGGTAACAATTGCAACTTGTGCTTTATCAATTTTTTCTTTGATAAGAGCGACCTTATCATTTTTAAAAGCTTTTGTTGACATGTTTTGCTCCTTTTTATATATAGTTTCTCGACCTTTTCATACTAAAAAGATTTTGCAACCTTTTCATCTAATCGCAAAATCTACACAATCTTAAGCTATTTATACTTCTAAGATCGGATGGTGCCCTACCCTAGTTCCTAAACAGAACCCGACCTCAAGTCTCATCTGTTCTTTCCCACCCGGGTGTAATCTCGGCTAGCCTTTTCAGATTAAATCCTAACATAAGGATACTAACTGTCTGCGATTATATTTAGTAAGATATCAGAAGCATAAAAAGATGTCAACCGTTTGTAAAGTTATCTGAACCTGCGGGCTTTTATTATTGTCCAAGAGCCTAGTTTCGCCACTTCAAAGTCCGTAAAATCATCGTTTAAGGTTCTTATTAATGAGTTTTTAATTTTTGAAAAAGTCAAAAACATTTCCGGTATTTTGGGATTATTTTGGTTTTGTGTAACAAAATTTTCGTCAAAAAAGCTTACACTATCTAAAAATACCACTGATACACTCTCCCCAATCGGTACTTTTTTTAATATCAATGAGGGGTTTTCCAAATATTCAAAACGATTTATCTTACTTATAAAATACGTGTTTTTACCGCTTAAATTTGCATAGCGATAGAATCTATCCGGCTCATAATAAGTAAAAATAACATTATTAGCATCTTGCCTATTTAAAATTTCGCCGACAATTCGATGACCTTCACTTCTTGGCAGCTTTGTTACATAATAGGGAGTGAAAAAAGACATTATATGGAACAACACAAACACAGTCAGTAAAACAGTGCCGGTCTTTTTCATCTTTTCGAAGCCCAGTGACATTAATAATATAAAAATCGGCAATATTTCTATCGAGTACTTTGTTATAAACACCAATTTTCCAGCGGCAGCAGCTACAGCCAGAACAACCACCGTACCAAATGCAATAAAGAACAATCCCCGTTTAAATCCGCGTGCTATAGCCAAACAGGCAATAACAGACGGGAATATGAGCAAAGCGGAGAGAGATTTGTTATAAAAGAATACGGGAGGTGCATTAACATTATTTGTAAGTATCGGCGAAAAATAATCCGTAATCAAAAACAGAATATTTGTATAAGAAAAATGTCCCCACCACTGAGATGACGGAAGCATTTTCAATACCGCAGGAAGAAACGGTAGTGCCAAAATCGGTAAAAATAATATCCACAAAGGAAGCGACCGTTTTTTATAAACTACATACAAAAGATTAAAAAAGACATATACTACACCTATAATATGCGTAAACAGAATCAAGGTCAACGGAATCGCATAACCGACAATATTTCTCCTGCTTGCATTTTTTATTACTCTAACAGTATAAAGTAACGATAGTGCCGAGAATAAAAAGAGCAAAGAATAAAACCTTACTTCTTGCGAATAATACACAAGAAAAGACAAAACAGATGTAATCAAAGCAGAATACAGTGCCGCTTTTTTAGAAAATTCCCTACCCGTCAGGTACATTATCCAAACGGCTATTACACCGGGAATTACAGAGGTTAGTCTTAACACAATGTCGGAAAATTGAGTAAAAGGTTTCAAATATAAATAATAAAGCGGCATATGGCACTGCTTAAAAACCTCCTGCCAAAAACCTTCCGACGTATTAGCAACAAACCAGCTTACATACTCGTCATTCCACAGCCCTTCCGGCTTATTTATAAAACTTAATCGCAACAGCAGCCCGAATAAAATTATAAAAAAAAGCAACTTGCTCCCCTTTTCATATTTATATATAATATTTTACATGACAAAGCTTATTATTCAAATACCTTGTTACAATGAAGAGGAGCAAATAGGGAAAACTCTCGGTGATTTACCGAAAGAATTAGCCGGAATCGATGAAATTGAGATACTCGTAATAAATGACGGTTCTACGGATAATTCCGCCGAAACTGCCCGCAGCTGCGGAGCTTCCGTTATAGATATCAAACCTAATAAAGGACTTGCCAACGCTTTTCGAAGCGGACTTGCAGAGAGCTTAAAGCGTGGAGCCGATATTATAGTAAACACTGATGCCGATAATCAATACTGTGCCGACGATATCAAAAAACTAATACAACCGATAATTGACGGTAATGCAGATATTGTTATAGGGGCTAGAAATATAGAAGCAATAAAAGAATTCTCACTTATAAAAAAAATCTTACAAAAAGTCGGTTCAGCAGTCCTGCGACTACTTTCATCCGCACCTGTCTCCGATGCTCCGAGCGGATTTAGGGCTTTTTCTAAGCAAGCTGCAATAAAGCTTAATGTATTTGATAATTATACCTATACAATGGAAACTATTCTTCAGGCAAACGCAAAAGACCTGAAAATTGTCTCTGTTCCAATTAGGGTTAATCCTAAGCTGAGAGAATCAAAGCTTGTTAAAAATATTTTTGATTACGTGCTCAAATCAATGAAAACAACAATAAGAATGTTCATTGTATACAGACCCTTCAGATTTTTCATATCACTTGCGGGGTTGTCGGGTTTGTTGGGAATTATGCTTGTTATCAGGTTCATCTATTTTTATCTGCAAGGCAACGGCAACGGACACGTACAGTCGTTAATATTTGCATCAGTATTTCTCATCTCCGCTATACAATTGGGAATTATTGCGATTCTGGGAGATTTGCTTTCCATAAACAGAAAGCTTCTTGAAGACATACAAACAAGGGTTCGAAAGTTTGAATTAAAAGATTAACTGAATATACCGAAGGTTCTGTCAATGTTGTCATCACGTACAGTTTTAATCGAATCTATTTCTGTTGTTATTGATGTCCTTTCTGTTTCTAATTTACTTAAATCCTGATCATATTTTGTATCTTTTGTATTAATAATATCCAACTCATGTTCATACTCTGCCTCCGCTTTCTTCAAATCAGTTTCATCTTGAACTTCTTGAAGATAATTTGCATTCGTACTCGTTGCAACACTTGTTTGCTGCCATTCTTTTGAATCATTATTGTAAACTTCTATTAAGACTAACCCGGATGTAATCATATTATTAAGCCAGAGTTCGCCCTCTTCACCTGATTCATATCTGGGGTCAATTGTTGTACACCCGCCTGCGGATTGAATTTGTTCAAATAATTGTACATAATAATTAAATTCATCAGACGGGAAGTTATCCGGATCATAATCAAAATCGCTGTTGGCTATAACTTTATCCTTATCATCATTTTTGTTATAGCACATATATTTGTATATTTCGTTACGATATTCAGTATTGCCGTATAAAATATCTCTAAATTTTTCCAAAGCCTCTTTTTGTTGAGATGTATCACCGTTATCCAATGCTTCTTCCACATCGGCATAAGCTTCCGAGAGATCTTCATCTGTGCTATACATATCATAAACAACTTGTTCAACTTCAGTCATCAGACAATTTCCGTCAGTAGAGCATTGACTTGTTCCGATACCGACTTCACAGCCATCGTAATCATAATTCCAGCAGAAGTTCCCGTCAAAACCCAACATTGCCCAAGCAAAACTGTACTTGTCGTTTCCAAAATCTTCATACATCTGTGCGGTTTCTTCACTTACAATAACTTTACCGCTCCTTGCGTCAACAAGTGAATATTGCTTAAATCTGTCATTACTATACCCGCATAAAGTTGCAAATGATGCATCTACGAAATTTCTTGTACCATCTCCGTTATTAAAAGCAACCTGAATCTTCTTCGCATCCAAAGCATCGCAATAAGCCTGGTACAACTCATCTTTTTGAGTTGCCAACGCTATTTTCTGACTCTGGATATTTTGTGCCTTGTACTCAATATCATGGAGCCTGCTCGTAAGCGTTAATAATCTGGCTTGTGATGCTGACATTCCCATTTTTGTTTTCAGTCCTTTATTTTTTTCCCTTGTATTATTATTTACGGCACAATTCGCTAAAAACTTTAGTTTTTTTAATAAAACTGTTACAAATCTTTACATTAGATTGAAAATTATTATTACAAAGCAAAAAAAAAACTTCTCATTTAGAGAAGCTGGAAAATTAGTTAGGAAGGGATTTAGGGATTAAATCTTTTGTTTTACATCTTACATATATATAAAGTATATAAAAATTTCCCAATTTCGCATTTTTATAAATTTGTTACAAAAATTTACATAATCGGTTGTATTCATTTATAAGCAAATTCTTGGGCGGATAATTTTCAATCATATCCCAGGGTAAATCCTCTTCCATACCAAAACTACATTTTATATCGGGCTTCAAAGATTTTTGAGCCGCCTTAAAACTCCCGAGTTTTCCGCCGTTTTTGTACACTTCAACCAGAAATGGAGCAAAAGAGCGGTCTGCTCTTGATAAAACCGACTGCCAAAAATCCCATTTAATGCTTGAGAACTTGGCTGCAATACCAAGCTTCGCAAATTCTCTTTCCAAGTACTTTTGTTTTTTTTCAAGAGACTTTGTGTCTTCTCTTTGGGACCATTGAAAAGGGGTCTGGGGTTTTGGAACAAATGATGAAAAAGAGAATTCTATACCAAACCCTTTATTCTCCGACTTTATTTTATTTCCTAGGTGCAAAAACTCTTCGATATCCTCTTGCGTTTCATACGGAATTCCAATCATTGAATATATTTTAAGTCCCTTAAGCCCGTTTTCACGGGCAATTTTAACGGCATTCAGTATCTGTTCTTCTTTTAAATTTTTGTTTACAAATCGCCGCGACCTTTCGCTCGCCGCTTCTATCGCAATGGTGGAGTGTTTTTGACCGCCCATAACAAGAGTTTTAACCATATCGGGCGTAACGGAATCCGTTCTGAGCGATGAAATACCGAGCTCAATATGAACGCCATTCTCCATCTTTTTACGTAAATATTCCATTATATCGTTAAACCGGGGGTGAGCACTTATTTGAGCACCAAGTAACGCTATCTTATCGGTATATTGAAGCCCTAACTCTATTGTTTGTATTATTTTTTCATATTCATTATACCTAAAAGGGAGATTTGTATAAGATGCGGTACAGAAAGCACACCTGTTCATACATCCCCTTGCAAGCTCTATTACAAATGTATTCTTAAAATAACTTTTGTCACTGAGTATCGGAGTATAAATAACCTCATTTAAATTTACGGTTGCCTTTTTTACATGCTCCCCCGGAAAATATACCCCATCTACCCCTTTTAGGATTTCCAAGACATCTTGTCGTGAATTATCCCTTAAAATTTCTAAAACTTTAGTAAAGCACCCCTCACCGTCGCCTATTATCATAAAATCAAAAAATGCCTCATAAGGAGCAGGATTTGTTGTTATAACAGGACCGCCCGCAAAAACCAAAGGACAGGTAGTATCCCTATCATTTTTATAAAAAGGAATTTTCAACCTTTCCAAAATCTCAAAAACCCCGAGAAAATCAAAATCAAATGACATTGAAAATGCTATAGAATCTATTTTAGAGGAGCTTATATAAAGGTTATCCGTAGAAATTCTTTCCGCGTTAACCCCTTCCATGGTATCGGCAATTTTATACAACCACATATACCCTAAAGAGGAAAGGGCAAAACTTTCTATTGCAGGAAATGCCATAGCAAAATTGTACTTACCTTTATTTGATTTGTATAAAATCTTCTCCATTAATTAACATTCTTTATATATAATTCTTCAATTAGCACACAAACGGTAGCCGCAATTGCCGGAGCAAAAATAACCCCTATAACACCTAAATACTGGGCGGTTACAAACAAGAAGAAATATATAACGAGCGGATGCAAATCCAGAAACTTTCCGAATATAAAAGGTCGTATAAGATTGTTTTCTGCCCACTGTGCAATTACAAAGACTAGCAATATTAACAATAATGTAACAGGTCCCATTTTATAGGCAACAAGCAGTGTTATTAAAAGAGCAATCCCGGGTCCCACAACCGGGATTAAATCCAAGACCGCATTCAATACACCGAGTAACACGGCATAATCCACCCTCAAAAGGGCAAGACCTATCGTCATTATGATACCGACACTGGCGATTGTGACAACCTGAGCCAACACATAACCACCGATTTTTTGAGATATTGTATCTAAAATTTCCTCCGCACGTTCCTTCATCGGACGAGGGAAAAGGCTTACATAAGTCTTTTTAACGACTTCTTTATCTGACATGAAATAATAAATTATGATACAAGCAGCCAAAAAATACACAATTGCGGAAGCTACTCCCATACTTGCACTAATTGAACTGTTTACAAAATTAGTCGTGAAACCGGATGCTGAAGAAAGAACTTCTCCCAAATCAAGTTGGCTCAAGATTGTTTGTTTTAATATAGGAGTGTTTATTATAAAACTCTTTAGAGCACTTATTTGCCCCGGTAATGTATTTAAAAAAGCCTTTATCTGATGTCCTGCCATAAACCCGATAGGAACAAGAAACAGTGCTGTTACAAGAAGTACAACACCTAAAACAAGGCTTGCGGCAAGAGAACGTGCCATCTTACGATTCAGTTTATCCACAATCGGATTTAAAGAACACGCTATTACGTATGACGCGAAAAACAAGATAGCTATATCTTTTATTTTGGTAATAAATATTAAAAACAAAATAGCAATGATAAAAAATATAATATTCTTAACGGTTATAAATTTACGAACAAATACATCAAACATTATATAACGCTCCTTATCCTATATGACGATTTTACCATAAAAGCTTCTATGTTAAAATGATTACATGGATAATTTACTAGAAGTTAAAAACCTCACCGTTGAATACAAAAATATAAAAAATGACTCCGCTGTCTCACTTACCGCGGTTGATGACGTAACATTCCATATAGAAAAAGGGGAGATATATGCACTTGCAGGAGAGTCGGGATGCGGAAAGTCCACATTATCCAAGGCAATTACCAAACTGGTAAAACCTAAGACGGGAGAAATCCTTTTTGAAAACAAAAATATATACAAACAGTCTCCGGCTCAAAAAAAAGAGTACCCGGCTAAAGTTCAAATGGTTTTTCAGAATCCTTATTCCAGTCTGAGCCCCAAAATGAAAATCGGCGATATACTGCAAGAGCCGTTGGATATAAATACTAAATATTCAAAAAACCGTAAATCCGCAATTATAAAAAACGTTTTGCAAGACGTAGGTTTGTCTGAGAGCTGTCTTAAATTATATCCGCATGAGTTTTCAGGAGGTCAGAGACAAAGAATTGCCATTGCAAGGGCACTCGTACTGAACCCGAAACTGCTTATAGCCGATGAACCTGTAAGTGCTCTTGATGCCAGTATACAAGCACAGATTATAAACCTTTTAAAAGAATTAAAAAAACAAAGAGATTTAACGATTCTTTTCATTTCGCATGACTTAAACGTAATAAGGTATCTTGCTGACAGAATAGGGATAATGTACAAAGGTAAAATTATTGAAGAAAATATAACAAGCAGCATTTTTAATTTCCCGCATGAGGAATACACAAAAAATCTGCTTAACTCCGCCCCGTCTCTCTAAAATGATTTTAGCGGAACTTTCATTGATGCCACAAGGGTCTTATACTTTTCATCCTTATACAAATATATATCAATAAAATCCTGCTCCAATTCTTTTTTTGTAAATATATTTTTACCAAAAGTAACTTTTATATCACCTGATTCCCCCCCGTTAGAGACTAAAGGTGCAGACTTATTCACACATTTTACGGCTACTTTTTCAAGTTCCTTGTCCCCTTGTCTAAGTACAAACTCTGCAAATAAAAATTTTATATCCGTATTAGACACATTTCTTACACGATACACCGCTCTCAGTTTATATTTGAACCAAAGTTTTCTAACAGAAAAAGAATTCAACACAATTTCTACATCATTTCTATAAACCACTTTTTGATTAATAAACAAATCTATAGAATGCATTTTATATCTGTAATACTTAGCCTTAGTCGGCTGCCCTTGTAAATCGGCAATATTTGCAGCTTTCATTAAAGCTTTGGAATAAACACCATAATCAATATCCTGCGGCATTTTATCGAGCAACGGCTCAAAGTATTCTACAGATTGAATAGGGTCCAAATCGGAGTATATTATTGCAAGTTTATATTTAATTTCAAAATTTTCAGGCTCATACTGCTCTGCTTTTTTAAGAAAACGAACAGCCTCCGAATTATAACCGTTTTTAACCATAACATCGGCAGTTTCAAGATAAGCATTCGCAGCCCGTGTATCTATAGCCCTTTCGACCTTTTTGTCACGTTTTACAAATCTGTTATAATAATAATCCGCCTTTTCATAACACTTAGCCGCACTCAAAAACTTACCTATTGAATAATATTTATCACCCATATCTATGTATGAACGGGTTTTAAACTTAATTAGATGTTTATTATTGACATCCTTAACGGAATTTATCAAATATTCGGTTTCTTTAAACTTTTCCTGAGCAATTAAAACGGAAGCAAGTTTAATATATGGTGCATACACACCCGGTCGTGCCTTATCGACAGCAAACCTGAAAGCGATTTCCGCATCCGCATAGTCATGAGCCGTCTCATACAAATTACCGACCTGCATACATACAGAGTATTTTTTGCTCATTAAATCCTTTGTAAAATCCGATTGGGTTACAAGTTGTCTTGCAAGTTGTTCATCCAGTTTCTGTTGTTCTTCGGGATTGATATACAAATTCTTAATCATTTCACTTCTTGCATGTATTGAAAGCAAAGTCGTAAATACTAAAGCAACAAGAAAAGATGCAAAAACCGTTCTTGCATACTCCATAAGGATTTGTGCCATTGTTTTCTGTTTTTTTGCCTTTTTTTTAGTCATTCATTTCCTGTAATGTTATCGAATCCGCAACAACCAAATTGGAGAGTTTTTTATATATATCATTAATCTGTCTTTTGCTTGTTAAGTCAAACACAGCCGAAATCTTCGACTTTTCCTGATTTTCAATCAACTTCTTTGACGTAAAGTCTCTCATATATTCAACCTTACCCGACAAATAATCGTATACCTTCTTTACATCATCGTTATTTAAATAAACAGTTATCTTGTATCTTCTTATCTGTTTACCGCTGCTTGGCAGGAATTGTCTTTCAAAGATTCTTATAAGCGTAAGCACAGCAACACTCAGTACGGTTGCAATAAGTGCTACACCGTACATACCCGCACCGCAAGCCATACCGATACTTGCAGCAATCCATAATGTAGCAGCCGTCGTAAGCCCGAAGACCATAGGACCGTTTCTTAAAACGGTACCCGCACCTATAAAACCGATACCAGTAACTATCTGGGCAGCAACACGAGAAGTGTCCCTTATCCCTGTTGCATTATTTACTATAATATTGTCCCCCGGAGCATAAGTCGGAAAACCGTATATTGAAAGCAGGGTAAAAATACAAGCACCTAAACACACAAGAATATGAGTTCTCAAACCAGCATATTTATTGGTAAGTTCTCTCTCCAAGCCCAATAAAAAGCCCATCGCCAAAGCCATAAATAAACGTATTATAAATTCTGCATTTAAATAAGTTTCCATCAATTCTCTCCCTTGAAATATAATACAATATTTATAATAAAAAGACAACGTTATAAGTAGTCAAAAAACGTTATTTTGGATATAATTAAGCTATGAAAACAGAAACCATTAAAGATTTTTTAGAAGAACGGGAATTCGAAATACTGAGCCCTTATGCAACAAAATGCAAAACCTCAAAGGGAAGAAATCGGAAAAGAGAAGAGCATTTTCAAATAAGAACCGAATTTCAAAGAGACAGGGATAAAATCTTGCACTCTAAATCGTTCAGAAGGCTAAAGCATAAAACTCAGGTTTTTCTATCTCCATACAACGACCATTTTAGAACAAGATTAACGCATACGCTTGAAGTTGCACAAATAGGGCGAACTATGGCAAGAGGTCTCCGTCTGAACGAGGATTTGGTTGAAGCAATTGCCCTCGGACACGATTTAGGGCATACCGCTTTCGGACACTGCGGGGAATCCACCCTAGACGAACTGCTCCCGAACGGATTTCATCACAATCTTCAAAGTGTCAGAGTTGTAGAAATTTTAGAGGATATGAATCTCTGCCGTGAAACAGTCGACGGAATCTTGACACACACTTGGGGTTACAAACCAAAAACCCCGGAGGCACAAATTGTTCAGTATGCAGATAAAATAGCATACATAAACCACGATATTGAAGATTCCGTAAGAGCAGGTATTATTTCAGAGACTGACCTACCCTCTGATTGCATTCAATACTTTTCTTCAAACCAGTCTGAAAGATTAGGCAAAATGATTACAGATGTTATAGAAAACTCACTGGACAAACCAAAAGTTACAATGTCAGAAGAAGGCTGGTACTATGTTACTAAACTGAGAACCTGGATGTTTGATAATGTTTACCTTGACCCTATTGCAAAAGCAGAAGAGAAAAAGGCAAAAAATATTATTAAATCACTTTTTGAATATTATACCGAAATGCTGAAACCCTATTACAATCAAGATGAAATACCGCAAATTGTAACTGATTATATTTCCGGCATGACAGATCAATACGCTATAAGAAGATACAAAGATTTGTTTATACCAATGCCTTTGGCAGAGCATACAAATGATGATGCTTTATTGAAAAAAGCTCGGGAGAGAGAATGAAATTTATTCCCTACAGCATACACTCAGGCGAAGAAAACATGAAAATTGATTCTGATTTGCTTGAAGAAGCCATAAAAGGGCAATCTAAAGAACCTGTTTTCCGACTTTACGGTTGGAGCCCGAAATGTATTTCACTCGGCAGAAACCAAAAAACGGACTTTAGCACCTGCGGAATTCCCTCCGTAAGGAGATTAACAGGCGGAAGAGCCCTACTTCACGATAATGAAGTTACATACAGTTGTATTACTCCGATATCTGCAATTCCGCAAGGAGAAAAAGTTCAGGAATCTTATAAATATATTTCAAAAATTCTTATGGACTTTTTTAAAAAACTGGGAATTGAACTGGATTTTGGTGAAAATAAAAAAGTCTCAACACACTTTGATTACTGCATGCTTATATCAACCGGAGCAGATGTTTGCTATAAAGGGAAAAAAATAATAGGCTCCGCTCAATGCAGAAAAAGCGGATATATCCTGCAACACGGTTCTATTCTCTTTGATTACGACAAAGCACTTTTAGAGAGACTTTTTAAAGAAGAAGTTAAGGGTATAACCTGTGTGCACGAAATCCTGCCCGAGCTTACCAAAGAATGTTTTACAGATTTATTACAGCAACACTTTCTACATGATATGTGTGCGGAAACATATCAAACGGCTGAATAAATTCAACCCTGCAACCCTGTGCTATCAGGTATTTTAAATCCCGTGCAAGTGTCGCGGGGTTACAGCTGACATAAATTATTTTTTCTTTTGTCAATTGCAGGGCATAATCCAAACTCTTCTCCGTACAACCCTTTCTTGGCGGGTCTAAGATTGTAATATCATACCCTTTCTTTCTTTTTTTTAATTCGCTTTCAAAAAATTCGGCGGCATCCTTGTTGTGTAACTCCACATTCTTGATTTTATTTTCCCTGACTATTACATCCGCAAGAGCAACAGATTCCTTAACTTCTTCAACACTCACAACCTTCTTCGCAACATCCGCCATACATATTCCAAATGCCGTTATACCCGCATAAGCATCCAACAATACCGAATTTTGAGAGTGATTCGAAATATATTCTTTTACATATCTGAATATATTATCCGCAGTGTAAGGATTTACCTGAAAAAAAGTTTTCGCTCCAACCTTAAAAACTCTGTCGCAAAGCTTTTCTTCAATAAAACCGTCACCCTCAAGAATTTCCGTTTTTTCACCCAGAATAAGGTTAGTTTTACGAACATTGTAATTTATCCCGACACCTGCAATATTATCAATCTCCGTATAAATTTTCCGTGCTAACTCAATAAATTCAGCCCGCACCCCTTCAGCATTAACAACCAAAATAACAAGACTCTTTTGATTAAGGCTTGAAGTTCTTATCACAATATGTCTTAACAGACCGCTATGCTCTGTTTCGTTATACCCGCTTATTCCGCATTTTTTCGCATTTTGTCGAATAAATTCAATAATTTCATCGCAATATGTCGGCTGAATCGGGCAATACTTTATATTAACCAATTCATGCGTGCCTGTTTTATAATACCCCGCTCTTATAGAACTCTTGGTCTCTGAGACAGGATACTGTATTTTATGGCGATACTGAATCTGCTTTGGACTTGGAATAACATCTCTTATCTCAATTTCCGCTCCGCATATTGAACGAACTGCATCCGCAACTATATCTTTTTTTAATTTCAATTGATAATTATAGTCGATAAATTGCAACTGGCAGGCACCGCAAACTTTCTGTAAAGGACAAAAAGGTTTTACACGATATGGCGACGGGGACAAAAGCTCAAGCACAATTGCATGTGCAAAGTTTTTGTTTTTCTTAACTATCCTAATCCTTACTTTATCTCCGGGAGCAACGTCCGTAACAAAGATAACAAAACCGTTGTGCTTTGCAATTCCGTACCCCAGATTTGAAAGTTTTTCAATACATACATCTAATTCTTTCGGTAAGTCTTTTACTGCTTGCATGGCTTAATCACTTGAATATTTCTCGTCTCGGAAAGTTCCTGTCTTGCTGCACGTATAATTTCTTTGTACTCTTCCGACAAGCTCAAACCGTTGCAAAGTCGGTCAATAAAGCCGTTGTTCACTTTAACCGCTTTCTCCAGAGCACCTACATTTTCCAAAACATCCTTTATATCCGCCAAGTCATATCCGTAAGACTGCTTAGACTGATAAACCATCATTTCACCAGTTTCGGCAACCAGAGGCTCACCACCGAGTTCAAAATGAAGCTTAAATATTGATTTCAAATCCTGTAATTCTGCCTGCATAGTTGCTATACTTTGTTGGATTCGTAAATACCTGTCAAAAAGATAATCAACATTATCTAATTGTTTTCTTTGCCAATCCATTCGCTGCAAATAAAGTTTTTTCAGCTTAGGATAAGCAAGAGCAAGCCCCATCGCATCTGCCATTGCTCTGTGATGATTCTGCAAATCCACATTAAATCTGTGCGTTAGAGCCTCAAGCCCATGAGATTCCAAATCAGGTGCAACCTCCTTAAACATAGCTTGAGAATCAATTCTCGGATTCTCAAGTTTCTCTCCCATAACACGCATTTTTGCTTCATTTAAAAACGAGTAATCAAAAATCACGTTATGAGCAACTATAGGATAGTCACCTATGAATTCCAAAATCTTCGGCAAAACTTCTTCCTCGGAAGGAGCATCCTCAACCATCTCCTGAGTAATCCCATGAATAGCCATGCTTGACTTTCTTATATGCTGATGCGGGTTTATAAGGGTTTGATATTCATCCTTAATTTTGCCGTTCTCTAACCTTACAGCAGCAAATTCAATAATACGTTCTCTTGTATAATCTAACCCCGTTGTCTCTGTATCCAGTACTATTTCAATCTCTTTTTTACGCGGCATTTCACATCCCCAAATCTAAATTCTCCTCACCAGTATAATAGCATAAATATATTATATGTGGTAATATTAATATAATAAAAAAATGGAGTTACTGCTATGGTACAAGAAATTAACACTGAATTGTTTGATATTGAAGTATTAGATAATGAAGGTCTTACGGTTGTAGATTTTTTTGCAAACTGGTGCGGACCTTGCAGAAAACTATCCCCTATCCTTGAAGAAGTCGAGAGGGATTTGTCAGACAAAGTGAAGTTTACAAAAATTAATACGGATGATAACATTGAAGCGGCAAAAAAATATCAGGTAAGCGGACTACCCACACTACTTGTATTCAAAGACGGTGAAGTAGTAGAAAGAATGGTCGGGCTTATGCCTAAAGCCTCTATTATTACAAATATTGAAAAACATTTGTAATGTGACACAAGATTCACTGATAAATATTGGTACGATTTTTCATTGTCACAAAGCCCTTGTAATACTTGGTGCAGTACGTTCATCACTCGTTTTGAGACAGAAGTCAAGGGGGTAAATATAAGTTGGGGTAAATATTATTTCCAGTAAACTTTAAATTTTTCAATTTCTTCAAGAGTTTTGTGATAATCCCCTTTAAAACAAATAGTTCTATCATCAATGTAAAGATAAGACGGCAATTTTATATTAGTTACATCTTTAAAAAATTTATCTAAGTTGTTACTCATTAACCACTTAGTCGCAAGCATTAAATTTCTGGATGTAAAAAGATATAGCTCTGTACTTTGAGATAAAGTTTCTAAAAATTCATAAGCTCCAGCCTTAATTTCTGGAATATATTTTTCATTAAATTTTTCTTTCCCGTATTCATTTAAAACCCCGTCTAAATCTATAAGTATTTTTTTAGTAAACATAGGCTATTTTGTCCGTCTCACAGTTTGTCTGCATTGTCATTATAGCGGACAATTCAATTATGGACAAGGTTTTATTACAAAAATTAGCAAATCGTATAAAAGAGTTGAGGAAATTACATAAGTACACTCAAGATGATTTAGCGGATTTAGCCCAAATTGCACGCTCTACTTTAGGGAATATTGAAACTGCTCAAAATGATGTAACCTTTTCCAAATTAAATAAAATAGCCAAAGCTTTTAATCTAACATTAGCTGAATTTTTAAATTTTTAGTTAGTATCAAAATCTCATTGATAATTTTGGGTATCCCAATTTGCAAGTAAAAATAAAATTGCACTTTTTTGCACTTCTCTTGTTTGTCGGCGTTAAACGGGCACGCTTCGCTTCAGCCCTCTGCCGACAAGCCGCTCTTGCACTGGGCTTAACTTTAAA
>CALUTM010000033.1 GCA_944323705.1 Candidatus Gastranaerophilales bacterium
AGGTCCTGCTTCTTACGGTATGACGGATACTATGGGCAGAATGCACGGTGATGCTCAGTTTGCAGGTTCTTCTTCTGTTCCTGCTCACGTTGAAATGATGGGTGTTATCGGCATGGGCAACAACCCGATGGTTGGAGCTACAGTTGCGGTTGCTGTTGCAGTTGAAAACGCAATGAAGTAAAATGATAATTTGAATCATAAAAAAAGAACTGTTCTTTTAGAACAGTTCTTTTTGTTACTTAACAATATTTACGTTTTTACCTAATTTCTCGGGGGATTTATCAAAAACCTTATTGATATGTTCATACATTTGTTGGGCAACTTTCTCCGAGAGAGAATCATTTCTTATTACGGTTGTGTATGGACCAAAATTTATAATAGTAAAGTTCCCCCTCCGTACAAATAACACAGGGCGGCTTGCTTCTTTGGAAGCAAATTCCAAACGCTCTATATGGGGCGAAATTTTATTGTAAATATCATCCTGTAATTCAATCGGCAAAAAAACTTTAGACTTTGTCGATTTTACATAATGAAAATTTAAAGGACCTTTAACAAGTTTTATCGCATCCGGTTTCATAGAGACCTCCTATTTTTTCTATAACTTAAAACCTGAAAAAATATTTTTTGCTATCTTATTCGTTGAATACTAAAAAAGTATTTTTGATAACTTTATATCCCGTAAGAATAGTCATATAATCAACTTTTTCCGCTGCGGAATGCATGTTATAAACATCGGCAAGTCCCAATAATACAGGCATAAATGTTTCACCTTTAGCATTTTTGTTATGACAATATACATGAGTTTCTGCCCCTGCATGGAATGATGAAATTTCATTTTTTATACCTGCCATCTCACAAGCCTTTGTATGAACTTTTTCAATCCTATCATCATTTGCTCGTTCAAACGGAAGAAGATGTATCTCAAATTCAATTTCCGCTTCTGCAAGTCCTTTATATTTCTCGTTAAATTTATCAACAATTGACTGCATCAGGGCTTTAAGCTCTTCTTCTTTTGCCACCGAAGCACTTCTTATTGAATAAGAAGCCATACCAAGAGTATTAATAATATTTGTAGAAGTCTTTTTCATAATTTCCGTAATATAATCATTTGTCTTAATACCCTTTTCCACAATTGAAGCTACTGAATTTTGTATACCGCCTGCTACAATTGCCCCAATGTTGCAAGAAGTAATGACTCCTGTTTCATCCGTATAATAAGCCCCTTGAGGGAAATCCGCAATAAGCTCGGCAATAAGTTTAGCGGCATTTAATCGTGTTTTGTCGCCTATATCAATACCAGAATGCCCGCCCTTCAATGCTCTCACCGTAATTCTTGCATTTGTATAGCTTGCTCCTGAAATTTGCAGCTGCCCTAATTTATCGGCATCACAAACAAGAACATGTTTTGATCTGATTTTATTAAATTCCACATGTTCAATCCCGCTCATGCCGGATTCTTCATCACGTGTAAACGTAATCTCCAAGCCTCCGTGTTTTTTCTCCTCATTTCCCGCAAGTTCTTTTGCCAACATCAAGGCACAGGCAACGCCAACCTTATCGTCAGCTCCGAGAGTCCGACCCTCTGCTTTTATAAAATCTCCTTCCAGGTAAATATTAACGGGACTGTCATCACCCACAACATCCATGTGTGAAGAAAGCATTAAAGGCTCTTTGGAATTATCCGTTGCAGGAACATAAATATAAACATTACCATAATCATCTTTTCTGCCGTCGATTCCGTTTTCTTTACAAAAATTAAGTATCCAATCGATAACCTTATCTTCTTTTAATGACGGTGACGGAATTGATACAAGGTTACAAAAAATATCTAAAATTTCATTCTCTTTTCTAAGTTCACTTAAATTCATAAAGCCTCCATTATTTATCTTTATAATACCGTATTTTACAAAGTGCTTCTGCCTTCCTATTTACCCCTTTACCCATTTACCCCTTTATCCCCCGCGGAAAAAGCGTCTATTCGTTCCTTCACCGCCAATACGGACATTAACGGGTCTCAAACATTTCGGGCACCTGCCAACGTATGCCGTGCCATCTCTGTTTTTGTATAATCTGCCATATACATGACAGCACTCAAACCAAATGCCCAAAAATGCCCTCTTTTCACTATTTTCTTCCTGCACGTTTTTTTCCTCGTTTTTCCTGTGCCTGTGCAGGTTCCTGTTTTACAACAACTTCATCTTTTTTTATCGGTCTAAATATACTTTCAGTCAATGTTCCCAGGTAAACGTCATTTAAGTGAGCATAATCAAAAATTATAATCCCGCTCAAACAGTACCTTCTTGCCGCATGGATTTGTTTTATCAAATCTGATGTAGATCCGTTCATAAATGTAACAAACAATCCCGCATACAGCTTGGTACTGGCAGATTTATTCCTCAAAATTTCATCCATTAAACCCATTGCCGTTCGGTCATCACAGGTTAGGAACAGAGGGGTAAAACCGTCAATAAAATTATTCATTGACCAGGTTCGCCAATCTTGGAGTTTTGTATTCAATGCCGCTGCACGGTTCGGGAATATAACCGCCGTAATTGCAACTTTATTATATCTGCACAACTGCCCGACTTTTTTTACAAAACTTGTAACCTTATTACACCTGTAAAATTTCCACTGATACCAAAGCGGATCCGAAGGTTTTATTTCTATAGGATCGACCCCGTACATATTTTTAAATTCGTTGCGAGCGTATTGTGTATAACCCCAATTTGACATATCATAGGATGCATAATTAGGATCCAGTGCCTGAGGATAACGTATGTAGTCAAGATTTATTCCGTCAGGTTTATATCGGGTTATAATTTCACACAAAAGTTGGTATAAAAACTCCTGAACTTCAGGATTAGCAGGGTCAATAAAATATCCGTTATGTTCCGAAACAGAATAAGGTAATGTGTCAGAATCCGCATTCCTTTTTTGATAATTTGCCCACTCGGGTTTTTTAGCCAATATATATTCAGGATTAGTCTCCGGAGGTTTATTCCCAACATAAAAGGTTTCAAACCAAATATGGACTTTTATATTTCTTTTATGAGCTTCGCTAATCCAAATCTTCAGAGGGTCAAATCCTACAAAATCTTCATTCTGCTTTATAAACCCGTATTTTGACATGGTTTGGGAAGGGAATATTGTTTTTCCGTGATAATATGTCTCCAAAAAGATGTTATCAATACCGGATTTCGCAAGAGAGTCCACAACCTTGACAATATCTTTCTCCGTATAATAAACGGGTCTTAACCAAACTCCCTTCAATTCGTTTGAATCATACGGGATAACCGTAGACATAGCAAAATTTGCGTATTCAATAGCCTTTGATGCATATTTTTGAGAATCTTCGCTATTTTTCTTTGCTTTTGAGATATAGTCGTTTGCCTTGTCTATATTCTGCTGCGTCTTTTTTTGATTATACCCTGATGCATTTTGAATATAATACAGCATCATATTCTGGACTTCTTTTATGCGTTCTCTTGCGGAATACAAAAAAGTATCAGAGGTAATATACGAAGTAATTATTTTTTTATCAACATCAATAGAGATTTTTGCCCCTATCATTATATTTTCGTTAATCCACTTTTTAGCCTGTCCGTGCCCGCTTATTACCAAACCGTTAGCGGGAATTAAAGAATCCGCACCGCTCAGAGATGTAACCGTATCTCCCGTTACAATGGCTTCCGTTCCGAATTCGTTAGTATTCGTTCTGTAACCAAATGCAGGGGTATAAATTACAAGTTGATTTGTTCCCCTTAACCCGGGAAAGTTCAATCCCTTCCAATTCGTACTAACCTTGGGGTCAATAACATCAATTTTAAACATTGACTGATTAAAAATTATCTCATTATTCTTTGGCACATATTGGGAGTATACGTCCTGAGCAAAAACAACACCGCATAAGTGAAAAAAGAGTGATATTACAATTAACCAAACTTTGCTCTTCATCCCCTCTGTCCTTTATAAAAATATTATAGAACCAGAATGAAAGAAATACAAGCACTTTACACTTAATTTTAAAGCCCTTCGGCCTGGTAAGCCCAGGCAGAATGATTATGAATACTCTCAAGAGATTCGCACTCTACTTCAAAAGAATCTACCGCATCGTTATTACGCAAAAGCAAAACAACATCCCTTAACACATCCTCTACAAACTTCGGATTATTATATGCTTTTTCCGTAACAAATTTTTCGTCCTCCCGCTTAAGCAGCGGATACAGTTCCGAAGACGCACAGCTTTCGATATCCCTCACCAAATCTTCAAGCCATATATGTTCATCCTCAGGATAAGTTACCTTTACCGATACAATCGCTCTTTGATTGTGAGCTCCGTATTCCGAAATTTCTTTTGAACACGGACAAAGAGTCGTTACAGGGACTTTAACTCCAAGATAGAAACGATACTCTTCGTCTTCTTCATCCAGATTATCGAGAATTCCCTCGAAAAAACAATCATAACACATAGGAGCGGAAATCTTTGTCACCGGAGACAGTTTATCAATAAAATACTTAAATTCAAACTTAAGATACCCGCTTTTTGCGTTCAATTTTCTTGTAATTGCCTCAACACATCCTCTGATATCGACTCCGAGAGTATGCCTTCCCCGCCACTCATTCAGAACCTCCACAAACCTTGACATGTGCGTTCCTTTGTAATGAGCAGGCAACGAGACACCCGCTGTTGCATTGGAATATATTACAATATCCTCCTTATCCTTTCTTTGAATAATTAAAGGTAACTCGATACCTTTAATGCCCACTTTTTGGATAGCAACACCACGCTCATCGACCTGATTTTGGACATCCTTCATCTAAATTTCAACTCCCTCAAAGCTCTTTTGCTCCAATGCAATAAGAAGTTTTAAAGCAGCAACTCTCTGAACTTTCGGCGGTGCATTACGTAACAATTCAACAGCCTTTAACATCATCGGGTCATTGTCATACCAACGGTTACCCTTACCCTGATAAGTATTTATAATATCATAAACGTGCTCTATAACTTCACCCGCAACTTGCTCCTGAAGCTGAAGCATAAATTCTGCTGCCTCATTTTTGGTTTCGTCGGGAGAAAGTCTCAAAAGCTCAAGTGCTTCTTTTAAAATCGGATCCTTATCATACCAGCGTTTGTTTATCATTTTTTCCTCGCATTCTTGTAGTATTATATTATAAACAGTGTAATATTAAAAGGGTGACAGCTATGAAAATTTTATTGATTAACGGTGCAAATCTAAACTTGTTGGGACAAAGAGAGCCTGAAAAATACGGAAAAATCACTTTGCAAGATATTGAAAATGCATTGACACTAAAAAGCAAAGAGCTTGGCGTACAGGTTGATTTTTGGCAAAGCAATCATGAGGGCGAAATTGTCGATAAAATTCAACAGATGAAAAATGAAGGCTATGACGGTTTGCTGATAAACGCGGGCGGGTATACTCACACAAGCGTTGTCATCAGAGACGCCATATCTGCCGTCCAAATTCCGGCAGTTGAAATTCATATAACAAACATTCATGCCCGTGAGGAATTCAGACATACCTCACTTCTATCCGGTGTTTGCATAGGTTTGGTAGCAGGTTTCAAAGAACTGAGTTACATTTTTGCTCTCGAAGGTTTGGTCCAATACCTGAACAGGGAATAAGAAAGCTTCCTTTTTAGGGAAGCCTTTAATTTCTTCTCTCTCTCTTTTTTTCTAGTATCTTCAAGTTAATGTCTTGTATATATAAAGAAAATATGAAACTATAAATTTCATATCAGAATTTATTCGTTACAAAACTTAACTATTTTATACACTGTATTTTTTTACCAAATCCTGTTCCCGAATGTTTAACTTTACGTCACCTCCGACAAGACGCCTAAACTTTCTTCCGAGCTCACCAAGTTCTAAAATTCCGTTAAAAGACGCTTTTTCGGGAGACTCCGCACCCAGGTTCTGAACCGCACGTTTATTCATATAAAAATTCGAATAAACACCGCCCTCGGTTTTTCCGTGAATTAACAGAATATCCCCCTGATTTGCATTATTAATCCTGTTCAGAGCAGTATCAAGCTCCAAAAGCTGTTTTGATTCTTTTGCATAATTAATAACTTCCTGAAAAGCTTTATTATTAACAAATTTTGCTGAAAAAGCGGGTCCGTTTTGATTTGCTGAAATATTCATATACACTCCTTTCCGATATTTTAAAACCTAAAAATTTTTTTTTGTTAACAAAAGGAACGAATTTGATAATTCGTTCCTTTTGTTTTTTATAACTTACTCTACCTCTATTCCTTGAGGAACGATTCATAATTTCTTGCAAGCAAGTGCGTTTTGACCTGATTAATCAAATCAAGAGCAACACCAACCATGATGATTAGAGATGTAGCCCCAATCCCTTGCAGCGTGGTTATTCTTGTAACATAACTTGCAAAAGCCGGAACCAAAGCTATTATACCCAATCCCAAAGCACCTATAAAAGTCGTTTTGGTAAGGATTTTATCCAACGCTTCCGCCGTCGGTCGTCCGGGCTTAATACCCGGAATTGAAGAACCGTACTTTTTAAGGTTATCGGCAATTTCCTTCGGCTGCATATTCGGCATAATAGAAGCGTAAAAGAACGTCAAAGCCACAATCATTAAAAAGTAGATTGCATAATATGTAATTCCGCTCGGATTAAATATCTTGTTCAACACCAATACAAAATCCTGAACCCATCCCGCAGGAAGGTTTGCTTGTCCGACAAGACTTAATATCGTTGACGGGAACAACAGAATTGCAACCGCAAAGATTATAGGCATAACCCCGCCGGGATTGAGTTTGAACGGAATAAACGTATTAACTCCGCCGTATACTTTGTTCCCGACTTGTCTTTTCGGATTAACAATTATTACTTTCCTGATTGCCTCTTGCATTATTACAATGAAAATCATCGTAACAAAGAAAATGGCAAGAAGAAGTACCAAGCCCCACATAAGAGCCGAGTCATTTGCAACCATTTGAGCGGTTCTTGATGAATACAGCGGAATACCCGATAATATACCAACAAAGATTATCAAAGAACCGCCATTGCCAATCCCCTTTTCGGTAATCAATTCCGACATCCACATTACAAGAACGGAACCTGCCGTAAGTGTAATCACAGATGAGACATAAAACATAGCATGATTAACACCCGCAGTAATCGCACCGGGAAGATGAGCCATATAACCCATAAAGATTATCCCCTGAAAAGCCGCCAATACAACCGTAAATACACGGGTATATTGAGACAATTTTCTTCTGCCCGCTTCGCCGTCCTCTTTTTGCAATTTTTCAAGAGCAGGAATAATTACAGCCATCAATTGCATAATAATTGATGATGTAATATAAGGTCCTATACCCAAAGCAAAAATAGATACTTTGCCCAAAGCTCCGCCGGAAAATAAATCAAGAAATCCCAAAATATTATTTCCGGAAGCAATTCTTGCAAAAATTTCGTTATTAATTCCAAATACCGGCAAATGAATACCAAAACGAAACAACACAAGCATCAGGAAGGTAAAAATAAGTTTTTCCTTCAAGCCGGATGCGTTCCACATTGATACCAAATCTGCCGCGGTAGGCATTCTCATGCCGCCTGAATGTCCGACTGCCATTATACTAATTCAACCTTTCCGCCTGCTGCTTCAATCTTTTCTTTAGCCGATGGCGTTACATAATCAGCTTTTACGGTAATTGCTTTCTTGATTTCACCGCCGCCCAGAACTCTCAAACCGTCACAAGAAGGATGAGCTTTTCTGATTTCTTTCAATGAAGCTAATGAAATATCGGTAATTTCCAACTCTGCAAGTCTGCCTACATTAATTTGGGCATAATTACGCTGATTAATTACCTGGAATCCTTTCAATTTCGGAAGTCTTCTGTAAGAAGGCATTTGACCTCCTTCAAAACCTCTTTTTGAACTTCTGCCGGAGCGTTGTCCTTCACCGTTATGACCGCGGCAGGAAGTTTTACCGTGTCCTGAAGAGCGACCTCTGCCCACTCTCTTGGACGTTTTTGTAGCACCTTCTGCAGGTCTCAAATCTTCTAGTGTTATATTTGCTGTCATTTTCTATTTCCTTTCCTTATGAGTGAATAGTGATTAGTGATTAGTGAGCAGCAAATTTTCTAGCCACTATTCACCAGTCACTCAGTCACTATTATTCAACCACTTCAACAAGATGAGAAATCTTGTTTACCATACCCATAATTGTAGCACTGTTAGCGTGTTCTACAACCTGGTTAGTTTTTTTCAATCCTAATGCCTGAGCAACTTTGCGTTGTGCTTCAGAGCATCCGATTAAACTTCTTACAAGTTTAATTTTTATTTGTTTTGTCTTTTCTGCCATAATTATTCTTTTCCTTATTATTTCATCTAAAACTTTAATTGAAAATAGCCCGCTAGTTTAATAATTCAGCCATTGTTAAACCGCGTTTTTTAGCGACTTCGTTAAAAGGTCTTAAAGCCTTAAGAGCTTCTAACGTAGCATTTGCGGCATTAAGCGGGGATTTTGAACCTAAGGATTTTGAAAGAATATTTTCAATACCCGCAAGTTCAAGCACTGAACGAACGGCACCGCCCGCGATAATACCTGTACCTTGAGATGCAGGTCTCAACATAACCGCACCTGCACCGGAACGTCCGGTTATAGGATGAGGTATTGTTGTTTTAAATATAGGAACTGTTATAAGATTCTTTCTTCCGTCTGCTATAGCCTTTTGAATAGCTATAATAACTTCTGAAGCCTTGGCACAGCCTACGCCTACCTGTCCTTTTTTGTTTCCTACAATTACGATAGCTCTAAAGCTTAATTTTTTACCGCCCTTAACAACCTTTGTTACACGACGGATTTGAACAACTTGTTCTTTCCATTCGGATTCGGGCTTAACTTCTTGAGTTTCTACTTTTTTCTTTCTGCCGCGTTGTTTTTTTGCAGGTAACTGCTCAACAACTTCTTCCGTTTCAACAGAAGCTTCTTCAGTCTCAACGGGAGTTTCTTCCGCAACAGCTTCTTCTACAGTTTCTTCCAATTCAGGATTTACACCTTCAATTTTTTCTTCTGTCATGCTATACCTTTCTATTTTTTTCTAACATTCTGACTCTTATACTTATTTGAATAACCAAATTAAAAAACACCCCTATACAGGCATTTACGATATATTCAAATGTGGGTTACTTTCTGACAAAAGAATTGTAAACAAAAAAAACTTATATTTCAAGGGGGTAAATTCTTAAAAGTGCTTGAGATGTAACAAAACTTAACTTAATAATACATGGATATAGTAGGCATATATAATGCCCAAAATAGCACCTACAAAGACCTGCATCGGGGTGTGTCCGAGAAGTTCCTTTAACTTTCCTCCCGCCTCCTGCAAATCTTGTTTATACAAATCCATAATAATTTTATTTAAACAGGCAGCCTGTTTACCGGCAGCACGTCTGACCCCTGCCGCATCATACATAACTATAAATGCATACCCCAAAGCGATAGCAAATTCTATAGACTCAAAACCTCTGATTAACCCCACCGTGGTAGACAATCCCATAACCCCTGCCGAATGAGAACTCGGCATGCCGCCTGTAGTTGTGAAAAGCCTTAAATCAAGGCTTCGTTTGGTTATTAAATGTAAAAAACATTTTATTATCTGTGCAAGTACAATCCCCGAAAAAGCAACAAATATTACCTCGTATCCTGTTCCGTACATTTTTGAAAAATCCATCAACGGCTCCCTATTCTGTGTTTCAACTTATCCAATATCTCGTCAAAAATTCTTGACTCGTACTTGCTCATTATACCATGACATTCTTGAATTAAATGATTAAATTTATCCTTTGCTTCATCAAGCCCGTACAAAGATACATAGGTAAGCTTGCCTGAAAGCTTATCTTTACCGATAGTCTTGCCCATTTCCTCAAACGAAGAAATCTCATCCATAATGTCATCATAAATTTGAAATGCCAGACCGAATTTTTTTGCAAAATCGTCGAATTCATTAATTACACTCTCTTCAGCATTCGCAATAATTGCCCCGCACCTCAGTGCAAGTCTGAACAAAACTGCAGTCTTGTTTAAGTGAATAAAATTAAGTGTTTCCGCAGGAGATTTTACAAATTTGCCGCCTTCCGATTCAATATCTACAACCTGTCCGGCAATTAATCCGTACGCACCAGCAAAATACGTATATTCGTGCAAAAGCCTTACAATCTGTTCGGCTGACAGCCCGACCGATTTTTCGATTATCAACTGCGGTGCAAAAGAGATAAGAGCATCGCCCGCAAGAACGGCAATGGCTTCGCCAAACACCTTGTGATTGGAGGGTTTCCCGCGTCTAAAATCATCATTATCCATGCAAGGCAAATCATCATGTATTAAACTTTGCACATGCAGCATTTCTATCGCACAAGCACACGGCATTGCCTTTTCAAACTCTGCACCCAATATTCTTGCGGTTTCCAAGCACATAACCGGACGCAAACGTTTGCCCGGAAGCGACAGGGTATACTTCATTGCCTTAAAAATGTCCTCGGGATAAATTACGGAAATATATTCATCCAAATGTTTATCTACCAATTCAATCAATTCTTTCATTTTCGATGTCCTTATATATATTCTGTTTTAAGGTATTTCTTGCCCGTTCCCTTTTTCTGCTGCTGATTTTTACGGCAGTTTTATCATTATGATGCTTATGCAAAGCTTCTGTTTTTAAACCTTGAAATTTTACACGTTCTTTATATTCCAAAGCTTCTTTTGTAAATTCAACATAGCTTAAATAGCGAGTTTCGTCAATCTTATCCAAATTTTCTTTAACCGCACATCCCGTTTCGGACAGATGCAGACAGTTCGGATACTTACAGCCGCTTTTATACCTGCCGATTTCTTCAAACAACAAATCGACCTCGTTTGGCATTAAAAAATCAAACTTTAAATTACTAAAGCCGGGTGTATCAACAATTCTTGAATCCTCTCCGATAGGAATTATTTCGCAGTGTCTTGTTGTATGCGTACCTCTCAAAGTTTTTTCGCTTATTTTCTTGGTTTTCAAGTTTAACTCGGGAATAATCGCATTAATGAGACTTGATTTTCCGACCCCCGAAGCTCCGCAAAGAACAGAGGTTTTTCCTCTTAAAAGTTCCTTAAAATCTTCAATACCGTCACCCTCCAGAGCAGAAGTAAACAGGATGTCATATCCCAACGGTTCATAAATCGAAAAAACTTTATCTATAATTTTGTCATCAGAAGAAAGGTCATTTTTATTAAAACACAAAACAGTTTCCAAATTGTGATATTTTGCAAAAGCCAAATATCGGTTCAGTTGGGAAAAGCTGAGTTCGGGTTCTTTTACGGCAGAAATTACTATGACCCTGTCAATATTTGCCACTGTAGGTCGTGTTATAAAATTTCTGCGTGGAAGAATCTTTTCTATGGCACCGCCTGCAAACTCTACATAGTCACCTACAAAAATTTTTTGTTTTTGTTTCTTTAAAACCTCGCGTATTTTGCACTCAAAAACACCTTCTGACGAATCAACATAATAGAAATCGGAATGTATTTTAAAAATTTGTCCTACTGCCATAGAATAATTTTATCACAATCCAAACAGAAAACCTTTTAAGCCGTTACAAAAATCTAAAAAATACATAAATCTTTGTTACGTTTGTAAAATAAGAATCAAAAACAGTATCTTTTTATGAAAAAATAGTGTACAATAAGTTTACAAAGAGGTATAAGGAGAAGGTAAATGTCAATTATTGAAGGTCTGTTAACTGTCACAAACGAAAAATTTTGTATCATAGTATCACGCTTTAATGAATTTATAAGTTCAAAATTATTATCGGGAGCCCTCGACGAACTGAAACGACACGGCGTCAATGAAGATAACATCGATGTAGTATGGTGTCCGGGTGCATTTGAAATTCCGATTATCGCAAAAAAATGTGCAAAATCAGGAAAATATAATGCAATAATTGCTCTTGGTGCAGTAATTAAGGGGTCGACTTCCCATTATGATTACGTATGTGCGGAAGTCTCTAAAGGTATCGCATCCGTAAGTTTAGAGACAGAAACTCCCGTAATATTTGGAGTTTTAACAACGGATAATATAGAACAGGCTATAGAAAGAGCCGGTACAAAAGCCGGAAATAAAGGCTCTGACGCCGCAAAATCCGCAATTGAAATGGCTAACCTTGTTAACAAATTATAGAAACAAAAGGAGTGTGTGTATGAGCGAAAACATTACGGAGTACAGGAACGAAAACACAAAAAACATTGACCTCTTATCCACGATTGACATTGTGAGAAAAATTAATGAAGAGGACAAGCTTGTAGCACTTGCAATCGAAGATGAGACACCAAACATTGCAAAAGCTGTTGACATTATTGCAAAACAATTTCTCGTAGGCGGTCGTCTTTTCTACTTTGGAGCAGGAACTTCCGGCAGAATAGGGATTTTGGATGCCTCCGAATGCCCGCCGACATTTGGTGTTCCTTCCGATATGGTAACGGGTATTATTGCCGGAGGAGATAATGCCATCAGAAATGCCGCAGAAGGTGCCGAAGATAATTTTGATGAAGGCGTTAAGGATGCTCAATGCCTTACGGATAAAGATGTGTGCGTAGTAATATCCGCAAGCGGAAACCCCAAATATCTTTTAGGGGTACTGAGTCAGGCGGATAAAGTTAACTGTAAAACTATTGCTCTTACTTGTAACCACAATGCCCTGATACTGGAAGAAGCCGGACTCGGGATTTGCGTCGAAGTCGGTCCTGAAGTTATTGCAGGCTCCAGCAGAATGAAAGCGGGTTCTGTTCAAAAAATGGTCTTAAATATGCTTTCTACAGGAGCAATGATAAAAATAGGCAAAACTTACGAAAATTTTATGATAGATTTGATGCCGACAAATGAAAAGCTTAAGGACAGAGCAATAAGAATCGTGGCTGAGATTGCCGGAGTAAACAACTCAAAAGCCTTACAAACATTGCTTGAGTGCGGATGGAGTGTCAAAACCGCAATCATAATGTTGAAATGCGACCTAAAAAGAGAACAGGCGGAAGAAGCTTTGAGAAAAAATTGCGGTGTTTTAAGAAGAACTCTCAACAGTTTTTCCAAACTTTAACTTTCGAAATACTCAACAACCGATTTAGCCATAATGTCTGCATAATCTGACATCAGATTTGCATCTTTGAGTCTTTCTCTGCCTTTTGGGGATGACATAAATGCAACTTCCCAAATTACACCGGGAATTCGACGATCATTAAGCGGGGTCTTGAGAAGTCCTGTTCTGTTGTCATTCACAGAGGACTGAGCATAATCCTGTTTTTCCTGAAATATGAATTTATCCGCAGACGAAATACTTTCGTGCTTGGGAATCCATTCATCAAAATTCTTTTCCATTATGTTTGCAAGCTTAATACTGTTCTGTTTTGGTTCGCCGGAGACACCTTTATCTCTGTAATAGATTTGGGTCCTGTCCTGAGTCGGTTTTGCTGACGAATTTACGTGTACGGATATAAATAAATCAGCATTATTCTTTGATTTTTTTACCTCTTCTTCTATCAAACGCCTTTTGCCTTGCAAAAATATTACCTTTGCCCCTTTTGCACAAAGCTTATCTTTCAATTTCATTGCATTATCATAATTTAGCAACCACTCGTCATCCAACCCTTTGAGTCCGGGAGTTCCTATATCCGTATTTGCTTGAGAATAACCGTGTCCGGCATTAACAATAATTGTTTTTCCCGAAAGAGCTCCGGAAGCTGTGGGGTTAAATACGGCTCTGGTTGCGACAACTTTACCGTTCACTTTTGTTTTTTTCTGCAACAAAGGTCTGGTTGACAATTTTGCCGTATTTTTCATATTTACGACTTCCGTTTTTGTATTGGTAGCCGAGTCATAAGTTACTTTTTTATTATCGGATGATACGGCAAAGTCCGAGTCATTATAAACAACTTTTATAATCTGATTGGGCGAAATCATATCCGAAGAAAGCCCGTTTATTTGTTTCAAGTCTTTTACACTTACTCCAACCAATCTTGAAATTTTTGAAAGAGTATCTTTTGGTTTTACGGTATAAGTGAAACCGGGAATTTCCAACATTTGACCTTCGTTTATTTTATCAACGTCAGTAATATTATTTAAGTCTTTCAATATTTCCACCGTCAGTCCGAATTTCTTGGCAATCCTGAAAAGATTGTCACCCTTTTCAACTTTGTATCCGAGTTTTTGGATTTTGATAATCTCTCCTTCTCTTATTTTATCTTTATCTTCAATATTATTAACGTTGCACAAAATAGCCTGCGAGGTTCCGTATTCCCTTGAAATTTTCCACAAATTATCACCCTTATTTACTTTGTAATCCAGTGTTATTATTTGAAATTCGCCGTCTTTTTCTATCTTTCCTTCCTGCATTAATTTTTGAAAAGGCGACTGCTCTTCCACTGTAATGGTTTCGTACTTATCCTTATCTATACCAAATAATTTTTTAAAAAAGTTTCCGATTCCTTTAAAAAATGATTTTATTCCACTCCAAATCCTTGCAAAAAATCCCGGTTTTTTATTTTCCTCTACGGATTCCGTTTCCGTGGATTCAGGGCAGTCAACAATTGTAATACCGTCAACCGGCTCATCAGATTTTGTAACATTATTTATAAACGGTACTTTCAGCTCTTGACCTATGCTGATTTGTGCCGGGTTACCATTTATTGCAAGAAAATCTTTATAAAATTCTTGAAAACTTATTGCAGAATCACCGCAAGATTTGTACAAAGCCTGTGCAACAGCCCAAACACCTTTGCCTTTAAATTCTTCTCCTACCGTAATCTTGAAAGATTCTGCCGAAACAGCAGGTGTAGAAATTTTACCTTGAGTGAACTGTTCATATATTTTATTTAACTCTGTCTTTGAAGCCTTATTTGCCTCATGACAAACTAATGCTTTTTCATAAAGCTTTTCTATTTCTTCTTTTGCCTGCTTAAGTTCTTTGCCGTCCAAATCCCGCGTTGCCAATATTGCACGATTCAGGCTCCTTCTGTATAAACCCGCATCTTCAACCTTTTCGACCCCGGATTTATTTGAATAAATATAAGAAAGATTGGCAACGATTTTTGAATAATCCTTATCTTTGATTGCCTCCATAAGCTCTTTATTGCCGCTTATAGTCCCTAATCCTTTATTATAACAAAGATCTATCAACCCCTCCTTTATCGAGTTCGGAAGGTTTTCATAGGTATTTTTTCCTATTTTTTTGTTAAGAAGATTTTTTACTTCACCCGAATAACTTTTAAGTCTTTTGCAAAGAAGCTCATAAGCCCTTTCTTGGGTCATCGGCTTATTTGTTAACTCTCCAAACCCGCAGGTTGTTGTACCGTACTTATCTTTATAAGGTGTGGTATGAGCCTCATAATAATATTTTCTATCGCCTTCATAATATTTCATCAAATCTATTAAATGAGACTGTGCTCTTCTAATGGCAGTATTATCGTCTCTTAAAACAAACGGTGTATAACTGCTAATCCCAATCTCTTGTACGGTATTATATAAAATAATATTTGTATCACTGCTCCAAAGCGTTTTGGTAATCACATTATCTGTAGGAGGCTGAGTTTGATAATCAAAAATAACCTCACTTTTAGGAACCGTAACCTTTGCTACGGAGCTTGTAGTGCCAGACTGTTGTACTTTATTAACTTCTAATACCATTCTCAAAATATCCCTTATTAATAAAAAGTATTTTTTCCGTCAAAATTTGCCTCTTTTTTACAAATATTTACAATAAGTTATTGTATAATATTAATTAGATATATAGAATGAAGGGAATCCAAAATAAATGAAATTAACAGTACTTGGTCCGGGGTGTTGGGGTTTAACTCTTGCATGGTTGTTAAATGATAATTTTAAAGATGTTGTAATCTGGGGAAGAGAATGTGATTTAAATGATGAATTAATCATTAACAAGCATTGTTCAAAGCCATTGGAAGTTCAACTCGATAACAAAGTTCAGTTCACTTCCGATTTGGCAAAAGCCATTGACGGTGCGGATATAATACTCTCTGTTGTTGCAACGTCAGGTGTCAGAAGTGTTTGTGAACAGCTTAAAATTGCAGGAATAAAACCTGAGCAGCCACTGGTCAATGCTTCAAAAGGTTTGGAATTAAATACATTGATGCGGATGTCGGAAGTTATTAAAGATGTTCTGCCCGAACAAAAAGTTGTTATTCTCTCCGGTCCGACACTGGCTAAAGAAGTTTTGCAAGGGAAACCCACCGCAGCTTGTGTTGCTTGCGAGGATATTGAAACCGCAGAGTTTGTACAGAAAGCATGCAATGTTCCGGGACGCTTCAGGTTATACACAAATACGGACGTTATCGGCGTAGAGCTTGGAGGGAGCTTAAAAAATGTAATCGCTATTGCATCAGGATTTGCCCATACAATGGACCTCGGTGACAATTGTCTGGGAACATTACTTACCCGCGGGATGGCTGAAATAGTAAGGCTTTCCGTAAAATTAGGTGCAAACCCATCTACATTATACGGACTTTCAGGGATGGGGGACCTGATTGCAACCTGCTCGAGCCCTATGTCAAGAAATTATACGGTAGGAGCCATGTTAGGACGCGGAAAAAAAGTCGATGATATTCTAAAAGAGTTGGGTTCAGTGGCTGAGGGTGTAAAAACCTCAAAAGCCGTTTGCGATTTGGCGGAAAAATTAAATGTTGAAGTTCCTGTATCAAACGCAATTTATGAGGCTGTTTATACAGATATAACACCGCAAGAAGTACTGTCTAAACTTATGAACAGAAAATTAAAAAAGGAAGAAAGCTATGATTAAATACGGAGTAAAATATCTCAAAAATACCTTTGTTCCTTTGAATTGCCCTGATAACGTAAACTTAGATGACGGACAGTTGATTATTGCAAGAACGGAAAAAGGCGAAGAAGTCTTAAAAGCATTTCTGCTATGCAAGTGTGTAGCAAAACGCTTTGAAGATTCCGACAAAACCCCCGCCCCTTTTGAGTTCGTAAGAATTATGACCCAAGAGGACATGATGGTATATGAAGAACTAAAAAAAGAAGAGGTAACTTCATTTTTTAAATGTAAAGAATTGGTAAAAAAACATAACCTGAACATGAACCTTGTACAATGCCGAATAACTTTCGACCATCGCAAAATATCCTTTTATTATACCGCACCAGAGCGTGTAGATTTCAGAGAGCTTCTAAAAGATCTCACTCAGGTATTTAAAAGAATGAGAATAGACTTGAGACATATAGGTGTGCGGGATGAATCCTCCATAATGGATGGGTGCGGAATGTGCGGAAAACCCTTCTGCTGTTCTTCTTACTTAAGAAAATTTGAATCAATAAATGTTAAACTTGCCAAAGATCAGGGCATGCCGATTGCTCCGTCAAAAATTTCAGGCACCTGCGGAAGGCTGCTCTGTTGTCTTACTTATGAATATTCAAATTACATAGAAGCCGCAAAAGGTATGCCCCCTGTAGGTTCCACCGTAATGACACCCGTCGGTCTTGGTAAGGTATGTTTTATTCAATTCCTGAACAATAAAGTTGCAGTAAAATTTGAAGACGGAAAAATTAAGGAATTTGATAAAACAGAAATAGAAATGGTTGATGCAGACGTTAATGTCGATATAGAAATAACAAATATTAATAATTATTCCATCGATGAAAAAGTTGATGCAAAACAACTTAAACAACTGGAAGATGACAAAAACAGTTCGACAGGAAATGTATAAAGGAGTTACTATGTTAGAAAGAATTGAAAAATTACAAATTATCTCACTCGGTTTGCTAGTAGCATTGGGGTTGGTTGTCTCTACAAAAATAGCCTCCTCCTCCATATCAAAAAATGTTATTTCGGTAACAGGCTCTGCATACGAAATCGTTAAATCTGACTCGGGTACACTAAATTTTGATATAGTCATCAAACGCCCCGATAAACAAACTGCATACACAACATTACAAAACCAATTAAAAACAGTAAATAATTACCTGGCTGCAAAACAAATTAAAAATATTGAAATTAAAACAATAAACGGTTACTATTCATATAAACGTGACCCTAAAACAGGTGCTTATACTGATATTCAAGACTCTTACAACTTATATCAGCCAATTAAGATAAGCTCTGATAATGTTGAACTTATAAAAGAAATATCCAATGACATAACAAGCTTGATTAATCAGGGAGTTGATATAAACGTAAACCCCGCATCTTATGACTACTCAAAGCTTCCTGAACTTAAAGTTACACTGTTGGAAAAAGCTTCCAAAGATGCAAAAGCAAGAGCCGCATCTATGCTGAAACCAACCGGAAACTCCGTAGGACAAATTCAATCAGTCAGAATGGGTGTATACCAAATTACCCCGGTTGACTCGACAAATGTCTCTGATATGGGAATAAATGACACTACATCTATTGATAAAAAAGTTACGGCTGTTGCGAATGTTTCATTCAAGATAAAATAATATATATATTATTGCAATAATATATCATTTGTGTTATTATATAAATATCACAAATTAGAAGAGGATATTATTATGGATGTAGGTTCAGTAGGATACGGAAGTGCATTAACTCCTGAAGTTCGAGGACAATATCTGTCCAACCTTATGAGTATGTCACAACAGACAAGCTACATAGCAGGCTCATTAATACAAGATACGGTTGAAATTTCTGCGGAAGCTTTGGCTAAATATACTGAAGAAATGAATGCTAGCATTGAGAGAATGCTTTAAGATTAAAGTTTTTAAGTAAAAAACCAGATGGCGGGAGCGGCTTAAAAAGCCGCTCCCGCCATCTTAGTTACCCGAGTGTCTATACTAAAACTGCCGTGTTGGATAATGGATTTAAACGGGGAATTTTTGTTAAATATAAGTATATTAAATCTTTTTCATACTTCCAGCTATTCTTAATTCCAAGAGCCGATTAGGCTCTTTTTTTTGGTGCTACGCACGTAGACATTTGGTCGGAACACATTTGGTAAAATAGCTAGCAGATATAGAAATTACGGGTGTTCCTCGAAGTAAAGTCTACAAGTTGGGAGGTTATATTTACCCCCGCACGTAGACATTTTGTCGGAACACATAGGTAAGAACCCAAGATTGAATAAAACAACAAGTGTTCCTCTATGGTAAGCCTACAAATTGAGTCCTTCTATTTACCCCCGCACGTAGACATTTGGTCGGAACACATTTGGTAAAAGACCTAGCAGATATAGAGATTAGAGGTGTTCCTCGAAGTAAAATCTACAAGTTGGTCAGTTATATTTACCCCAAGAAATGGCAATAAGTCGAAAGCAAGGAGAATAAAGGCTTATATAATACAACTTTGCACACATAATTATAAATTGCGTATTCAAACCAAAATAAATAAATCGAAAGTATTAGCCAAGGTGTACAATTTATAAAAATAGAGTCAGGTAATAATAAAAGAGTAACAGAAAGGAGATTTAATATGAAATATCTAAGATACACAGCATACGCCCTGGTACTTATAGGGGCACTGAACTGGGGGCTTGTCGGTTTATTTGGCTTTGATTTGGTGGCAGCAATATTTGGTGACATGACACTTATATCAAGAATTATTTATTCTCTTGTAGGTATTAGTGCAGTCGTAACAGCCCTAATGGTACATCACTGCGAACCTGTTCGTCAAACAGACAGCTGCGAATACGGTAACTGTAAATTCTAACAAAAAATAATGGATTAATTTTTTACCCTTTATTTTCTAAGCAAATGGTATATATGATAGAGAATTTTTTCTTCTACTCACTATTCACGATTCACTAGCCACTATGTAGGTCGTGGCATTGCCTGACAAAAATCTACTCACTATTCACTAAAAAAAAGAGTAAAATGAACATCCATTCATTCTACTCTTTTTCTAAATTAGATGTTGGCAGCGTGCTATCTTCCCA
>CALUTM010000034.1 GCA_944323705.1 Candidatus Gastranaerophilales bacterium
AAACGTGACATTTAGTCACGTTTTCCTGCTCGCAAACAGACACAGTGAGTCTCGTCTTCCGCTCCATAAAGAAGAGTTCCTTTTGGGGCTCTTTTTTATTGCCGAGACTGACCTCACGCCAGTGCAAACCTTACGGTTTGCTGTCGCTTCCTCTATTTGCTCACGCAAGGTTTTCAGATTGTTTTTTAACTCCACGTAAAACGTGACATTTAGTCACGTTTTCCTGCTCGCAAACAGACACAGTGAGTCTCGTCTTCCGCTCCATAAAGAAGAGTGGCTCAGGCATTGCCCGACATTAACTTTAAAAGGCAAATGTGTAGCAAAGCTGCGATAGTGAGCCAAAATGTGCGGGTTTACCCGCCGGATATGAATGCCCGAAGGGCATAGAAAACGATTGCGTGTTTTCTCTTTCTTTTCGTTATTGTAGCTTTTTTATTTTTAATTACCGTGTCCTACTCCTATTAACATTTACCCCCCTTTTTCTATCATGCGGACCAGTTGGGCATAAAATCCACAAACTTCATTTACCCCCGCAATAAAAGAGAAAGAAAATGACAAGAATAAATAATATCAAAATACAAAAGTTAATAAAAAGCTGGATTGCTTCGGACTAATCGTCCTCGCAAAGACACCAATAATTTCGCGTTAAGTCCGTGTGACAGCAATGTCGGGCTCTGCCTAACAAAAGTCTATTCACTACTCACTATTCACTGGTCACTAGTCACTGGCTTGTAGATTGCCACCTCACCCTACCCCTCTCCTGTAAGGAGAGGGAACACTTATGCTTGTTAAACAATGTCGTGGCATTGCCTGACAAAATCTATTCACTAGTTACTAACTGTAGGTCGTTGCATTGCCCAATTTGTAGCCGGCAACTTTCTTAGGTATGTTATCCGAAATTGTACCTGATGGTTGTTGAAAATCATTTTTACATAAATATTTTGCCGTCTTTATGTTATACTAAACCGAAAGGGCTACAGAATATGATGAAAAAACAAACAGGTTTTTTAAAAAATACACGTTTTGATTTCATAACTCAATCTCCACAAAGGCTTTTACCTTTAACTTTTTTGTTTATGTGTTTGTTGGGCAGTGTATTTTTGTTCTTACCTTTTTCGGGACATTTGTCTTTTTTGGACGCTATGTTTACGGCTGTCAGTGCGGTTTGTGTTACGGGTTTATCCGTTGTTGACGTCAGTAAGGACTTAACAAATGCGGGACAGTTTATATTGTTGCTGCTTATTCAAACGGGCGGATTGGGTATTATGAGTATAAGCTCAATTATTTTTATTATACTGGGTAAACGGATGTCGGTAAGGTATGAGAAAAATGCAAGAAGTCTTTTTGATGCAGAAAGTCGTGAGGAGATTAAAAACTCTTTATTTTTAATATTTAAATATACTTTTTTGTTGGAAGCTGTAGGGGCTTTAATTCTTACGATTTGTTTTGCATTTGCGGAACGAAATTTGCTACTTGCCTTAAAAATGGGAATATTTACTGCTATATCTGCCTTTTGTAATGCGGGATTTTTCCTTAAATCAAATAACCTGATTGCATATTGTCATAATCCCCTTGTATTGTATACGGTTTCGTTTTTGATTATATTGGGTGGAATCTCTCCTGCGATATGCGTTATGCTTTCAAGAATATTTAAAAGGCAAAAATTACCTCCGATTGCTGCAATTGTTTTTAATGTAACTTTAGTACTATTGTTGACAGGTACATTTGTATTTTTTGTAGCCGAATATAATGGTGTTTTGTCCGGAATGTCGTTTTGGGATAAATTTAATAACGCGTGGTTTCAGTCTGTAACAATGAGGACAGCGGGTTTTAATTCGGTTGGACTTGATAATATTGGCGGCGTAAGTTATATTTTGTTTATTATTCTTATGATAATAGGAGGTTCGCCCGGAGGTACTGCGGGCGGTATAAAGACAACCGCTTTCGGGGTAATTATGATTACTTGTTATAATGCTTTTGTCGGACAGAATAATATAATAAGAAATAAGGCTATAAAAGTTGAGACTTTGCAAAATTCACTTACATTGTCAGTATTATATTTAGGCATATTGCTTTTGTCTGTTCTTATGCTTATAACTACACAGGAAATTTCAGTGAAAAAACTCGTTTTTGAAGCTGTTTCCGCTATGGGCACGGTAGGAGTTACCATTGGTGCTACACCGCTTCTTGACGAAATTGGTAAAACAATTATCATAATTACAATGTTTTTAGGTCGTGTTGCTCCGGCAACGATAATTTATTACTTAAATACAAAGTCTACAGAAACACGTATCAGTTACCCTGATGCAAAAATATCTTTAACATAGGAGATGAATATGCAAATATTAATAATAGGATTGGGACAGTTTGGAATGTCATTGGCAAAAACGCTTACGGATAAAGGCTTAGAGGTTATTGCGGCAGATATTGATAAGGAACTTGTTGATGAAGCTGCGGCTTTTGTCGAAGATGCAATATGTCTTGATGCGACCGATGAAGTCTCTTTGGCTAAGCTTTGTCCGAAGGACAGGGATTTTGTAATTTGTGCGATAGGTTCCAGAGAACCTTCAATCCTTGCGACTGCATTATTAAAACAAATGGGGTGCGAAAATGTTATTGCACGAGCGACGGAAAAAATTCATGAGAGAATTTTGAAGGCAGTAGGGGCTAAGATGGTTATAAACCCGGATGAAGAGTACGGGAAAAAGTTTGCGTATAAAATTCTGTTTCAAAACGTAATCAATGATGCTTCGGATGATATTCAATTGTTAGAGATTGATGTTCAACCCTTTATGGTAGGAAAAAACTTGATAGAATTAGCATTACCTAACAGATACGGTATAATTGTTGCTGCCGTGAGAAAAGGAAACAAACTAAGCAGACCGTTTCCAAACGAAAAATTGAATGAAAATGACAAACTTCTGCTTGTCTGTACTGATGAAGCAATAGAAAAAATGCTTAAGGAGAACAAGTAATGAAATCATCAAAATCAATTCAATTTTCATTTATTTTATTATTATTGTTTTCTACGTTTATGGCATTGGCAGGCATACGCGGTTTTATAAGGCTTGCTCCGTCAATAGAACACATAAACGAGCACAATACCCGCTCTCTTTATTATGCAGAGCAAATGTTATCTTCTATGTCTATAAAAAAAGATATAAAGAGTTTTGAGGATGCTTTGGAAAACGAAAAATCAAATATTACGGAAGTCGGTGAAAAGGAATTGATGAATTCTATCGAAAAACAGTACAAAGCGGCTTTTGTGGCAGATACTCAAGCGGAAGAAAGTGTTATGGATAATATCATTAAACTTTCGGAGATAAACAGATGTGCAATGAGAAATGCTGGTTTGGAAGTAAAGCAGCTCAGCTCTGTTACGGTTTGGGTTATCATTTTTTTAACGGCATCTATTTGGGTTTTGGGGCTTGCAATCATAAAAACAATTGAAAGAACCGTTATATCACCCCTGAACGAGTTGTTGGATGTTCTGGAGTCTTACCGTAAGGGCAATAGAATGCGAAGATGTCCAAAGGCTGCTCCCTCTAGGGATTTTCAGAAGATATATGACGGAATAAATCAACTTTTGGATAATGCTTCCCAATAAAAAGAAAAAAGGACAAAAGATGTCCTTAAAAATGGTAAGTATATTAAAATTGTAGATTGTTTTATTTTACTTGCACTCTTCATCCGTGAGGAGTGCAAGATTATTTTAGATATTATAAATAGTTTAAAAGGCTCATTCCCATAGATGCCGATGTTACTTGAAGGCTTGCCTGATATGCATACTGTGCCTGCATCCATTCGGTTATGGCGGTGGTAAGGTCAATATCCTGTATTTCTGAAAGATACGAAGTCAGGTTAAGATTATTTGTTTCCAATGTAGAGCTTGTCATCTCCAAACGGTTGTAAACTCCACCGAACTTTGTCTGTTCGGTTGTTATGGTATTTAACGAGTCAGAGAACAAGTCTAAGGTGGCGTTCATTTCTGCGTACCCTTCTTCTGTGTTTCCGTCAAGTACTTTCTGAATGGAATTACTTAACTTTTTGAGGGCACCCATAACCCCCGCATAATCTTCTTTGGCGGTTAAATCGGCAGTATCGCCCTGGTATAGAGTTCCATCTTCGTATTCGTAAGTTATTGTACCGTCATCGGCAATTTTTTCTACTACGGTATTTCCGTCTGTATCAGTAAAAAGGTTATTACCGTCAGCATCTTGTCCTTGAGCTTTATAATAACCAAAGACCTTATCTCCGGTAGTGTTAATTACTTCAAAAACACCGTCAGAGACTTCCGTTTGTCTTATGTAATCGGGGTTATCATAAGGTGTTCCGTTATATATGATATCTCCGTTTTCTGCAATTGTGTAAGGTATTGTTTTTGTATTGGCACCGCTGAATATATAGTTATTATCATATTCCGTATTAGCCAAGTCTACCATTGTTTTGGTAATTTCATCGATTTCAACTTTTAATGCTTCAAGTGAAGTGTTGCTGTAGGTTTGGTTATTGGCTTGGACTGCTTTATCCCAGGCTTGTGACAGGTATCCTGTTGCCAAGTCCATTAAGTCATCGAGTGTACTCAACTCAGACATTGCAATTTCTACATTAGTGGCAAACGTGTCAATTTGTCCGAGCTGTCTGTTTGTGTTAAGTATATTAACCGCAGCAATCGGGTCATCCGTAATATTGATTACCTTATTCCCGGAGGCAAGTTGTTGTGTAAGTCTGTTATAGTTACTCAGCTGCTTTTGCATATCAGCAACCAGTTGGGCATATTTTCCGCTTGTTGAAATTCTATCTACCATAACTCTAACCTCCAAGGTTCATTAGTACGTCAAGACAATTGTTACATGTATTAAAGACCTGTGCTGCCGCAGAATAAGCGGTTTGGTATTTTACAAGATCCACCAATTCTTCGTTCAAGTCAACTCCTGTACTGTCTTTGATTTTACTTTCGATAGATTCGACCACTTGATCTTGAGTATCCGCAAGGGATTCAAGATTGCTTCCTGCTGCCGCAACTTTTCCGACAAGACCTGTGTAGAAGTCCTCAAGTGACATACCGTCAAGTGCAGTCAGTTTTTCATTTCTTGTACCAAGCATATCTTCGACATTCAAGGCATTACCTACCGCATTTTCATCGAAATTCGCCAAGTCCTCAAAGTATGCACAGGAAATTTTCCAACAACCGTCTTCTGTTAACAAATCCGGGTTAATCTGTATATTCCCAGCGGTAATCCCTTGCCCTGTTCCGTCCGCACCAACAAATATCAGGTTGTCATCCGTTGTAGCCTGAAGTTTTCCTGTATCATCAGGATTTATACAGAATGCACCCTCTCTTGTGTTCAATTCATTAAATACATCCGCAAGAGCTTGTGCAAGTTTATCAAGACCTTGCATAACAGTACCTGCATTAATTCCGTTTTCGCCGTCACCGTTATCTGTTGCAAAGTGTAGCAGACCACCCAATGTGCCGGAAGTAATTACGGAGTTTGCGTTTTTATTAACTATAGCACCTGTTTCGGGATTGACCAAGCTTATAACTGCATTTTCGCCGTCCCAGTCATCGGGATAAGCTATCGGCGGGTCTTGAGATTCACAATACGATTTTGCGGTTTGAATCTGAAGTTCACCCGTTACTTTGGCACCCTGAACAACCGCTGTATCGCCGATATAGACATTTACCGAGCCGTTGTGCTTTTCTTCCACCGTTATATCAGTAAATTTGGCGATGTCATTAAGAATTAAATCACGTTTATCAAGCAGGTTATTTGCTTCCAGTGTACCTGTTTGTGTTGTTATGAGGGCTTTATTAACACTTGCAAGTTCTTCCAGTTTATTATTGAGTTCGGAATACTGCATATAAATTTTTGAATTTTTAAGACTCTCATCGCTTTCTCCGTCGCCAAGTGCTTTGGAGGTATTTTCCTGAAGCTGTTGGTATTTTCCGTTCATTGTCGCTGTAAGAGTTTTTGCAGTTTCTATAAAGTTAATTCTTGCAGTTGAGCTTGCAGGATATTGGTTAAGGTTATCTAATGCTTCATAAAATGCTGAAAGCTGAGAATCAATGCCTGTTCCTTCCAGGTCATCAAGAATTTCCGATAAATCACCTAAACCGTCAAGTTGGGCATTAAGCTTGCTCTGTTCTGACAGTTGTATTCTGTAATAATTATTGAGGTATTCGTCATTATATCGTAATACATTTGCAATCTTTACCCCGCCGTTTGCACGAAGCTGATTATCTACGTTATTTCCGATTGCTCCCGCGATATTTCTTGTGACAAGGTTAACACGTTGTTTGTGGTATCCTTCCGTGTTCATATTGGCAACGTTGTGGGAAACAACGCTGATTGCCTTCTCGTTTACGGAAAGCGTGTTTGCAGTCATGTTCAGTGATGATAATAAGCTAACCATGTTTTACCTCATTTTTAAATTTTGCAGTTCCATAAGTTTAGGTTTTGCACCTAAATTTCTTCATTTATGGTCCACATGTCGACATCATGCGTATCTGTTTTTCCTGCTCCGTTATAATTACATCCTTGAGGAGCAAAAGCATTTATAATTGTTTCCAACATCTTGTTAGAAATTATAATGCCATGTTTTAACAGTTCCACATTTTGATTATTTAATAACGTCAATTCGGGAATAATGTTACAAATCTTTACTTTTCTCTCCCGCAAAGCGTTAACATATTCGGGTGCTTCCTTCTCGGCAAGCTCAATAAACTGCGACATGTTAGCCTCTCTGTCGAGGAGTTGTTCCGCTATATTTTTTCTTGAATCATTGAGCGTCATTATTTGATTGTTGAGTGCCAAAATTTGATTATCAAGGACTCCTAGGTCATCCGGCTTGGAATTTTTCAGAACTTCTTTTTTTTCTTCAAAAAATTCTTTGAGTTTTGAATAAGCCTGAATTTCTTTATCCAGTGTATCAAGCAGGTTTTGAAATAATTTTTTGTCCATAATTTTCCTTTTTACTAGTGAGCAGTGATTATTTTGTTTTTGTCGTTTTCACGCTCGTTTTCACCTGTTCAGTTTTCATTAATTGCCGTTAGTATTACTAGAACAGATACTTAATAAATCTGTTAAATATACCTTCATTTTGATTTCTGGAGATTGTTCCTCTGCCTGAGAGAGCAAATTGCAGATTAGAAACATTATAGGAATAAATCTCTCCGTCTACATTAAGCCATCTCGGATCAACTACACCTGTAACTATAAAATCCATTCTTTCATTACCGTTAACGAGTGTTTTCTTTCCTTGTACCGCAAGGTTTCCGTTAGGAAGCTGCTGAACAACCTGTACTGCAATTCTGTCTCCAAAGCTTAAGTTACGTCCGCCCGCTGCAGAGTTAGACACTTCATTAGACCCTCCAAAACCGTTGGTATCTTTTAAGAAAGACAAACCAAACCAATCACGCAGGAAGGAGGTAAAAGTATCAACAGTATTTGAAGATTTTTCGGAAGAATAGGTCAGGTTGTCGCTTACCGTAATATTTTCTTCCATAATTATTGAAAGCAAATCTCCGATTTGATGAGCCTGAACCCCTCCAAACAATGAACGCGGAGTACCTGCATAATGCTGTGATGCTCCCAGAGTGAATAAAGATTCAGCCTGAACGCTCATGGTTGTTGAAATTACTAATATTGCTAATACTGTTAGTACTTTTTTCATAACTTACCTCGTTTTATATGTTTGTCAGCGGTGAGCAGCGGTTATAAACTTCTTTAATCGAATCTTGTTCACCTCTATTGGCTTTAAAACCTTGAGCCGCCGCTTACTGTATTTCCGTTTCCTCACCCGTCTAGCAGAGAAACTCCGCTATTACACTTCTACCATACAATAATCCGTATTTAATATCATCATCCGAAATATTGAATTCTCCTACCGTCTTGGCACATTCTCTTACTTCATTAACATCAATTCTGTCAAGAAGTGTCTTTGCCGAAGTTGTATTAATTCCCTTGGAAACTTCTGCCTGTTCAGTATCGCTCTTTGATACATTCTGATTTGATTTAAATGCATTTAGTGCACTGAATTGTTGTACCGAATTGGTTTCTATTCTTGGTAACATTTTGGTCCTTTCTTTTGGGAGGTGATTGAGTGACTAGGTGACTAAGTGAATAAGTGGTTATAAATGTTCTTTATTTTGCTTCTTGTTATTGTCTTTTGATTATACATGCTCATCTTTATATTTTTTATATTCCATTAACTTCTTAGTCACTCCGTCACTTATTCACTTAGTCACTCCCCAACATACCTTTCCATTTGCCTGTAGATTTGATCCGCAAATCCGAAACTTGTTCTCGGATTATTTGCGATATCACGTCCCATTTGTTGATAAACGATTGATTTAAAAGTATCAACGTACTGGGTTTCTTTGCCGAAAAGCCCGTTTTCTCTGTCAACGGTTTTATCCATTTCTGAAAGCATCTTTGTAATAAAAATACTTTCAAATTCAACGGCAGCCTTTCTCAATTGTTCTTTTGAATCTCCCGATTCTTTTATTCTGTTATAGAGCACCTGATCAGAATTCACTGTTTGTGCATTCTGTAGTCCGCTTTTTATTAAATCTATTGTAGGTGTTGAAAAATCCATTTTGGTCCTTTCTTTTTGGGAGTGACTGAGTGACTAGGTGAATAAGTGAATAAGTGGTTATAAATATTTTTTATTTTGCTTCTTGTTATTGCCTTTCAATTATACATATTTTATCTTTATATCATTCCATTAACTTCTTAGTCACTCAGTCACTTATTCACCTAGTCACTTTCCCTATATAATCACCAAATCTGCCTGTAAGCTTCCTGATTTTTTGAGTGCCTGCAATATTGAGATTAAATCAATAGGTGCGACACCAATTGCATTCAGGGCTTGTACAAGGTCGTTAAGATTGCTGTTGGCAGGCATTGTAATGAGGCTGCCCGGTGTTTTGTTAATTTCTATGTCAGCATTTTCAAAGCCGACCGTGGCTCCGTTTGAGAACCCGTTTGGCTGCGAAACGTCATTTGTAGTCGCCACCGTAACGGTTATATTTCCGTGTGCAACCGCCGCAGGAAGCAGTTTTACGTCAGCACCGATGACAACTGTCCCGGTACGTTCATTTACTACTACTTTAGCAGGCTCCATGGTCGGAGCAACTTCAAGATTTTCAATTATTGATATAAATGTAACCCTGTCATTCATAAATTTTGCGGGAATTTCCACCCTTACGGAGCTTCCGTCAATTGCCTGTGCAGGTGCAACTTGAGATACGGTCTTTGCAATTCGTGAAACAAGTGTATAGTCCGAACGATCCAGAGAGAGTGTTACCGAATTTTCATCACCGATTTCTGTGTAGATATCACGTTCGATTATGGCACCGCCGGGGATTCGCCCGGTAGTTGTAATTGCCGTTCTTGCAGAAGAACCGCCTGCAATTTTGTTAATACCGCCGACTGACAAAGGTCCTTGAGCGACCGCAACAGCTTCGCCGTTTGGAGCTTTTAAGATAGTTTGAACGAGAACGCCGCCTTCTAAACTCTTACAGTCTGCCATTGCCGATACGGTTACGTCGATTTTGTCACCGTTTTTTGCAAAAGGAGGAACTGTTGCAGTTACGATAACCGCTGCCGATGCACCTTTTTGGATGTAGTTTTCCTGCTCGATTACTGTACCTAAGTTTCTTAAAAGCATCTGGTTGGTAATCTGAGTTGAACGAGAGTTGTCACCGGTTCCGGGTAAACCTACAACCACACCGTATCCGACAAGCTGGTTCTCACGAACGCCTTTTATATGAGTCAAATCCATAATTCGCACCTTGGCGTTAATTGCTTGAACCGGAAGTATGCTCGTTAACATTAATATTGTTAAAACTGTTGCAAAAATTTTTTTCATTTCTCTTTTCCCTTTTGTCGGTAGACGGATTATTCCGTTACCTGTAACCTCGGTCTTTAAATATTGACCAATACCTTATTCTCCCCTATAACCTTACCGTTATAGACTTTTTTGTAGTTTTTGTTTTCTACGTCTATGTAATCCCCATACATTCCGTCTGACATCGCTGTTCCGTCAACGGAGACCATGACAGCCCCGTTTGAGACAAAAAACACTCTGACTTCTCCGTTTCTTTGTACATCGGGACGCATTTTTACAAAGCGTTTGTCGATTACCTCCCCTTTTTGAAATGCTTTTTTTGCACTCATTTCTTTGGATAATGCTCTTTCACCCAAAACATAGTCCATTTTCATTGAAACATCCATTTTCTTAACACTTACGGTTTCATTTGTCAGTGCCTGATCTCTGTTAATAAAATCATTTGCCACGAGAACATCTTTATAGATAACGGTTTGTACGGGAAGATTAAGTGATTTTACAAATGCATTATTTACGTAAACATCAACTCTTTTGATATCCCTTGGTACGACTTTATCCGCTCCTGATGTGATTTTGTAAGAAACTTTACCGTCGGGAAGTTGTAATTCCGAGAACGGAGTTGCGGAAACTTTCACTTCAACATCCCCGTTTGTCATTTTGCGGTAGTTTGTTTCAAGAATTTTTGCAACAGAAGCTTTAACATCAGAAGAAGAAAGCATTTGTGCATTGACGCTTAATGCTCCCGTTATTAATATTAAAGATGTTGCTATTAGTTTTTTCATTGGTTCCTTTAACTTCTTAGTCACTCAGTCACTTATTCACCTAGTCACTCCCTAAGACATATTATTTGTCAACTGAAGAATGTTGCTTGAAGAGTTAATTATTTTTGAATTAGATTCGAACGCCCTTTCAGCTTTGATTAAGCCTACAAGTTCATCTACAATCTGAACGTTAGAACCTTCAAGCATTCCCTGTTGAATCAAGCCCAGACCGTTTTGTCCGGGTGTGTCCTGAACAGGGTTGCCGGAAGCTTGTGTTTCTTTATAGAGATTGTGTCCGATTGATAATAAACCCGACGGGTTTTGGAACTTAACGAGTTGCAGCGAACCTACAATTGATTGCTGCGTCTGACCGGGAAGTGTTACGGAAATATTACCGTCCTGAGTGATTGTAATTTCCGTAGCATCACGCGGAATTGATACGGAAGGCTGAATTAAAAGCCCGTCATTGGTACATAACTGCCCGAGTGAATCTACCTGAAGACAGCCGTCACGTGTATATGCAAGTGAACCGTCCTCTTTCATAACTTGTAAGAAGCCTTCACCTTCAATTTCGATATCCAATTGCCGTCCCGTGGAAATTGCAACACCCTGTGTAAATACACGTGTAGTAGCTGCTGTTTTAACACCAAGTCCGATTTCAATACCTACGGGCTGATAAGTTCCCTGATTCATTAACGCACCGGGAGTTCTTACCGCTTGTGATAATAAGTCCTGAAATTCTATTCGGGATTGTTTAAATGCTGTGGTATTAACGTTTGCCACGTTGTTTGCAATTACGTCGAGATAGTTTTGCTGTGCTATCATACCTGTTGCTGCTGTTGTTAGTGCTCTTAACATGTTTGTTGTTCCTTTTTTAGTTTGCTGTTTTTGTAAGTGGTGAATAATGGTTAAAGAATTTTATTAATTATACCTTGTTTACCTATATTATTTTTTAAAACCGCTATTCACGATTTTTTAATCACTAGTCACTAGTCATTACGTCCTTAATCTGCCCACGGAAACTGCGGTCGATAGCATATCACTGTTTGTGCTTACGACTCTTGTTAAACTCTCGTAATTCCTTGAAGTATTGATTGTGTTAATCATCTCTCTGATAACATTTGAATTTGAGAGCTCAAGCATTCCCTGCTGGATAGTATATTTTTCCGAGCGTAGCTCCGGATTGTTAACTCTGTCTCTCGGTACGAATTTGGCATCCCCGATTTCAAACAAGTCATCTTTGTCGGAGAAATCCCAAACACCTATGGTTTGGAGAGGAATTTTTTGATTATACGAGTTAATTTCAATATTTCCGTTTTCCGCAATAACGATATCTTTTCTGTCTCTAAATGCGGTTTCATCTTCCATATCGTAAGGAAGCATTCTTATACGTCTGTTATTGACGTCAAGAACATATTCTCCCTGTTTTGTCTTTAGCCAATATCCTCTATCAACCAGAAAAGAACCGTTTCTTGTATAAGAAATATTTCCGTCTGCATCCTGTATCTTAAAGAAGCCGTCTCCTTCAATGGCAACGTCATAAGGATTGCTTGTTTTGCTCAGTGCTCCCTGCGAAAAATCGTGTGTATATTGCATACTCTGACTTCCGCAGCTTATATCACCCAGGTATCTGCTTGAATTATTTCTTATAACGGAGCCTTCCTGAGAATATACCGCAGATTCCATAACATCTTTGAAACGGAGACAACCCTTTTTGTAACCTACCGTATTCACATTTGCAAGGTTATTTGCAGTGTTATCATTCATATCCATAAGAGCAAGCATCCCGTTTGCGGCTGATTCAAAACTTCTTACAATCATTAGTTTTTACCTCCGTTTGCTCCAGAATTTACCCCTGCATTTACCCCAGAATTTACCCCAGAATTTACCCCTGCATTTACCCCCGCGACTTTCATTTTGTCATAGCTGCTTAAAACATTTTTGACATAGTTTTGGGTTTCCATATAAGGTGGAATGCCGCCGTATTTCTTAACCGCATTTGGTCCTGCATTGTATGCGGCAAGAGCAAGTGATTTGTTGTTGTCAAACCTGTCCATCAAACCTTTTAAATACTTTGTTCCGCCCATAATATTCTGTTCCGCATCGTATGCATCGGTGACACCCAGTCCTTGAGCTGTCGAAGGCATAAGCTGCATTAGTCCCATTGCTCCGCATTTTGATGTAGCATTAGGGTTAAAGCCCGATTCTTGTTTTATTACGGCTTTAACAAAATCGGAATCAAGACCGTTTTTGTCTGCATATTTTTCTATTAACTCATTGATTTCACTGCGTGAAGTCTCGTTAGAACCTGATTTTTGAGAGATAGAAGAATCAAGAATCTTTTGAAAATCCGCATCGGGTTTCATTCCGTAGGACATTAGTGATTGAAACTGATTTTCAATCATGTTTATACGCTGTAACGTTATGTCCAAGCTCGTAAGATTCATCTTACGTTCACCTTCCTCTTAATTTTTACTTACCCAAGTCTTTTATCTACAATCTTTTGAGAAGCCATTCCTTCCCAATAAAAGTGTAATATATATTCCATCAAGCAACATCAATCGAAGGGTTAAAATTTATTCTCATAAATAGACCATGTGGTTAATATGGGTATTATGTGCTACGTCAAAACGACGCAACACACTTTTGAATAAGTACAACGCTCTTTAAACATGTGGTCTATAAAAAAATCTTGATGTATAATCTTGGTATGTCAGACAAAATTACGATTAAGGGTGCGAGAGAACATAACCTCAAAAATGTATCATTAGAGATTCCCAAAAATGAACTGGTAGTTTTCACCGGAGTTTCGGGCTCGGGAAAAAGTTCACTTGCTTTTGATACTATTTTTGCGGAAGGGCAGAGAAGGTATATTGAAAGCCTTTCAACGTACGCACGCCAGTTTCTCGGACAGATGGATAAGCCTGATGTAGATTATATTGACGGGCTTACTCCCGCAATATCAATAGACCAGAAATCTACGAGCAACAATCCCCGCTCTACCGTAGGTACGGTAACGGAAATATATGACTATTTGAGACTCCTGTACGCAAGAGTCGGGACTCCGTACTGCCCTAAATGCGGAAAACCTATTAAGCCCCAAACCATAGATGAAATTGTATCAAGTATTTTAAAGCTTCCCGTAGGAACAAAAATTCAAATTTTGGCACCCGTAGTAAAGGGAAAGAAGGGCGAATTTCAATCTTTGTTTGAAGAATTGCGGCAAGAAGGTTTTGTGAGAGTAAAAGCGGACGGTGAGATTTATAATCTTGATGAGGATGAAATAAAACTTGCTAAAACAAAGGCTCATACAATATCGGTCGTAATAGACCGTGTTGTAGTAAAGCCCGAGGCACGTTCAAGAATTGCCGACAGCGTTCAGATTGCACTCAAAAAAGCAGACGGGGTTACAAATATTGATGTTGTAGGCGGGGGTAAACGTGTATCGGACGAGGACGGAAATGCGGGTGAAAAGCCGGAAAGTGAAGAAATCGTGTACAGCGAAAAACTTGCCTGCCCTGATTGCAACTTGAGCTTTGAAGAATTAACCCCCCGAATATTTTCATTCAATGCTCCATACGGTGCTTGTGACAAGTGCGGAGGGTTAGGAGTTGATTTCAAGATTGATGCGGATTTGGTTATTCCCGACAGGTCAAAAAGTATTAACGAAGGTGCGATTTATCCTTGGAGTAAATCCTCAACTTCATATTATGATGATGTTTTATCCGCAGTAAAAAGTGCTTATGATATTGATTTCGACATTCCGTTCAAGGATTTGCCGATTGAACATCAGAATATAATACTTTACGGTTCGGAAGAGAGAATTCCGATGAGGATTAAAGAGTTTGGCGGACACAGGTACCGCACTACCATGCAAAAATTTATCGGTGTAATACCTTTTTTAATGAAACATTACAATATTGATAGTGAATACTGGAAAGCCGAAATCGAAAAATACATGGTTACAACCCCCTGCGAGAAGTGCGGCGGTGCAAGACTTAAGCCGTTTCCGCTTGCGGTAAGAATTAACGAAAAAAATATTTATGAATTTTTTCTCATGCCTGTTGATAAGGCATACGTATTTGTCACGGATTTGTACTTAACATTGTCCGACTTTCAGATGAAAATAGGAAAACAAATCCTTGATGAGGTGCGTGCAAGGTTGAAATTTTTGTGCGATGTAGGCTTGAATTATCTTAACCTTGCACGCACCTCGGGAACACTTTCGGGCGGTGAGGCTCAGAGAATACGTCTTGCTACCCAAATCGGAAGCGGCTTGTCAGGTGTTCTGTATGTATTGGACGAACCTTCAATCGGCTTGCACCAGAGGGACAATGACAGGTTAATCAAAACTCTTCTGAAACTCAGGAATATGGGTAATTCTCTTATTGTGGTTGAACATGACGAAGAAACAATAAGAAATGCGGATTATATAGTAGATATCGGACCTAAAGCGGGTGTGAACGGCGGAGACATTATTGCTCAGGGAAGTGTAGAAGATATTATTGAGTCGGAAGAGTCAATAACCGGTAAGTATTTGAGCGGCGAGTATTTTATTCCGATTCCCGAGAGAATAAGACCCGGAAACGGGCATTTCCTGCAAGTCAGAAATGCATTTAAGAATAATCTGAAAAATATTGATATTGATATTCCGTTGGGTAAAATTGTTGTCTTAACGGGCGTTTCGGGTTCGGGTAAATCAACACTTATGCAGGACCTTATTTATGAATATGCAGTACACAAGCTTCGTAAAAACCGCCCGAAACCTCAGGGAGTGGAGGAGATTTTGGGGTTTGAACACATAGATAAGATTATCGATATTGATCAATCTCCGATAGGAAGAACTCCACGCTCAAATCCTGCTACTTATACGGACGTTTTTACACCGATAAGGGAACTGTATGCAAAAACGAATGAAGCAAAAATGCGTGGATATAAACCCGGACGTTTCAGCTTTAATGTTAAAGGAGGAAGGTGCGAAGCCTGTGCGGGAGACGGAGTTCTGAAAATTGAGATGAACTTTTTATCCGACGTATACGTAAAATGTGATGTTTGTAAGGGAAAACGCTATAATAACGAAACTCTTGAAGTAAAGTACAAGGGTAAGACAATATCTGACGTTTTGGATATGAGTGTAAAAGAGGCTTACGAATTTTTTGAGAACATTCCGCAGATTGCAAACAAGTTGAAGACGCTTAATGATGTCGGACTTGATTACATTAAACTCGGTCAGAGTGCGACTACTCTCTCCGGCGGAGAGGCTCAAAGGATAAAATTGGCTTCCGAACTTAATAAACGTGCGACGGGTAAAACCCTTTATCTTTTGGATGAACCGTCCGTCGGACTTCATTGGCATGATTTGGATAAGTTAATAAAAATTATCCAGCAGCTTGCAGATAACGGAAATACTATTTTGATTATTGAGCATAACCTTGATTTAATAAAGGTTGCCGACTATATCATTGATTTGGGTCCCGAGGGAGGAAATGCAGGCGGTGAAGTCGTTGCTTGCGGAACCCCGAGAGAAGTTGCGGAGAATAAGAAATCGTATACAGGGCAATATTTGAAGCAATTTTTTGCATAACCGAAAAATGTTATATAATATAAATTATGAACAAAACTTTATTGGAGAGTATAAAACTTGTTCCCGCTCAGCCCGGATGTTATTTGTATTATGACAAAGACGGCGAAATTATTTATGTCGGTAAAGCAAAAAATCTGAAAAGACGAGTTTACAGCTATTTCCACAAACAGCATGAAAGCGTTAAAACCAACGTTCTGGTATCACAAATCGAAAAATTGGAATATATTATTACCGACTCGGAAGTTGAAGCTCTTATTCTTGAATCTCATTTAATTAAGAAACACAAGCCAAGATACAACATACTCCTGAAAGATGACAAAAAATATCCGTATTTCTTAATAACGGATGAGGATTTCCCGAGAATTCAAGTTGTAAGGAAGAAGAATTTGAATCCTGATAAGGGGAGATTTTACGGTCCTTATACCGATGTCGGTGCGATGTATTCGACGCTTGATTTTCTCAAAAAACTTTTTCCGCTAAAACAATGTAAAACGCCGAAGTTTTCTAACCGCCCTTGCCTTTATTACCATATAGGCAAATGCTTGGCACCCTGTCAGGGAAAAGTTACTCCCGAAGAGTACCAGAAACTTATTCATCAGGTGGAATTATTTCTAAGCGGTAAACAGAGCGAACTTCTTAAACAAATCCAAGCCCAAATGCAAAAATATTCAGAAGCGGAACAGTTTGAAAAAGCCGCTAAAATGCGTGACAGTTATTTGGATTTACAAAAAACACTGGAGCGGCAAAAAGTTGTTTATGAAAATACCAAACTCAACGAAGATATTATTGCACTGCTTTATGAGGACGGCATTTTAGCAATTGTTATTATGATGATTAGAGAAGGCAGGCTTATCGATAAAAAAGACTTTACGTATTTTGTCGATAATGTTGATAAAACAGAGTATTTTGAAACATTTTTCCGGGAATATTATACAAACTTAAAGCTTGAATATCCTGATAAGATTGTTTCACGTGATTTGGAAGAAATTGGAGAAAAAGAACTCTATCAGGATTGGCTCAAAATAATTTCCGGGAAAAAAATTACGATAAATTACGGACGCGGACGGGGTAAGTACGGCGAATTGTACGAACTTGCACTAAAAAATGCAACAAATTTGTTAGAAAATGCACGGCTTAAGAAAATGGCACAAATAAGAGACGATTTTAACGAAGTCGGTTCTTATCTTGCGGAAAAACTGCACCTTACGAACTTTCCCAACAGAATTGAATGTTACGATATATCGCATATTCAGGGTACAAATACGGTCGCGTCCATGGTTGTATTTCAAAACGGACTCCCGAAAAAGTCCGCTTACAGAAAATTTAAAATTAAAACAACAGAAGGTAAGCCGGACGACTTTTTGTCAATGAAAGAAGTTTTATCCAGAAGGCTCGCCCGTTTAGGACAGAAAAACTGGGAAAAACCCGATTTAATAATAATCGATGGCGGCAAAGGTCAGTTATCAAGCGTTATGCAGATTGTCGAGGAAATGGGAATAAAAACAGGGAAAGACGGAATTGATTTTGTCTCTCTGGCAAAGAGAGAGGAGGAGGTTTTTCTCCCCAACCAATCCGAGTCCATTTTACTTCCGCGGAACTCAAATGCTCTGTATTTAATTCAGCGAATACGTGATGAAGCCCACCGTTTCGCAATAACTTTCCACAGAGATTTGAGAAGCAAAGCCCTAAAATCGTCAACCAAAGACCGATAACGACCTTATCGTAAGCACTGCCGGAATTTACCTGCCGACGATATCTTTTTCTATCGGAATATAACAATATTTAGGATTTAACAGATTATATATAAAAATAAAAAAGTTTTTAAGCATAATAGTCTACCCTCTTGTTATTTTGCATTCTTTGAGCTTGATTTTTTATTGTTTTTGCCTGAGCCGCAACTCTGTAGTCCTGTGCAGACGGGTCTGAAGGTGCCATTGCCGAATTGATTACGGTTTGGGCATTGTCAATCGTCTTTTGCGGATTTTTCGGGTTAAGTTTTGGCATCTTGATTGCAACATGACCGCCAATCGGAATCCCGTTTTTCCAGTCAATAACTATCGGACCCGTTAACGAACCGCCCGCAGCTTTGTGGGCACGCTCGTGAGTATAAATCTCAGATAAATTTTTCTTAATCAATGCTTGTTGTTGGCTTTTGAAAGCAGAAATGTTAAAAAAATTCATTTACACATATTCTCCTTGGAATTTTTATTATACACTTTTTAATAAAAACGTCAAGAGGAAAATAAAAATACTAAAAAATCCAAAGTTTATGAAAGAATAACCGTTTTGATTTTATTACGGATTTCACTGACATTCTCAGCAATATTCATCGCCATGTTTGCCAAATCTTCTTCATAGTTTTCATCTTTTTCAAAATCTTCATCACACAGATAATGTCTGAGAGCATTTGCGGTTGTTTCCAAAAAGCAAAGTTGAGAGTAGATACTATCATCTACTCTCAAAATTCTGTCCAATTTTTCTGCCGTACTTTCTGTTTCGGCAGAGCGAACAGTTCTTTCTCTCTTGGAATTAATAATCTTGTTCATAGTAAGCCTTTTATTGGAATAATTATAGGATATTAATTGGCAATTGTCAATCCGTATTACAACTTATTACCCTTAAAAATGTAAAAAAATAATTATATGCTTTATAATGTGGATAATACAGAGTTAAAAATATTACTGGGTAAAAGAGTTGAAGAGTTAAGAAAATCAAGAGGCTTAACTCAACAGCAAGTTGCTGATAAGATGAATATTGATATTAGGAATTTCAGACGCATTGAGCGTGGTGAAACCTTTCCTGCAAGAAATATTATTCCACTTGCAAAAGCATTAGATGTTACTTTGGCACAGTTATATTCTTTTGAACATTTAGCTCTGGACAAAACTGATTTAAAAAATTTTATAAAGGCTTCTGTTGATACAATGCCTACAGAACAATTAACTGTTATTTACAAATTTATTAATTCTATTTATAACTAATTTGGGCATGTATTTCCGCCCCCAATTTCACCCCATGCGGAGGGGGTAAATGCGTAGCGGGGGTAAATGCACTGTAGTCCAAGATAATTTTGTATAATAAGCTGAAAAATGAGTAAATATATGTATTGTTTCCAAAGAGGATATAGAAGAGAC
>CALUTM010000035.1 GCA_944323705.1 Candidatus Gastranaerophilales bacterium
CGGCTCAGTTGGTAGAGTATATATCTTAGATACGCTCGGCTTGTACCAACATCACCCGAATGCTTCTGCACCTCACCCGCCTCGCTCGGGCAACTGAGCTACTTCCGCACATATTAACTTTTCAAATTATTTCGGCTCAGTTGGTAGAGTATATATCTTAGATACGCTCGGCTTGTACCAACATCACCCGAATGCTTCTGCATCTCACCCGCCTCGCTCGGGCAACTGAGCTACTTCCGCATATATTAACTTTTCAAAGCAAAATAATCTTAACTTAAACAAACTTTTTTTTCAAGTACTATTGAGGCAAACTTGTTTCTGCACCTTTGAGCGGAGCCGCAGATTGAGTTGTAGTAGTATCCTCTTCCTCAGGTGCCGTGTGTGCATAAAGTCTGAGGCTTAAGGTAGACAGTAATATTCTCTTATCTTTTTGATATGGTTTTACATCCAACTCATTAATCTTGATATAATACGGATATTGATAAATATCTTGTATTAGTTTACCCAAATTAACGTAATTTGAAACTAATTCCATATTAACATCACATACAAAATATATATCTTTACCAAACTTTACGAAAGCATCCGTCTCAGGATTGTAAACATAGCTTATCGACTTAATTTTAATTGAGTTGGAATGAAGCATTTCAACTATATCATTATATAAAGTAAAAAATAATGTCTCATTACCCAAATCAGCCTCTAAAGGGGAATAAATCTTCTTCTGAGATGTTATTATAGAGTCCTTAATTTTTTTAATTTTCTTCTGAACAATTTGCAATTTATTACGTTGAGAACTCAGTTCTTTTTGTTTCTTTTCGATATCGGCTTTTAAATCATTCATTTCTGTAACTTTTGGTGCTATCAGTTTAAACATGCCAAATAACAATATAATTACTGCCGCACCAAATATCATCACACCATAATATCGTCTGTATTTATCCATCCTTTAATCCTTTAATTTTTATCAATCGGCACTAACTCCGGCAAATTACCGTCCGCTCCGCCGGCATTATTTTTCTTTTTATCTAAATCTTCTTTTGAAACTTCCGGTTCATTAGAAATCCTAAACTCATAAAAATCAGCATTCAATGAGGTTAGTAATGAATCAGTATCAAATGCTTCTCCCTCAGCCTGCTCATTATCAACAGGAAGCTGAGAAGCAGAAGAAGCTGCGAGTCCGAGTTTTTGTAATTTTACATCCGATTCGGGATTATAATCTTTTATATTCCTAAAGAAGGAGTACACGCTTTCAAGATTGTCAGCCTGCCCTTCTATCGTAACCTTATCTGATAATTTCATATGAGTAAGCCACAATTTTTGAGGTATTTCGGTCCCCACAATAGTATAATAAGAATAAATATTCTTGTTGTGCCCTAATCCTACACGAATTTCATCGCCTTCATCAAACAAATCGGAAGAGATATCCTCATTATCCTTCAAAAATTTAGTAATTTGACTTATCTCATTTTCCAACTTTTGTTTCTCTCCTGTTTGATTTTTTATTGCATTAAATAAAATTCCAAAAGCAACAAGCGAAGGAACTATAATTATTATAGCGACAAGAATAAACAATTTGATAAGATTTTCTGTTGATAAAACAATTCGCCTTCCCGCTAAATAAATTTCAGGCGGTTGCTCCATCAAATAAATATCACCTAAATATTTATTAAACAAATTAAAATGAGCATTTGAATTCTGTTCAAAATCTTTATATATAGCAGCTCCAATAATGTCTAAGGAAACGACAGGAGCCAGGCTTTGGTCAATATTCGGTGCTAAATCAATAAAAGCCTCTCTCGAATAGCTGTTTGCCTCCTGATGAATGATTTGAGCAGAATAGCTAAGCTTATCTGCAAGAATCTCGGCACTAATAACATTAGTTTTAGAAATAACACACAAATACTTGGACGGAAGATTTTTTAATATAGGAGAGACTGCACTGACCACTGTTGCATAGTTTTCATCATCACCCAAAACAGCCCCTATGCTGATTCTTTCCTCAAATGCATCAACATAGTTTTTGCCGGACATAAGAAGAATTCTACAGCAGAAACTTTCCACAATCATCAAAACCCAAGTCGTATCAGGCTCTATGCTTACTCTTTCCTTATACATCAGAGCATTCAATACAGAGTTAACAGAAGTATCTATTACACTCAATTTACAACCAAGCTCTTTTATTATCATGGCAATCTCAAGAAGCATCGTCTTCTGAGCAGCCGTATAAGCTATTTTATTAAACTGAATAGAAGAATTGGGCATTTGTGTTGCACTGATACAGGGTTCAGAATTCTTAAACAAATAGTAATCCGCCAAGTCCTCTTCTATAGCATTGACTATCTGTGATTCATCTAATGCTGCCGGATAATCGTTTATTTTAAAAACAACAGACGGTATATTAAGTATAATTTCAGCATTTTTAGGAATTTCTAATTCCAAAAACAAATCCTGCAAGGTTTCTTTAAATATATCTAAATCAGCGATTTCTCTTCTGTTAGTATCATACTCAAGAGGCCTCACTCCATATTTTAAGACCATCCTTGAATCGAAATCGATCTGTGCGACTTCAAGTCCTATCTCAGGTGTTATTGAAACACCAACCACTATACTCTTCTTAAATAATTCCATGCCTGTTTCTTCCTATCTTTTTTTATTGTACAATAAAACTTAAATTTTGTACACAGGATAAATAGATGAAAAATATTAAAGATAAAATCAAAAAATTAAAAGAAGAGAAAAACGCAATAATTCTTGCACACAGTTATCAAAACATAGAAATTGATGAGGTCGCAGACTTTGTCGGAGATTCTTTGTACTTAAGTAAAAAAGCTCAAGAGACAAACGCGGATATCATAGTTTTTGCCGGAGTTTATTTCATGGCTCAGACGGCAAAAATCATATCACCCGAGAAAAAAGTTCTGCTTCCGAACCTTAAAGCAGGGTGTCTCATGGCAGATATGATAAATCACGAACAAATCGTAAACTTTAAAAAACCGTATCCCGGAGTACCGGTCGTCTGCTACATCAACTCCACCGCGGAAGTAAAATCAGAATGCGATATTTGTTGTACCAGTTCTAACGCACTGGAAATAGTTAAAAGCCTTAATTGCCCGCAGGTACTCTTTATACCCGATGCTAACCTCGGAAAATGGATAGAAAAACAACTTGACGGAGTTGAAGTTATTACCTACGACGGCAATTGCCCCGTTCATAACAATATTACCGTGCAAGATATCCAAAAAGCCCGCAGAGACTACCCGAGTGCTAAAATCTTAATTCACCCCGAATGCAAACCCGAAGTCAGTGCTTTAGGTGATTATGTAGGAAGTACAAGCGGAATTATAGATTATGTCAGAGATAGCAGCGAAAAATTATTTGTAATTGTTACAGAAAAAGGGGTTGCAGACAGATTAAAAAGAGACTACCCTGAAAAACAATTTATACTTATTAAAAACGACATGCTATGCGAAAGCATGAAGCTGACAACTCTTGAAGAAATTTTATATTCTCTTGAATACGAAGTTAACGAAATAACATTGGATGAAGAGGTCCGACAACTGAGTGCAAACTGTATTGAGAGAATGCTTGAGGTATCTAAGAAATGACGGAAAGCAGTATTATCTACGGTAAAAATGCAGTAATTGAAGCTCTGGAATCTGAAAGAGAATTCAATAAAATCCTAATCGCAACTAATTCTAGAAATGACGCTAAAATTGAGCGGATAAAAGAACTTGCCTCAAAACGCGGAATTGTTTTTCAATTTGTCGACCCGCGAAAGCTCAATCAAATTGAGCCGGAGGGACGACACCAGGGAGTTATTGCCCAACTTTCCCCGATAAAGTATGTTGATTTGGATGATTTTATAAAAAATATCGGAGGAAACATCGTTATTTTAGACGGGGTAGAAGATTCGCACAATGTTGGAGCCATTATCAGAACTTGTGTTTGTGCCGGAATAAAGGGAATTATTTTACCTTCAAGAAGAGGGGTTTTAATTAATTCTACCGTCGAAAAAACAAGTGCTGGTGCCATAAACAGGATTAGCGTCATAAAAGTCAACAGTCTTGTAAATGCAGTCCAAAAACTTAAAGAAAACGACTACTGGGTAATTGCTTCCGATCATCATGCAAAAGATAATTATTATGATATAAATTATACGGACATGAATTTTGCACTGATTATGGGGGCGGAACATGCGGGTATATCAAAGTCACTGCTTAAACTCTCTGACTTTATCGTTAAAATTCCAATGTTAACAAATTTTAACTCTTTAAATGTTTCTAATGCAGCTGCTATAATATTATTTGAAGGGGTAAAACAGGGGGTAAATCAGAGGGTAAAACAGGAGGTAAATATAAGAGCAAAATAGGGAGTTAGAACGGGGCAGGAAACAAAAAGCATAACAAGGTACAAAAGTAAAAGCAAAAAATAAAAGAATAAATAAAGTAAGGGGAGCAAAACGGAATACAAAGAAAGAGGGTTACGAGATGGTTAAAAAAAGCGATACATTAAATATAATGGCTGATGATATTTCGGATGAAGGCATTGACTTTAACAATATTGAGTCTATGGATGACGACGAAGATTCTATTGCCATTGAAGAACCTAAAACTCAAGAAAGCTTGAACTCCGTAAACTCGGATGATTCCGTAAGAATTTATCTCCAACAAATAGGTAAGATTCCGCTCCTCTCGCCGGAAGAAGAGCTGGAAGTTGCAAAGAAAATCTACGAAACGCAGAGCGAAATAGCAAGAAAAGTTTTGATTAATGCCAACCTGAGACTTGTTGTCAGTATCGCAAAAAAATATATAGGCCGCGGTTTGTCGTTTCTTGATTTAATCCAAGAGGGAAATATGGGATTAATCAAGGCAACGGAAAAATTTGACTATACAAAAGGGTACAAGTTTTCAACTTATGCAACCTGGTGGATTCAGCAATCCATTACAAGAGCAATTGCAGATAAAGCAAGAATTATAAGATTGCCTATTCACTTAATTGAATCAATTAATAAGATTAAAAAAGCCACAATGGATTTAACGACGGAACTCGGAAGGATTCCCGTAAAGCAGGAAATCGCGGATAAGATGGGAATTTCCGTCGCAAAACTTACTTCCATCATAAAATCCACCCAATCTACAATAAGTATCGACACCCCGACCGGGCAAAAGGATGATTCAAACAAGATTATTGATTATATAGTGGATGAATCAACAATCGCACCGGATTCTCTTGTCTCTCAAGAGAGCATGCTTGATGATATAAAAGACATGCTTGAACAACTTAGCCAAAAAGAAAGAGACGTGCTTATTTTAAGATTTGGTTTGAATAATAACGGTAATAAAAAGACTTTGGACGAAATTGGTTCCATATATGGCGTTTCAAGGGAAAGAATAAGACAAATAGAAAATCGTGCAATTTCAAAGTTGAAAAAACTTTGTAAGAACAAAAACTTAACTTCGGGTCTGAAAAATTACTTCGGAAGCTAAAATAAACAAAGGACAAATTTAAAATGGCAGATATAAACAGAATTAACGAATTGATTGGTGAAAAAGAATTTACAAAAGCAAAAGAACTTATAGATACTGCATTGTCCGATGAGCCCGACAATATAGAAATTCTTAAACTTGCGGGTCTTACTGCCGTAAATCTGGAGATGTGGAACGATGCCCGTAAATACTTTGAAACCGTTGTTAAATTTATGCCGGAAGATGCGTCCTCCTGGTTTTATCTTGCCAATTGTTATGACAAATCAGGCGATTATATATCCGCAAAAAATGCCTATTTAACCGTTATAAAACTCAGGGAAGGCTATTCAGATGCATACAAAAGCCTGTGTGTGGTGCTTATGAAGCTCAACGAGCCTGAAGAAGCCGTTAAATATGCTTGTGTAGCCGCCGCAATAGAACCTGACGATTATATTTTTGATTTCGTAACAGGTACCGCATATTTGAAGATGAAAGCCTTTGACAAGAGCATTGAGCCGCTAAATAATGCTCTAGAAAAATCACCAAATAATATCACCATATACAACAGCCTCGGAACTGCATATATGGCTTTAAGCAAAAGCAGCGAAGCAATAAAATGCTATGAAAAGGCCTTGGAACTTAATCCTAAAAATCCAATGGCATATTATAATATTGGCTCGGCTCTTCAAATACAACAGAGACATGAAGAAGCGTGTACGTATCTTAGAAAAGCTGTCGAATTAGATGAAGAGGATGAGGGATTTAAGGTTGCTCTTGCAATGTCACTTGTAAAATCGGAAAAATTTCAGGAAGCATTGAATATATACAAATCCCTGCTTGTCATGCACCCCGAAAAAGAAAATTACAAATACAACCTGATTACCTGCTATGAAGCACTTGGAGATATACAAACCGCAATATCAATGCTGGAAGGCATGGTATATGTAAACCAGAAATTTATACTTCCTGCCCAAAAACTTGCAAGCCTGTATATAAAAACAAATCAGCTTGCCAAAGCTAAAGAAATATACGATAACATTTTACTGAAAAACAACGTTACGGCAGAAACCATACATCAATATGCAATTTTGTCCTCAAGCCTTTGTGACACTGATACTGCGGAAAGAATGCTGAAAAAAGTTATTAAGATGAAGCCGGAAATTGCAAAAGCTCATAAAGACTTGGGCATAATCTATCTCAATAAAAGGCTCTTTGATTACGCTCAAGATGAATTTGAAACTGCATTAAAACTGGCTCCGAATGATTTTGAAATAATATTTGAATACGGAAACTTTTTATATTCAATCTCAAAAAATACGGATGCCGAAAGATATTATAGAGAAGCACTTGATATAGAACCTGATAATATTCTTGCCCTCACATTTATGGCACTTAATAAACTAATCCTTAACCAGCTTGATGCATCAAAAGAATACATTATGAAGGCACTGAAAGTAAATCCGCACCACGAATACATCCAATTCTGTGCAGGCAGGATTTTATACGCAAGAAAAGAATTTGAAGATGCAAAAAATTACTTGATAAGAGCAATTGAACAAAACCCGGATATTGAAACTCAAAACACCCTTGCTCTTACATACTATGAGTTGGGAGAATACAATTCGGCATTAAATATATTTAACAATCTTCTGGCACAAAAACCCGATAATATTTCTATATTAATGGGTATTGCAAAGTGCTATGAAGGTTTAAAAGATAATGATAATGCTTTGAAATATTTAGACAAAGCCGTAACAATATTCCCCGAAAACGAAGAAGCACAAGAAATGATACGAAAATTATCTTAGAATAAATTTTTTATTCTAAACCCTTTCGTCAAGATTACCGCCGATTCTGATAAAATTTGAATAATAATAGTAAAAAACCAGAATAGCAGCATAGACCAAATAATAGAAATTTATGAGCGTAAATAGAAAATGCATTATTATATTCATGCCAAAAATTGTCGTAAATACGGATAGTATAAAATACGAGACAAATAATAATAAATACAGCATCAGATTTTTAAAGAATTTTCTTCCGAATAAATCCTTTAACGAAAAGAAATACGCTTTTAAGGGATTTTTTTCTTTAAAAAACATTACCGGAGAATAAAGCATTATTACAAAGTAAGTCACAGCCATGGTTCCGAACAGCAAGAAATTCCAAGCATTTAGTTTAAACAATTGCTCTTCGCTAAGTGATGATAAAAAAGTTTTTAACGCATTTACGGATTCCATTGCCTTAGATAAAGCATCGGCAGAGATACCGATATTTCCGATATACTTCATCCCCGCCCAATATGCGACAATAAGCAGCAGCAAAGAAACAATAAATGTAACAAAGATAAGTCCCAAGGTCGGAAGAAAGTACTCTCCCACACCGCCTGCAAATTCTTTTATCAAAGAATTCGCATCCTCTCTTTCCTCGATTATACAGGTTTTTATCATAAAAAACCAACCCGACAGGAAGGCTCCTAACATAAGTACAAACAAAATCCCCGCAACAACCAAGCTCACCAAACTTCCGCCAATAGAAAACAGTATATACAAGCTTGAAAGCAACGAAAAAAGGATTAACGGCGTTGCAATAATTATATATTTATTCGTAAGACTAAAACTCTCTTTTATACAATTTAACATCATTTTCTCTCCTAAGCCCTGTATTTTATTACAGCCTGTTCGATTATATCATCGGAAACTTTTGAGGCAAAATCTCTGAAATTATTTGCAATATTCGAATTTGCATTAACCTCCGAGATACTTATCCCCTTATTGATTGCTTCCATTATGGTAAAGTAATTATTTGGAATTTTCCAGTAAACTTTTTGTGAAAGAGTATTTTCAATATCCTCTATCTTTATTTCTTCGTTATCCATATACCTGTTTATAACAATTTTTACTTTGTCAGCGGGATACCTTCTTGAACGAAAAAGGTTAAGGCACCGTTGTGCATTTCTGATTGCAGGAATATTGACAATCGTTGTAAATAAAATCCAGTCCGAACAATCAAGAATTTTCAATGAGTTCCCGTCTATATTAGACGACATGTCAATTATGATATACGGAAACATCTTCTTCAAAGCTTCAAAAAGCATTGTTATCTGCTGCGGAGTAATACTTTCCGATTGTTCAATATAACTCGGATCCGAAAGAACATATAACGAGGTGGTTTTATATTTTTCAAAAGCCTGAATCAGCTCTTTCTCATCCTTATTTATAAGCCTTCTGATAACGTAATTAACGTCAAAAGTCGGATTTAGATTTAAAAACGTAGAAATATCTCCCAACTGTAGATTCAAATCAATCAAGGCAACTTTGTCTTTTGTAACCTTAGCAAGCTCAACCGCCAAATTGACCGCAATCGTTGTTTTACCTATTCCGCCCTTGTTTGAATAAACAGTAATAATCTTTGATTGGGATGAATCCTCCTCACCGTCTATAGCGTACAGCATAGCAATAACCCGTTCCAAATCACTTTTTAAAATCGGTTTGGGCAAAAATTCCTTGGCTCCCATACGTAAAGCATTTATAATTGTATTTGTAGAACAATCCACGGATGTAATAACAAGCTTTGAGGTATAAAGTTTTATACTGCCTGCAATTTGGTTAACATCATCGCCGCCGCTTGAAATATCCATTATAACAATGCAGTTACCCTCTTTAACAGCCTCAAAACCTTGAGTATAATCATCATATAACTTGATATCACCGACTAAATCAATTTCTTCTAAATACGATTTTATAATCTCTCTTGAATTCTGATTTTTATCAAGCACAACTACAGACAGATTGTTCTGCATAGAAACCTCTTCTTTTATATGTTATCAACCTTAATATACCTCAAATTTTCTATAAGAACAATCTATTTCTTTATGTCATCAATATCTTTTTTTACGGACGACAGTCCGTGAATTCCAAAAACTTCATTTAAAGTTACAATCAAATTCGGATTAAGTATAACAGGAGTGCATTTCCCAACATAAATTTTCACCCCGCCTTCTTTTGAAAGATAAATCATCTGTGAAATGGTATGCCTTTCGCATCTGGGGAAAACCAAAGTAACGGGCAATTCAAACTCTTGTTTCAAAAATTCAACCACATTTACAACAGCATAAAAATCAAAACAAGCATTAAGGCATATAACATTCTTTCTTGGTGTACAGAATGAAAGCGATATGACCAGAATATCATCGGGAATTTGTTTCAAAAACTTCTGAAAATAATCCTGCTGCTCCAGAGTATATCCTCCATGCCCGATTACTACGATTTTTTGAATTCCCTGCAATTTATTTTTGACATCTTCTTTCAATTCTTCATAATCAAATCCTAACTTTACGCTTTCGCACTTTCTGCCGCTTTTAAACCCCTTTGAATTTTCAGCAGCCTCAATAACTTCTGAAAAATCTCTGTCCTTAATCGGAATAACCCCTTTAGAGAATGCAAAATCCGTAGTATAAAGACGTCCTCTGTATAAGTGTTCCACGTTATAAAGAGAATGCTTGGTCAGTATAATCGGTCCGGGGAAAGTAGCAAAATCCAAAAGACAATTTTCTATCCCCTGTCCGTATTGTCCTTTTAAATTTTTATACTCCTCAAACTTTGGGAATGTATTTGCAATCATCATCTCATCATGCGTATATACGTCAATATCAGTCGCCTTAAGAGCTTCCAATACATCCTCCAATTCCCGAATATTAGACCCTACGACAAGTACGGCTTTTCCCGGTATGGTTGTATAAGAAACCTCCTTGGCACGCTGATTCCCGTACCTTTTTTCCTGTGCCTCACGAAGCCTTTTCATCAAAGTATTATCAATATCCGTAATCTCATATATCAATTCTTTAAGCTTTTCAATGTCATATTCTTCAGTGTTCAGAGAATTCAGTAATTTTAATATCGTTAAATAACCACAGTCCGCATCTTCTTCAAAGCTTTCCAAATCGGATATATTAATACACAGACTCTTAGCCAAAACAAAGAGTATTTTGTACAAGTCACGTATTTTTTGCGGTACGGAATTTACCTTTTTGAGAAACTCCTTTTCACCGAGCTGTATTGACTTTATGATATCCGTTTTTTTATTAAATTTCAAAACAGACTTCAAACACTCCGGGACAATATTTTTCTCCTTGCAGTTTTCTTCGTAGTCCTTAATAATATCGGGAAGTATTTTATTAAACCTCTCCGTCAAAAGCCTGAAATCCGTTTCGGAAAATTCAGGATTTGATACAATAACAGAAATTGTATCAAGAATTATATCCCTTATTTTTTTATCTTTATTTCCGTTTTCATATAATTTGAGTGCATAATAGGCTGTGAGTTTAAGATACATTATCAGAACCTCCTGCAAAGAAGAAGTTCTAGGATTAACCGAACAAATGCCCCTTGAGACACAACCGTCATATTGATAATCTTCGTTAAAGTCTTTCATCATAGTACGTATATAATAGATTTAAATACAATTTTTTTAATTACTCATACGGGTAATTTACCCTGTTAAATTGTAAAAAAACATGACAAAATACTTGACATTTTCTCATTTTTCGTGTATAGTGTGCGGGTGTGTTAAAAAAGAGGGTAAAATTATGAAAGTTTATGCTATCCGAAATTATGGTACTGTAAGCCCTTCGGTACCTAAGAACAAAACAGGGCACAAGAATTATCAAACCAACCTTTTAAACAGTGAACCAAAACAAGATTCGGTTTCGTTCAAAAGCAAAACTCTTAAGGGTATCGGCATTGGTGGTATCGCGGGTCTTGTTACAATGGGAGCTCTTTCAGTGTTAACAGGAGGCTTGGCAACACCGCTCGCTTTTGGGGTTTATGCAGGTGCCATGGGAGCCGCAGGCGGCTTGGTTGGCAACGCACTGGATGATATCGACCGAAAAGAAAAAGAAAGCCAAGAGAGAGCCAAGAAGAAATAGGACCCTGTTGGTAAATACTGGTATAAAAAAGGGATTGAATTAGACTTCAATTCTTTTTTTGTGCTATAATTGGTCAATAATTGGAGAAATTTATGTTCAGCACTGATATTATCTACGAGGTAGTTACTTTTGCAATAGGGGATACAAAATCCGGCACAAAAATGGGGAAATTACAATTAAAGGACCCGAAAACCGGAGAATTTTTAAATTGTATATTGTGGGAAGAAGCCCTTAACAGAATGGATATGAAGCTTTTTAGATGCGGTAATCAACTTAGAATAGTATCAGGTTCATTTAACGAGCGTTATAATAATTGTCTGGTATCGGCTCTGGAGCTGATAAAAGAGGCAAAGACGGGGATTGACCAAGACGAACAAAAACAGGTTTTTGATGAGCTTACGGGATATATTAACAGGATTGAAGATGAAAATCTGAGGAGTTTTATAGGCAAAATATATTCCGATAACAAAGAAAAAATAATGATATCACCGGCGGCAAAATTAATGCATCACAACTATATCGGCGGCTTGATGGTTCATACGCTTGAATGCTTAAAGTATGCGGAAAAAAATATGGAAATATTTTTTCAACGGGTCAGACAGGATGAAGTTTTTGCAGCCTGCCTTTTACATGATATAGGCAAGATTTTTGAATACACGGTAAACACAGAATCAGGTCTTATAGATTATGATGAAAACTTCAGAAAAGAATGGATTTCGCATTCACAATACGGTTTCTCGATATGTATGACCGCAGGCTTCAAACGGGTAGCAAAAATGATAGCGGCTCATCACGGCAGAGCGGAATGGGGTGCAATAGTGGATTTGAACGAAAAAGACCTTGAACCGTATGTTTACTTAATCCACCACATTGATGACATGTCCGCAAAGTTCGGCAAAACAAATGTAGCAATGCTCGGATAAAACTACTTTGCAAATATAATACCATAACAATCAGTAGTGGGTTGGGTTTGACCAAACCCATAGTGATACATAATTAATTTATGAAAAGAGCCAATCTTTAAAGGATTTTGCTGTCACATACAGCAGATCAATAGCTGCCAGCTGCTCATTATCCCGATATCTTCCAGGCAACATCTCTGAACCGCCAACCAAATCAGAGTGAAGCCATTCACTATAATTTTGCATCCAAATCTCACTAAAAGATTTTTTTGAAGTCTGACGTTCAAATCCATTATTATAGTCTGATGTTTCTGAGGTTAAAGACTTTGAAAAACTATCACCGACCGTTTTAGGTGTTAAAGATAAGGGCTGAGCATTAATTTTTGCAACTGTATTTTGCTCAGTATTTAATGTCAATTTCCTAAAATTTTTGTTGTAGTTGTTAAAATTGTTTCCAAATCCGTTAATTCCTGCCATATAATTTTCCTTTCTTGTTTTTTGTATTACATTTTGTATTACGACATATTCGCGTAAAACTTTAGGATTTTTGAGAAAATTTTTACAATTCTTAACAGTTAATAACTGGTATTTGATTATTGACAACAGTTAGAAATAGGTTATTAATGAAGCTATACTTTTGTTATGGCTAAAAATGATGATCTACAAAAAAAATTTGGTGCAAAACTGGCTTACATAAGAAAATCGCAAAGGCTTTCACAAATGAAGCTTGCAGAAATTATTGATATGAATTTTAATTATATTGGTCAGATTGAACGGGGTGAAGCTAACGTTACAATTAAAACAATAAAGGTACTGGCAGATGCACTTAATGTAGAGGTGGGTGAGCTTTTTAATTTTACGTTCTGATTGTTCATTTTATGCTATAATCAAACTATGAATATTAACCCGATTAACAGAATTAATACACAAAATATCAACATCAAAGGCAGCAGTCAGGAAGTCTGCGACACAAATACAAATGGTCTGAAACAAGAAGATAAATTAATAAAGGAGCTTGACAAGATGAGTATGATTAATAACGTAAACATCGGCAAAAAAGATTATGAATTGAACCTTTCCCACGAAGAATTGGAAAAAAGAACACATAAAGATTATCTGACGACAAAAAAAATGCTTGCAGCCGATGCTCCCGAATACTTGGAGCTTGCAGAGGGAGACAAAGAAGCTCTTAAACACCTTGTCAAAGCCGCACTTGTACTGGATAAAATCAATATGCAGCTGGATAATCCCAATAACCTCCCGTTCAAAGAGTACCTGGAAAAAGAAATTGCCAACGGAAACGAAGATGCCAAGTTAACGAAAATTCTTTTTGATGCCCAAAAAGGCGTATGCTCACTTGACAGAGAAAGCAATATGATAGAATTGGCAAAAGGAGTTTCAATGCGTCCCGGAAAAGGCGTTTACCCGCAGGATTTAGAGAAAGAAGAATTTCACCGAATATTAATTAATATGCTGAAAGAGGGTAAAGTTGACGAAGTTGCAAAAATTTTAAACCAACGTTCCGTTGTGGAAAGAGCGGGTAATGAACTTGTTGCAACGGATTATGTAGACAAATTCAGGGACGATTTTGCATATATGGCATCCGAGCTTGAAAAGGCTGCTGAAGTTTCCACTAACGCAGATTTCAACGAATTTCTCAAGTTGCAGGTAAAAGCTCTGAGAACAGCCGATCCGATGTTGGATGCTTATGCCGACAAAAAATGGGCAACCCTTCAGGATACGCCTCTGGAGTTTACTATTACAAGAGAAAACTATTCAGACGAACTTACCGAAACGGTTGTCGAAAACCCTGCACTTAAAATACTTTTGGATGAAAACGGAATTGTACCGGTTGCCAAAGATTTCCTCGGCGGAAGGGTCGGAATTGTTAACAAAAAGGGTACCGAAGCTATTTTAAACGTAAAGAAATTCTTGCCCTTGATGGCACAAAATATGCCGTTTAAAGACGATTATATCCAAAACATTACACCTGACAGCAAAGATTCAAAGCAGACGATGGTTGATGCGGATTTAGTCGCAGTGACGGGAGATGTCGGAGAATTCAGAGCAGGAATCACGCTTGCGGAAAATCTCCCCAACGATGATAAGCTTTCAATAAAAGAGCTTGACGGCGGACGCAGAAATGTCTACCACAGACAAATCCGCCTTATAACATCGGATGATGCAAGAGAAAAGATGAAAAAACGCCTTGATGCAACTCTTAATCCCGAGCTTCACAAATATTACAATGATGAGGCTGACCACTGGTTTACAGTAGGACACGAAAACGGACACTCTCTGGGACCAAAATCGGGAACGGAAGGGCTCGGCAAATACAAATCAATTATTGAAGAAAATAAGGCAGATATGGTTTCTCTTGCAATGTTGGATATCCTGACCGAAGCGGGAATGTACACCCCCGAGCAAAGAAAACAAATTATAGTTACTTATGCGGCTGACAATATGATGACCTCCAAGCCGACAATGAGTCAGGCTCACAGAGTTCGCTCAGTAATGCAAAATTACTATTTTATCAAAGAAGGAGCAATGGAAATCTCAAAAGACGGGATTCTGGACGTTAACATTGATAAAATGGTCCCGACGGCAAGAAAAATGTTAGAGGAAATAATTCAAGTTCAGATGAAAGGGGATTTTTCCAAAGCGGAAAAATATGTAACCGATTATTTTGTATGGACACCCGAGATGGAAAAAATGGCTGAAAATATCAAAAGAGTTTCCAAAACGCTGAACGGAAAAGTCGAATCTCCGCTTGCGGATGAATTGCTTAAATCATAATTTCATTAAGCTTTTGATAGATTGCGGCATTTAAAAGGTAAATAAAATCCATATTAATATTCAAAGATGCAAGGTTTGACGATATACCGATATTAAAAACCCTGTCTCCCGATACGATTAATTTGGAGTTCAAAAAACCTGTAAAATTGAACTTTTCTCCGACAAGGAGTTTTTGCAGCCTGTGCGAATAATCTAAAATACGCTCATCTTTTGTAAAGCTTAAAAGATTTTTCCCGTCAAAAAGCGATATTAAATCAATTATATCCCCCTCAATGTACTCTTCAAGAAATACAGTCTTTGCAATTTCCTCGGATTGCGAAGCAATCTCGTTCCTTATTTCAATAATTTCTTCCAAAGAATTTCCTACTCTGCAAACCCCATCTGCCCTTACAACAACGGGATAGTTGGAAGGATAAAACAATTTTTGCGGAGTCATAATACCGTATTTATTCAATAATTCTCTTGCGTAACTGACGGACAGTACCAAACTATTGGCACGTGAGGTGAGGGCAAGACAATTAACAAAATTTTTCCTTAAAACATCCGCAATCCCCTGCAAAATCCATTTTTCTTCTTCCGCTATAACAATATCAATCTTAAGGGCTTTGCATTTTTGTGCAAGTTCGGAAAAGGTGTTGAATTTAACTTCAACGGCACCTTCCATCGGAATTGTAGAATAAAGTTTATTCAAATACTTTGACCCCTTGATAAACTTTATTGTATTACCGTTTCCGTTTTCAATTGCAATTAAAACGTTTAGTAATGGCATTTTCCAAACCCCTTTCGATAAACATTCTAACACAATCAGGGTAATAAGATTTGCATTTTTATATATTAAAATTTACAACATTTTAGGTATAAATAGGCAATTTTCTCCCGCAATAGGACTTTATATATAAGGAAGGTCTTATATTATGTGTGGCGTGAATCCGATAATGTATCAAAACCAAACGGACAAATTGCCTCAAATCCGCAGGGATTATGAAGGGGTTAAAAGCAGTGTGGATAAAGAGGGAGAGCTGTCTTCAATCTTTGATATAATACCAACTTTCCGACGTGTAGAAAGAGTTCCCGATAAAGTTGAGCATTCCGATTATGTACCCGCTGCGGGTCTTGCGGCATTGGCAGTCCTGAATGCTCCCGAGGACTGGAGAGACATGAAATCGGCTTATGCACAAATAAAAGCTTCCGCACAAGGGAAAAAATTCACTCCCTCGTACGATTATAGGAGTGCACAACATCCGTTTTCATTTTTTAGAGGAACACTGTTACACAAATTTGTCAACCCCAAAACAAGCCCCTGCCCGAAGTTTGCCAAATGGCTCTTAAAAAATGATAAAACACTTATGGATACAAAAGTAGGATATAAAATTAAAAAAATTTTTCACATTAATAGTAGAACAATCAGAACAACAATAAACCACATAACATCCACAAAAGAAAAGCCTATTTTTATAAAGGCAAACGAATTCAAAACACCAAGTTCTTTTGGAGAATTAACGGCTCGGGCAATGACGAGAACGACCAAAATCGGTACAATCGTCCTTGGCGGATTAGAAGCCGCACACTTAATAAAAGAAATATCGGACGGTGAAAATGCTATAAAAGCAACTGCTAAATCAGCAATAAGCTTAACGGGCTCAATTGCGGGCATAGGTTACGGCGGTGCAATCGGTGCAAAATACTTTGGTCCCGTAGGCTCACTTGTAGGTATGGGACTTGGTGCTGTTGTAGGAAACAAAGTCACTAAATTATTTGATTAGGAATTTTTAATATCTTTTAGTGTACTTTCAAAAGCTTCCATACTACCTTTGTTAACATATTTTCTAACCGCATGCATTGTATCAATTGCGTCACGTTTTGAAATATCACCAAATAGTATAACATCTTCAGTTATTGACATTAACCAGTCAGAAGTAGCACCGTTTTTCTCATATTGAAAATTTTTTTCAGCCCATTTCAAATACTTCTGATTAACTGCCTGAAACGTCGGCTGCCTGTAACTGTAATTAACTCCTATTTTCATAATACACACTCCTTTTTAGTCATAATACCATGATAGATTAGAAATGTAAAATAAGCCGTTTAGCCTTCAGCATTTCCGCAAATACAAATTTACTGCAAACAGGCGTTTATTTTACAAGTGCACGATACATTTCGAGATACTTTTTCGCACTCTCTTTCCAGCTGAAATCAGCCTGCATTGCACTTTTTCTCATCGCATTAAGAGTGTACTTATCTTTATAAACATACATTGCGGTTAAGATTGCATCTTTCATCGCCCATCCGTCATAACCCCAGAACTTAAATCCCGTAGAATTATCCAGAGGATAGCCCGTCACGGTGTCCTCCAACCCTCCGGTTGCCCTGACAATAGGTAATGAACCATAATGCATTGCTATCAACTGGGAAAGCCCGCAAGGTTCAAATTTTGAAGGCATCAGGAAAAAGTCGCTGCCCGCATAAATAAGGTTTGCCAAATCCCCTTTATAACCTACATAAGCCCTGATATTAGGAGTGTTATTCGAAAGCCAGATAAAAAGATTTTCATAGGACTTGTCACCAGAACCCAGAAATACAAAATCAGCATCAAGGTTTCTCAAATCATTTTCGACCTGCCGTATTAAATCGAGCCCTTTTTGTTCTACAAGTCTGGAGATTAAAGCTATGAGCGGTCTTTGGGGATTATATTTTAATCCGAAATATTCCAAAACTTTTTTCTTATTTTCTTCCTTATTTTCTATGGAATTAATATCGTAGTTTTTAGCCAAAGTTTTGTCCGTTTTGGGATTAAATACGTCATAGTCAATTCCGTTAACAATTCCCAATAATTTATCGGTATGTCCCCGAAGAGTGTAATCCATACCTTCTCCGTATTCACCCGTAAGGATTTCTTTTGCGTAAGTTGGGGATACCGCTATGATTTTGTCGGAATAATTAATTGCACCTTTCATCCAATTAACCCGTCCGTAGTGTTCACATCCCCACTCGTTATAGACAATATCTTTCCGCATATTGGCAAAATCAAGAATATCTTCAAACCAGACACCCTGATACGCCAGATTATGGATTTCAAATACATTTTTAGTCTTTGACCAGAATTCGTCAAATTTATAATTAGCTTTTATATAGAGAGGTATCATGGCAGTATGCCAGTCATTCGAGTGAATTATATCTGCCCTGAAATTCAACTGTTTTGCATACTCCAAAGTCGCAAGCGAAAATGCGATGTATCTTTCGTGCTCATATCTTGTATCCAGCCATTTTGGGTAAACTTCCTGAAAACAGGAAAAATACCAGTCATTTTGCACAAAAAATACATTGATATTTGTTCCCGGCAGCTTCGTCATATGGAGTTTAAACTTTTGCGGACTTGAACCAAAAGTTATCCACATTTCTGAATTTTCCAGTTCCCTTAGTCCCCACCTGTTATAATCAATGCATCCGTGAAGCGGAGTAAAAATAGCAATTTCAGCATCTTTCTCAATAGCTTTCGGCAAACTCCCCATAACATCAGACAGACCGCCTGCTTTAGAAAACGGTGCTACCTCAGCCGCTGCAAATAATATCTTCATATATTCTACTCCTCTTCTTCTAACACATTTTTATGTTTCCCCTCGATTATAGACCGTTGATTTTTTTTTATCAAGCCAAATTAAAGAATAAAAAACAAATTAATAAATCTAAAAGATTAATTGTTCTATTCAGAAGGGGGGGATAAATAAAAACGGTTGGACATAAAGCTGTCAATATAAAGCCCAATGAATCCCAGTTTATGTCATTGCGAGGCTTTTAAGCCGAAGCAATCCGGCTTTTTATAAACTTCAATTTTTGTGATTAGTGAGTAGTAAAGAAGTGACTAAGTGACGGGGTGAATAAGTGAATAAGAAGTTAGAGATTCTTCAGCAGTTAATGTCGGGCGATGCCGTGACCTTGCTTAGCAAATGTAAACATTCCCTCTCCTAACAGGAGAGGGGTAGGGTGAGGTGTCAATCTACAAGTTAGTGAATAGTGAGTAGTGAAT
>CALUTM010000036.1 GCA_944323705.1 Candidatus Gastranaerophilales bacterium
TGGTGGGCGTTAGAAGACTCGAACTTCTGACCCTCTCCTTGTAAGGGAGACGCTCTACCAACTGAGCTAAACGCCCAAATAACGAACCAGCTGTGAGGTCTTCGTTAATCCTACGCCAAACACTACTGTAATCGGCTATAAGATTTATCCTTTCATTTACCCCTGAGCTGAACGCCCTTGGCAAGATTTATACTAACCTAAACAAAAAACATTGTCAAATGATTTGTTTTATAATCCGGTTAATGTATTTTAAATATCATAATAATTGTTTAAAATATTTAAGTAAGAAAGGAGTTTTTAATTATGGAAATTAAAGTTGTTCAAGATACAAAAAGTATCGAATCGGATATCCTTGTTGCAAGTATGTTTGAAAATGAAAAAACCGTAATAGAACTTGCCAATAAGTATGCCGTTGAGCAGGATAATTTTAAAGGTAAATTCGGAGAAACTTACCTGCTTCCTACCTACGGAAAAGAAGTATATAAGAAAGTCCTGATTCTCGGTCTGGGGAAAAAGGAAGAATTTAATCCGAATAAAATGAGAGAAGCTGTTGCAAAAGCCATTAAAAAAGCTATGCAGATGGAGGCTAAAAAAGTTGCATTCTCTCTTGACGGCATAGAATTTGATTATTCCGAACAGTTTGCAATGGGGGCTTTTATCGCGGATTACAGTTTTGATAAATATAAATCTGAAAAGAAAGATAATAAAGTTCAGGAAGTTTATGTTCAAGCTAATGCGGATACGGTAAAAAAAGCTGAGAAGATAGCGGCTGCCATGACTTTTGCCCGTAATCTTGCAAACGAACCCGCACAGTTTGCAACTCCGACTGAGCTTGCAAATATTGCGTGTGATTTCGGATTAGATACCGTTGTATACGGAAAAGAAGAGTGTGAAAAAATGGGAATGGGAGCGTTTTTGGCGGTAGCTAAGGGAAGCTCGCAAGAACCCAAGTTTATACACATGAAATACCAGGTCGACAATCCTAAGAAAAGAATTGCAATAATAGGTAAAGGAATTACCTTTGATAGCGGCGGATTGGATATAAAACCGCCATCATCCATGCTTACTATGAAAGATGATATGTCTGCGGCCGCTTGTGTTCTCGGGATAATGAGTATAATAAGAGAATTCCATCCTCAAGTGGAAGTCCACGGGATTATTGCGGCATGTGAAAATATGCCCGGATGCAGTGCGTATAAACCCGGTGATATTTTGACGGCAAAGAACGGAAAAACAATCGAAGTTGATAATACTGATGCAGAAGGAAGATTAACTCTGGCAGACGCTCTTTGTTACGCTTGTGAGCTTGGAGTTGATGAAGTAATCGATTTGGCAACGCTTACGGGTGCCTGCATGGTTGCTCTGGGGACAAATGCTGCGGGTATCATGGGTAATGATGAGACGCTTGTCCAAAATTTAATCTCTACCGCACAAAGAAACGGTGAACGTTTTTGGGAATTACCTCTGTGGGAAGAATATTTTGACAGTCTGAAAAGTGATATTGCAGATATGAAGAATACCGGCTCTCGTTGGGGCGGTGCTTCCACTGCCGGAGTTTTCCTGCAAAAATTTGTCAAAGACGTAAAATGGGCACATATTGATATTGCAGGTGTTGCATTTTTAGAAAAACCGCAAAAGGAATTTATAAAAGGTGCAACCGGGGCAGGAGTAAGAACTCTGCTGAATTATATTTTGGAACAATAGTTTTTTTGAAGTGTGGGGGCGGGATTTTGAAAAAATCCCGCCCCCCATTTTATATTTTTATGAACAAATTTATTCGGATATCGTTAATTATAATGGAGGTGCAAGTATGAAAAAGGTTCTCTCATTATTTTCGGTATTTACACTATTGTATACTTTCTCTCCTGCAAATGCTGCACCTCCGCCTCCTCCCGGAGGAGGCGGACAAGTTATTAAGGCAGGACCGGGATATCGGTATGCACCTAAAAGGAGACATTTTGCTCCGCCGCCGAGGGGTATCGGATTTATTGGCAGATACTATCCGTACAGAACTTGCTTTGGTTTCGGCGGTTGCTATACACCGTGTTATCCCGGCGGAGTGTATGTTAATATCGGTGTTCCGATAAGATTCTAAGACTTTTCTTAAATCCATTATTATGCCCTTATCAAAAGATAGGGGCTTTTATTTATATAATATGGTAAACTGTTATCATGACAAATGTTAATGAAAACACGGAAACTCTTTACAGGATGGTTCAAATAAGGGGCGGCAAGCGAATTGAGAAGTTTCAAACTTCCGATATTAAGCGTGCACTGCGGTTCCACAAATGGTATGTGCGAAGATACCGCGAAGGGTTGCTGTTGGAAATTTTGTCGAAGAAAAAACATTACAATTGGAAAGATAAGAGTATCGACTACTCTTTTGAACAGTTATGACAAATCAAAAATACATAGCATTAATAGATTGTGACAGTTTCTTTGTTTCGTGTGAAAGAAAGCTTAATCCCGAGTTGAAAGGGATTCCGGTATCAGTAGTTTCGGGCGAAAGGGGGTGTATAATTTCACGCTCCAGAGAGGCAAAAATTTTGGGTGTACCGATGGGGATTCCTCTTTTTCAAGCTGTGGAGAAATACCCCGAATGTATCTATATATCCGCAAATCATTACGCGTATACCAAAATATCTAAATCGGTGATGAGCATTCTAAAAGATTTTAGCCCGAATGTTGAAGTTTATTCCATAGATGAGGCATTTGCTGATTTTACAGGGCTTACTAAATTGTACGGAAAAAATTATTACGGGCTGGCTTATGAATTACAGCAAAAAATTTTGTCTGAGACTGATATTCCGGTATCTATAGGTGTAAGCAGGACAAAGACTTTGGCAAAGCTTGCTTCGGACAAAGCAAAAAGTACCAGATGCAGAATTTCGCTTGTAGGTCGTGCTGCCGTTAACGAACTTTTAAAACATACGGATATTCAGGAAGTATGGGGAATTGGAAGAAAAATCGGAAGTAAGCTAAAAGGATACGGGATTTCGACGGCTTTTGATTATGTTATGAGGGATGATGAGTGGATTAAGTCAAAATTCGGGAAAAACGGCTTGGCTGTAAAGGCTGAATTAAACGGAATTATAACATCAGCGATAGATAGCAGTTACGAGCTTCCCAAATCAATTAGTGATACAAAATCTTTTTTGGAATTTTCTTCTGACTTAAATTTTTTGAAAAATGAGTTGTCCATACATATTCATGACACTTGTGCAAGACTTAGAAGAATTAACTGCAAGTGTTCTACAATAGGGATTTTATTGAAAACAAAGGATTTTAGAACATATTATGAGAAAATATCCTTAAAAAATCCTACGAATTTTGAATTTGAAATCTCCAGGGAAGCTTTTCCCGTCTTAGAGAGAATTTACAGTAAGGATATTTTGTATAGAAGTATCGGTATTGTTTTGGAAGACTTTAATAATTGCGGGGAAGAGCAGTTAATTTTGTTTGATGATAATTTGAAACGTGAACAAAATGAAAAACTCGGCAAGAGTCTTGACAGGTTGGAAGAAAAATTTGGCAGGAATATTGTGCGTACAGGCTTTGTTAATAAAAATGTTCCTTTTAAACAGGGGTTCCTTACCAAACCAAAAGATGTTTAGTTCCTGCCTCTGTATCCTGTTCCCGCTCGATACCCGGATATTGAATACAACATCGGAAGTGCGGGCTCAATCCATTTTAAACCCGACATTACCGCAACGGTTGCAATGTCATCCGAGTGCAGGCAGATATCCAAAACTTCGGGTTTTCTGTCTTTTTCATGTTTATTTTTGTCGTGAAAACATTTATCTATAACTTTTTTGGAAATAAGATTGGCAATTGCACTTCCTCCGATAACTCCCGTCAACATTATTCCGCTAATCATACCCGCAGCTCTTGCGGATTTGGACTTGATATTCATTTTTTCAAGAACTCCGAGTGCCGCACCCGCTCCAACATTGCATAAAAAAATATTTGCCAAGTACTGGTAAGCCCCCTCTTTTACTTTGTTTGGAATATTTTCTCTATAATTTTCTGAAACAAGCCTGTCGCCTATAATACCTCCTATTATCCCTCCAAGAACCGGGATTAATCCAAAAACTGAAAGCCTGCCTATTTCCGAGAAAATGTCTTTTGATGTTATATTTTCCGGTTCGGGAATCAATGTTTTTAGCAAAATCTGCCCCTCTTTGTCAGTGAGATTATCTGAGAGTGTTTTTATTTCTTTTATATTTAAAATTCTTGTTTTTATCCCTTCAAGAGCCTCTCTTGTTGCTCGATTTGTTTTTTTCGTTTTCAAATAATTGTCTACGGCAAGTGAATTTGCTTGATTTAATTTTTTAATATCAGCTATCTTGGGAGCGGTTTTGAATAATTTGGAAATAATTCCCGGTGCAAGAAGAGAAGAACTAACCGCTCCAAGCATAGCCAGCCCGTTTTGAGCCAAATATTCTTTGCGTTGATTCTGCGGAGTTCTATACGTGTTATACAAAACCATTCCGCTTGCTCCGCATAATAAAATCGGCGGGACTTTTTTGGAAAAATTATTAACTAATCCGGGTTGGTCTAAAAACCGACCGATGGCTTTAATCATGTTCGGCACTCCTAACATGATATTGTAAGGGAGTGCTAACATTTTGTCAAGAATTTCTTTTGTTGACTGAGAGCCGCTCTAATGTGCTAAGATTATGACAGGGTTTTTAAGTAGATGGATAGACGGAAATTTATATAGAATACGCTTATTACTGCTGTTGGAGCCGTTGTTATCGGAGCGGCAGCAGGGTTTGCAAGTAATAAAATTTTAAAAGGAGGTAAGAATATGAAGATACTTGTTATAACCGGGAGTCCAAGAAAAAACGGGAATTCCAATACTCTTGCGGATAATTTTATAAAAGGTGCGGAAGAAGCAGGGCACAAGGTCGTAAGATTTGATTCCGCGTTTAAAAACGTTCACCCTTGTATTGCTTGCAACAAGTGCGGAATGAATGGCGAATGCGTATTTAAAGACGATTTTGAATTTGTAAGAAATAATATTATTGATGCTGATGCGGTTGTGTTTGCAACTCCTATGTATTATTTCGGAATTTCAGCACAGATTAAGGCTGTTATCGACAGGTTTTATGCAATAAACGGACAAATCCATGTTCCTAAAAAATCTGTCTTGATTCTGACTTATGCGGACACTTCTTCTAAAGAAGCACAGCCTATAATCAGCCACTACGAAACATTATTAAACTATCTCGGCTGGGCTGATGCGGGAAAAATTATGGTGTCAGGAGTCTGGACGGAAGGTAGTGTTAATAATACGCAGTATCCGAAACAGGCGTATGAGCTGGGTAAAAATATTTAGGGGCGATATTGGACAAGAAATCGGTATAAAGATGGAAATTAAAGAAATCAGAGAAAATAAAACCGCGTTTATGGATTTACTGTTAATCGGAGATGAAGACGAAAATATGATTAACAGGTATTTAGAGCAGTCAACGCTTTTTGTGGTGTATGACAGCGGAAAACCTGTATCTTTATGTGCGGTAATGAAAATTGATTCCGATACGATAGAAATTAAGAATCTTGCGACTTATCCCAAATATCAAGATAAAGGATACGCTTCGACCCTGCTGGATTTTGTATACGACAAATATAAAAATGAATGTAAAGCTCTAATACTCGGAACCGGTGAAAATGAGAAAACATTACGGTTTTATAAAAAGCGGGGATTTGTAGAATTTGACAGAGTAAAAAATTTCTTTATTGATAACTATTCTCACGCTATTTTTGAGAACGGAAAACAATTGAAGGATATGATTTATTTAAAAAAGTTTAGCAGATAATATCTACAGACTACAGCTATCCGCGAACTAAATAGATAAAATCCTAGGTCGGTTGGGCATACTTGCCCAACGATAAAATTGAGCTTAGAATTTTCTTTGATTTTGGGGCTTTTTAACCTCCGATTTTGCCAGATTTAATAGCTCTGTATCATACGATTTCCTGCGATGATAATTAAAGTCGGTTGGGCATACCTGAACTGTACCCACTAAAACGTAATCAATCAGTAGGCAAGTTTTTGAATAGAATCATACATTTTAATTGTATTATTGATTTTATCTAAAGCAATTGTTAAATAATTATTGATATCTGATAATCCAACTTCTTCACTTTCATTTTCAATAGCTTTTTGCAAAATTATTATACAGCTTCTAACCTCTTGTAACTGTAAATATAAATCTGCAATTTTATCTTCCATAATTATCTCCTCAATTTTATGTACATACATATACCAGTACGAAGTAATATTAGAAAGAATTTTATACAAAATATATGATATTGTCAATGACAATGTATAGGTATAGAGATGACAGTTGATAGAAAATTGATGAGAAATGGAAATGGTTGGGCTTTAAGTATAAATTCTACAATATTAGGATTATTAGATGTTAACCCTGAAGAAGATATGGTGCAATATACCGTAGAAAAAGACCGTCTTATCATAACTAAAAGCAATAAAAAGGTCGAGAAAAAGAAAACAATAAAGAAATAATTGTTCAGCAAATAATTGAGAAAATGCAATACAAAGATTTCGGTCTGTCGGTTGGGCATACCTGCCCAACAAAATACATTTTATGTTAAAATCAAATTATGAATTACCGCAGAGTATTTGTTCCAAACGGATATGTCCACATTATAATAACATCTTATGAAAGAAAGCCTGTATTCATTGAAAATATCGAAATATTAAGAACTGCATTTAGAAATGTTCAAAAACTGTATAAATTCAAAATTATTGCAATTTGTATTATGCCTGATCACATTCATTTAATTATGCACCCGGAAAATATAACTAATTATCCTAAAATCATATCTTCTGTAAAGCATTACTTCTCAAGAAATGTTGGGCAAGTATGCCCAACCGACGATTTGAAAATCGGGTATAAAAATAAGCGTGAAAAAGGAATTTTTCAGAGACGCTACTGGGAACATACAATCAAAGACGAAGAAGAATTAAATAATCAAATTAATTATATTCATTACAATCCGGTAAAACATGGGCTTGTGAATAACGTAAAAGACTGGCAATATTCATCTTTTCATAAATTTGTAGAGCAAGGAATGTATGAATATAATTGGGGCAGCGATAAAGATATTGAAAATATTAAAGATTTGGATTTTGAATAGTTGTTTTTATTATAGAAATATTATTTGAAGCGGTAAATCATAGATTTACCGCTTCTTATTTTATTTACAGTCCTGTTAATTTTTCCTGTTCTTCAGGATATCTTGCCCCTGTGATTTCAATGCTTTCAATGTGTTTTCTGATATCTGCAAGCTCATCGGGCGTGAAAGTTATATCTTCAGCACCTATGTTTTCCTCTAATCTTTCAACTTTCTTGGTTCCCGGTATTGGTACAATCCACGATTTTTGATGTAAAAGCCATGCAAGTGCAATTCTTGCAGGCGTTGTTTGTTTTTTCCCGGCAAGCTCTTTTACGTAATCCACAAGAACAATATTTTTCTCTAAGTTTTCGTTATTAAAACGCGGAATTGTGCTTCTGAAATCCGTTTTATCAAAAGTTGTATCTTTATTAAACCTGCCTGTTAAAACGGCTTTACCGAGAGGTGAAAACGGAACAAATCCGATTCCGAGTTCTTCTAAAGTATCCAACAAACATTCTTCAGGTTTTCTGTACCACATTGAATATTCGCTCTGAACGGCACAAACCGGGCAGACTGCATTTGCTCTGCGAACGGTATTTACCCCGGCTTCCGAAAGCCCGAAATTGAGAACTTTGCCCTCATCAATAAGTTCTTTTACACATCCTGCAACATCTTCAATCGGAACATTCGGGTCAACTCTGTGCTGGTAGTATAAATCAATATGGTCTGTTCTTAATCTTTTTAAGGAACCCTCAACCGCTTTTCTTATTGTTGCAATTGAATCCTTCTTCTCGGGAAAAGGCGGGTAGCTCTGGGTGAATCCCATGCAGCCTAAGCCGATACAGGAAACTTCAAGTTTATTCTGTCCTAAAAATCTTTTTTTCATAAGATTCTCCTTTCCATACTTTTATTATAAAAAGTTAGAGTTACTCTCAGCCAAGAGGTGAAAATTTTATTTGTATGATAATTATTAATTAGATTAGCATTGGACTTATATCGTTTATTTAACCGAAAATAGTGAAAATTTATTTACAAGAAGCCTGAAATAATTTAAAATTACCATAGGGAATTTTTACCGCTTGGAAGTTGGAGAGTTTAAATAATGAAATTCAATATAACAAGAAAAAAAGTTGCTATATGCATTTTACTTATAATTATAGTACCGATTGTATATAATAAAATCGCGGGTCAGATTGCGGCATTAATACAAAGAAAAGCTATGCTTATGCCCAAAGAGGTTGTTGTGGATAATCCCCATACTGCCAAAGTTAATACTTCAGCCGAAGCAACAGGGAGGGTTGAGGCTAAATATTCGGTTGATGTTGTTGCAAGGGTTCCGGGGTTTTTAATTAAAAAATATTTTAAAGAAGGCGATTTTGTAAAAAAAGGTCAATTAATTTTTAAAATAGATCCCAGGGAATACCAGATTGAGGTTAATAATTCACTCGCAAATGTTAATCAATACAGTGCACTGTTAAAAAATGCACAACAAGAATTAAACAGGGCAAATGCATTGATAAAAGAAGATTTAATAAGCCGCTCCGATGTGGATCAGAGTCTTGCTACGAGAAATCAAAACAAAGCTCTTTTGGATGCCGCAAGGCAGCAGTATGAACTTGCCAAAGTAAATTTAAGTTATACCGATATAAAATCTCCTATTGACGGACGTATAGGTAAAGTTCAGATTACTGAGGGTAATTATGTCACTGCAACATCAGGCTCACTTGTAAATATATCCAGTACAAATCCCGTGTATTTGGCATTCAGTTTGAAGGGGGACGATTTTGTAAAACTCTTACAGGCAAGCGACAATTTTAAGGATGTTGAGGTCAAAGTACAGTTTGAGGGCGGTGAATGGTACGATGAAATCGGTACAATTGATTTTGTAGACAATAAAATTGATAAAGACTCAGGGACGATAAGCATGCGTGCTGTATTTGACAATACTAAAGGATGGCTTGTTCCCGGAAACTATATGAAAGTAAAGTTAACAGCTCCAAAGCTTGTTGATTATATGGTAATTCCTCAGGCATGCACAAAGGGGGACCCTATGAGCGGATATTATGTCTGGACGGTAAAGGATAATAAAGCAGTACGCAAAGACATAGAAGTCTCTGACAGCATAAACAACAATTGGATTGTAGAAAACGGATTGAATTTTAATGATGTTGTAGTTGTCGCAGGGATACAAAATGTTTCGTCCGAGGGACAAAAGTTAAAAATTATTGATAATGTGGAATATGTTAAAAATTTAAATGCGTGTAAGTAATGAAGAGAATTTTTGACAAAGAGAAGCTATACTTTTTTATAAGAAAACCGAGATTTGCACTGGTAATATCAGTATGTATAGTCATTATGGGTTTAATTTCGATGGCAACATTGAAACAGGAAAACTACCCGGATGTTACACCGCCTCAGGTAAGAGTATCCGCATCATACACAGGTGCAAATGCTGAGGTTATTGAATCATCAATTGCCACGGTTTTGGAAAATAAGCTGAACGGTGTAGAAAATCTTTCCTATATGACTTCCACTTCTTATGACGGTTCTTATTCTTTAACGATGTATTTTAAGGTTGGAACGGATAAGAATGTAAATTTGATGAATGTACAAAACCGTATTCAACAGGTTTTATCACAATTGCCAGAGGAGGTGCAGAGAACGGGTGTAACCGCTTTAAGCAGAACATCGGGCTCAGGTGCGTTAATTCTTAATATTATGCCGGAAAAAGGTAACTGGACCCAGCTTAATATGACGAACTACGGTTCAATTTATATTAAAGATGAATTAAAACGTGTTGAGGGTGTTGCAGATATTGATGTCTACGGCTCAGGTGATTATTCAATGCGTATATGGCTCGACCCTCAAAAGATGGCAGGGTTAAATATTTCAACAACCGAAGTTAAAAATGCAGTGATTAACCAAAATACCCAGGTTACCGCGGGTTCACTGGGTGCACTGCCTACGGATGATGAACAGGCTTTGCAGCTTACTTTGAAATCAAAGGGAAGATTGTCGGATGTCAAAGAATTTGAGGATATAATAATTCGTTCCAACATGGACGGAAGCAAGGTTCGTCTCAAAGACATTGCACGCGTAGAACTTGGTGCGGTTTCTTACACCAGTTTAGGTACGGTTAACGGTAAGCCTGCGGCATTGATTATGGTTTCGCAGCTGTCGGACGCTAACCTTTTAAACTTGTCTAAAGCCGTAAAACAAAAAATTCAGGAAATTAATTCAAGATTGGATAACGGGTTGAAGATTCAAATCATAAAAGATGACTCGGATTATATCCACGAATCAATGAAAGAGGTTGAATTTACGATATTACTTACGGGTGCAATCGTTATAATAATTATATTCCTGTTTCTTGGAGATGCGATGGCGACGCTTGTACCTTGCGTTACGATTCCTGTGTCATTAGTAGGTACATTTATTGCACTTAAAGCTTTGAATATGAGTATTAACCTGTTATCGCTGTTTGCTCTGGTTCTTGCGGTCGGGGTTGTTGTTGACGATGCTATCGTAGTTATAGAAAACGTAAAACGACATTTGGAAGAAGGTAAGTCCGCAGTGATTGCAACTCAGCTTACAATGGAAGAAGTCGGCTCCTCTCTCGTTGCGATGGCTATGGTTTTGATGGCGGTATTTGTGCCTATTATATTCATGGGCGGTATGACAGGGGTTATGTATAAACAATTTGCAGTATGTATAGCAGTGTCGATTGCAATTTCGGCAATATGTGCACTTACTCTTTCTCCTGCCATGTGTTCGCATTTTCTAGGCAAAAAAGAACATAAAACAGAACCAAAATCTCCCTTTATGGCACGTGTAAACCAAATAAAGGAGAAAGTTGAAGAAAAAACGAATGTAATCATTGCTGATTTTAATAAATTTTTTGCAAAGGCAGAAGATTTTTATATAGAATATGTAAGCAAATTTGTACATGATAAAAAAGCGACAATTATTCTTTATTTATCTCTGGTTGTACTTACCCTCGGATGCTTCAAAATAATTCCTACGGGATTTATTCCTGATGAAGACCAGGGCGTGCTTCTTGCAAGTATTACTCTGCCGGACGGAGCCTCTCTTTCAAGAACCGAAGATGTAGGTATGAGGCTTGTTGAGCAGATTAGGAATCTGGAAGGCGTTGATGAAAACAGGCTGATGCTTTTTGGCGGTAATGGTGCAACCAACAGTGCTACTGCAATTATATCGCTTGACGATTATGCTGACAGAAAGGTCGGACCCGTTGATTGGGTTAAGAGAAAAATTCAGGGCAGACCGACAGACCTTTCCCACGTTGCAATACTTAACAGAATAAGGGCTATCGCTTCAAACACAAAAGAAGCCTCCATTGTTGTATTTTCACCTCCAGCAATCAGCGGTATGAGTATGCTTGGCGGGTTTGAATTTCAAATGCTTTCTAAAGGCGAATACACGCCTCAAGAGTTGGAAAGTTGGGCTAATAAACTTATTCAGGCTGCAAACCGGAATCCGTCACTTTCAAGTGTATACACAACATTCCAGGCTAATGTACCTCAATATACGGTTGAGATTGATTATGAAAAGGCTATGGCACAAAGTATTGACTTGCAGGAACTTTATTCCACACTTGCTTCTATGCTCGGGACTTATTATATTAATGATTTTAACAAGTATGACAGAGTGTTTAAAGTCCAAATGCAGGCGGAAAGTAATTTTAGAAACACGGCTTCCGACTTGTCGGGCATATATGTAAAAAATACAAACGGTGTAATGGTGCCGATACTTTCGGTAATTAAGCTTAAACAAACTATCGGTACGGCATCAATTTCGAGATACAACCTGTATAAGTCGGTACAAATTCAGGGGCAGGAAGCGGCAGGCAAGAGCTCCGGTGATGCTATGAAAGCGATGGAGACGGTTTCTAAAGAGGTACTCCCTTCGGATATTGCTTATGATTGGTCGGGAACTTCCGCTCAGGAGAGAGAAGCTTCCGGGCAGACTATAATTATTGTTGCAATGGCTCTGATATTTGTTTATCTGTTTCTCGTTGCCTTGTACGAAAGCTTTACGATTCCGATTGCGGTACTTTTAATCTCTCCGATTGCCGCATTGGGTGCATTGATATTCCAAATGATGATTAACCAATCTTTTGATATTTATTCTCAAGTTGGTATGATTACATTGATAGGTCTTGCTGCAAAACAATCTATTTTGATTGTTGAATTTGCAAAAGAAGAGCACGAAAAACACGGACTTTCGGTTAAGGATGCTGCGGTAAAAGCTGCAAAACTACGCTTCAGGGCAATTATGATGACGGAACTTGCATTTATTTTAGGTGTTATGCCTATGCTTTTTGCCGTCGGAGCCGGTGCAAATTCAAGGATATCCGTAGGTTCTACCGTATTTGGCGGTATGATTGCGGCTGCTACTATCGGGGCTGTACTTACACCTGCTTTTTACGTTATTGTCCAAGAATTTGTCGATAAATTCCCCAAGCAGGATATTACCGAAAAAGATTTGGAGCTTGAAGGAAAATGAAAAAGTTTATAAATATGTTTTTAATTTGTTCGTTAATATCGGTCTGCGGAACCTATACCGCGGCAAAGGAAAAAGGTGAAGTCCCGCTGAATTATATTGCTAAAAAGGATGAACAAATTCAGATTATTAAGCCTGAAAAACATAAAAAAGTAAACCTGAGACGTCAAAGAAAGCAAAATGTAGAAAATGCCAAAACCAAAGTGGAGTCCTCCAGAGAAGCTGAGGGAATGTATGAGACGAAATTCCCCGCGATAAACAGTAAAATTGAATATACGGATATGAACGGAGAAGTAACTCTGAGTGATTGTATAAAACTTGCAATTACGCATCATCCCGCAATCATGTCTGCTATAAGTAATGCGGAGATTTATAAATCAAGGGTCGGGCAGGCATGGTCAAATTATTTCCCCACAATAAACGCAGGGATTAATTATTCAAGAAATGATATGCTTATGACAATGTCTAATTCTTACATGAGGATGATGAGTCAAAAGTATAATATGTACTATATGCCGCAGCTTTCAGCGGACTTGCTTTTATTTGACTTTGGCAAAACCAAGGCAATAGCGGATTCTGCCAAAAGAACTTACGAAGCATCGCGATTTGATGCAGAAACAAGCATAGAACTTGTTATATATAATGTAAAAGTTGCATATTATAATCTTGTCTTTGCGGAAATTCAAAAGACTGTTTATGAAGATACCGTAAAGGATTTTGAACTTCAATTAAAACAGGCAAAGGCACAGTATGAGATAGGAAGAAAGGCAAAAATTGATGTAACCACTGCCGAATATAACCTCGGGAATGCAAAAGTTAATTTGATAAGAGCTAAAAATACCCTTGAACTTGCTGCTGCGGAACTTGCAAATGCAGTAGGTATACCTGAACTTGAGAATGTGATTTTAAAAGATAAATTGAACAGTAAAGAATACGATGTTAATTTTAAAGATTTGTTGGCGACTGCGGAGGCATCCCGCCCGGCACTTCTTTCCGCAAAAAAACAAATGGATGCGGCAGAAATGAATGTCAGAAGTGCAAAAAGAGCGTTTACGCCGGATATTAGTGCTTTCGGCTCCTATAGTCAGGGGGGACGTCAAATCGATGCGGATTACGGATATCAGGTAGGTGTTCAACTAAACTATACGGCATTAAATCTTATGCTTTTGAAAAAACAGGTTGATGAAATGACTGCTGCTTATAAAAAGGCGGTTGCGGATTATGAACAGCAAAGGCAGAATGTTTATCTTGAAGTAAAGAGTGCATATATAAGCCTCTTGAATTCTCACGACAGTTTAGGGGTTTCAAAGTTGGCTCTTCAGCAGGCAAAAGAACGACAATATCAGGCTTTTAGACGATATCAGGTAGGTTTAGGCGATGCTATAGAATTTAAGGATGCAGAAAATTCATACTTGAATGCTCAGCTTGATTATTATTCAAACCTCCTAAACTACAATATCAACGCGGCTGAAATTGAGCGTGTAATCGGAGCTCCGATAAAAGAATCAGATATAGATTTGTAGATAAAATATTGATACGAAATCAATTGAATGTAAAAGACAGTCGGTTTGATTATTTAAGGGTAGGCTGATTAAAACTCAACAAAAACTATAAAGATGATACTATAACATAATCTATTTAATTTCGTTATTTTAAGTTAATGTCGAGGACACTTCAAATATACCCACATTTTATTATTAGGACAACAAGCTTGACATTAAAGTAAAAAACACAAAACAAAAACCGACATAAAGTCGTCTATGTTTTGTAATAAAAAACTCCCGGAGATGGATTCGAACCACCGTTAAAAGAGTCAGAATCTTTCGTCCTGCCACTAGACGATCCGGGAATATTTTTTTATAAACTTACCAGTTGTCCCAAAAATGTTTCTTTTCAGAATTATCTGATGATTTAGCTTTGGGAGCAATATTTGTTTCACCGTACGTATAAGGATTGGACGCATCCATAGCACCCTTATTAAAAGTAAACGAACCTTTAGACTTATTAGTGTGTTCCTTAGTTTCTTGCAAAGGTTCCAGAGAGTTAACTTTTGTTTCTTCCGGCTGAACTTCGGAATCAGCATTTTTATATATTATATCAGTTAAATCCTTCTGTGCGGGATTTGAAAAATTTTGTACCTGCTGCACTGTAGGACCGCCGGGATCTTTGCCCAAAAAGTGCATTCTGCCGATGTCATCAGTGTAAATGGTAGAATTAGCAAAAGCTACCGAAGCCGATGCAATAACCAAACATAATGAAATAACAAAATTTTTCGTCATAATGGTCTCCTTTAGTTATTCGGTAATTTTATTATATTACAAAATAACTAAAAAAAACAATTATTTTACATTTATTTCATTGGTAATATCTTTTCCGCCATACAAAACAACACTTTTTGCGAACACGTAATCATAACTATCTTTTTGAGCTTTTTTCGCTATTTCATCTTTGATAGTCTTTTCTATACTGCTGAGTCGGTTATTGTAATCTTTTTCGAGAGCTTCTTTTTTTGTATTAAATTCCTTTGTGTACTTTTCTTCCAGCTGCAAAACTTTAACCGGATCGGTTTCATTTGATATTGCACCGCGAGCATTAACAATAATTTTATTTAATTCTTCCATCTTTTTGGCATGTTCCTGTTTCAAGCTTTTTACTTGCGAAGAGTTCCCGACTATTTTTTGTAAATCAACCACAGCAACCGAATCCGCTGCGTAAACATTGCTATATGCAAGAAAAAAACCTAATATTACAACAAAAAAACTTTTTTTCATTATTTAACTCCTTTGTTTGACCTCTGCTAACTATATTCCCCTCAAATAAAATTCGCATTCCCCAAGAAGGTAAAATATTAATTGAAATCAAGAGTTATTTAATTTAAAATATATGTATGTTCAGATTGTATCTAATATTACTCTTAATATTCTCAAACCTTCTGTTGACCAGTTTTGCCGATGATCAAAAACAGCAAAACGGAGAAGAAAAACAGATAAAAGAGACATATAAACTTCAAGGTCAAATAGAATACGATGATAATCCGGTCGAAACAATTTATCTTGATGATGACATAGATAAGCCGAGGATTAACATCCCCCAGCGGTCATTGACTCTCCCCGTGAGAGTCATAAATATAACAACAAATTCTGATACCCCAAGGAGTGCACTGGCAAGAGCTGCAGTATCAAGAAATACGCTTAAGGATATCCTGCCTCTCAGCGGAAGCCTTTCAGAACAATTTCACGGAATATCTTATGGGACTATTTGGGGAGAGGAATTGTCACTTGCTCAAATGGAATCATCAACAGGCGTGTTTTTGAGATATGATTCACCAAAATTTTTTTCTCTTGATACAACATTCAAGCAATCCGCAACTCAGGATATCGGCAGTCAGTACGGAACTGTTAGAATTACACCCGAATGGCATATAACGGATAAGCTTACTTTGAAAGATTCATTTACAAATTATGTTAACGCTCCTAAAAACAAGAATGAAATAACACTTGTGTACAGTCCGGCACTTAAAAAATATGCTGAATCATTAAAATTTGAGTTGGGTGTTGCACAATCCTATTATACTAACGGGAGACAGAGCTCTGCCGTAAGTTTTTCTACAGGTTTTAAGTTGTAATTAAAATTAAAATTCTATATAATTATTAATATGGCACGATACGTAAGTGAACGAAAAAGACAGAGCAGGGTGATAAATAAACCTGATAAAAGTGAAGGGAAAAAAGTCAAATCGTCTTCTTCAAACGGATTTTACTATTCCTTTTTAACGGTTGTTTTGCTTCTTTGTCTTATACAAATAACAATCAGTGCGGTATTAAATATCTCAAAAATTATTTCATATAAGGCAAAAATAATCCAAATTACAAAAACCAGAGATGCCGCTAAGGCATTAAATGAACAACTTCAGGATAATATTAAGAATTTTTCAAATATTACGGGTTTAGAAGCTATTGCCAGAAATAATTTAAAAATGTCCGGCGAAGATGAAGTTTTAGTTATAATTAACACACCCAAAGAAGAGAGCAAAGAGGAAAAGTCCAAAATTATTGGACTAAAGAAACAACATGATTAAAGATTTATTACAAGAAGGCTTTGTTTTAAAAAACAAGGGACATTATAAACACGCGATTGAAGTCTTTTACAAAGCACTTGAGCTTGATAATACAAGCTCTGAACTTTTGCTTGAAATAGCAGAGCTATATCACCTGCTTCAAAATGAGGAAAAAGCTCTAAGTTATATAGAACAAATTTTAAATAAAGAGCCTACGCATGTTAAAGCGATGCGACTTCTTAAAAGAATTTTCATGGAAAAACGAGCTTATGCGGAAGCAGAGCAAGCAGCAAAGAATATATATTGTATTTCCAAAGACAATGATGACCTGGCAGAAATATTCAAACTTCTGAATTTGCAACACAAATACGATGAAATATTTGAATACAAAATCGAACAGTCTAATTTACCCATAAAACTGGAACAGGCAAAAGCTTATTATTTAAAAAAGGAGTTTGAAAAATCAGAAAAGATATTGAACGATATACTTCAAACTAACCCTAAAAATCAAGAAGCACTTTTATTATTGGGCAAGGTATGGTATGCAAATGATAAAAAAGATTTGTGCATTTCTCTTTTAGATAAACTCAATATGGATGAAACCAACCCGGAACTGCTTAATTTTTTTGCACAAACGGAAGCGTATCGGGGTAACCTGAACAAGGGCATAAATTATCTTATACAGGCATCAAAACTAGACAGGAGCAATGACGGATATTATTTTAACTTAGCCAATATATATTATAAACAAGGTGATACATATTCAGCAAAAAAATATTATAATTTAGCACTTTCAATAAATCCCGACAATCCTAATTATCATTTTGCATTGGCAAATCTGTACTATTCAGAAAAGCATTACAAAAAAGCCCTTGAAGAATTAACGGAAGATTTTTTTGAAGCAAAACTTCTTAAAGCTATTATTTTATATGATACGGGCTATTTGGCTCTTGCACAAAAGGAATTAAAAATACTTGCAAAAGAACGACCTGAAAATAGCATTATACAAGACTATCAACACAGAATATATGAAGAATTGAAACTCAACTAAAAAATTCAGAGTGTTTTAGTATATCAAAGAAATAATTAAGCCGCTCTTTATCGTGTAAATACCAATACCCAATAAGTGCTTCAAAAGCCGTAGCAGCCCTGTAATCTTTTTGGATGGCACGCCTTGCAACAGGGATGGGCAGATTTCTGGCTCTGCGTTCCAATTCTCTTTCTTCATCAGAAAGTTCTGTATTTAAAAGGGTAAGCATGTCCTTCTGAAATTTGGCATTCACCCTTTCTGTCGTTATTTTGTGTAAATTTTTGGAGTTTGAAGTTTTATAAACGGTATACTCTCTCACAAAGAGTTCCCACACGGCATCTCCCAAGTGAGCATAATTTCTCAAACCTATAACTTCTTTAATCATAAAGATATAATAACACAATTCCCCTCTTTACAAAAAATATTTATTTGTTACTATAATAAATGTGATATTTCTCAGTGGCTCCCAGAGTGAAGCGTAAGCGGAACGGAGTAAGGATATTCGGGGCAGTTGCTCCGGCATTGAGGATAGGACAATTGAATAAGTGAGATAATCCTCAGTAGCTCCCAAAGTGAAGCGTAAGCGGAACGGGGTAAAGATATTCGGAGCAGTTGCTCCGGCATTGAGGATAGGACAATTGAATAAGTGAGATAATCCTCAGTAGCTCCCAAAGTGAAGCGTAAGCGGAACGGAGTAAGGATATTCGGGGCAGTTGCTCCGGCATTGAGGATAAGACAATTGAATAAGTGAGATAATCCTCAGTAGCTCAATGGCGGAGCAACCGGCTGTTAACCGGTAGGTTGTTGGTTCGAGTCCAACCTGGGGAGTTTTTTATTGTCAAAATTAAAGCGGGACTTGTTCCCGCTTTTGTTTTTAGTCAAAAATAACTTCTTTTAAATTATCAGATTTATCAAAATAATGAACTTTGTTTTCTTTGTCTCTCATTGCAATATATTCTTTACCGTTAATGGGTTTTAATGGGACATTTGAAAAAATATTTTTCTGCCGTCTTTCGGCTTTGTGTTTGACTTTAACCCCCTTCCAAGTGGTTGACTGAAACTACTCAGAAAGTCACTTTATTGTCCACA
>CALUTM010000037.1 GCA_944323705.1 Candidatus Gastranaerophilales bacterium
ACTAAGATGGTTGCTTCAAAATTATAATTCTTAAAAATTATAATTATATGGATTTAGTCCGAGCGGTGATTTTATCACCGCTCGGACTGTTTTAATAAAAAATATTATTTTATTTGAGCTTTTTTGTTTTTATCAAATAAGCCACATTTCTTTGAGAGCAAAGAAACGTGGCACAAAGAAACTCTCCGGGCGGATTTTCGTTCGTTATTTATTGCAATTTTTCATTTTGCTAAAATTTTAAACTCGGATATTAAATCCTCAAACAATAAAATTTCTTAACGCAAAATTCAAAAGCAATAAATACTCACTTCAATAAGCCCGGAAATATTTATAAGATTAAATTTGTGAGCGTGTCAGGCTATTGCCTGACAATAGCGAACATAAGAGTGCAGGCATAGCCTGCGACGTCAATTTGAACTTACGCCCGAACGGGCGTAGGAAACTATTGTGTGTTTTCTCTTTCTTTGTGAACATTTCTTTCTCTTTTACTGCACAAATAAAAGAGAAAGAAATGTTCGAAATAAAATATAGAAATAAAAGTTTATAAAATAATATTTTTTATTAAAAACAAGGTTTTTAATAAAGCTATACCTTTTATGTATTGCTTTGATTTTTTTTTCTCTTTATAATCAAGGTTACGATGAGTATTGTCCAAAAATCACAAAAAGCATTAGAATACGATAAAATTTTGGCTGAATTGTCAAAGTTTGCAAAAACCGAGCAGTCAAGAAAATTGTGTCTTGACTTGACACCGTTTGTGAAAAGGGAGGATATTCAAAAGCAGCTTATACTTACGCGTGAGGCAAAGGACGTTTTGGATTTGGCACGCGATATTCCGATAGAAAAGATTCAAAATTTTAAAAAATTAAGGGAAAGAAATGAGTATTTTACGGAAGAGGAACTTATTGATATTGCAAAATCAATGAGGACTTCGAGAATTGTAAGAAATTTTTTGAAAGAAAATCTTCCGTTTGATGCAAATATGCAGGAATTGGTAAACGATTTATATTCCAATAAGGATTTGGAAGATAAAATTTTGGATACGTTTGATGACAACTGTACGGTCAAGCAAAATGCCAATTCGGAATTAAAGGGACTTTATTCGTCTTTGCGGGATACTGAGGCAAATTTGAAGCAACGAGTTCAGGAATTAATGAATTCATCCGAGTTTCAGAAGCATTTGCAAGAAAATATATACACCTTTCGTGATGACAGAATTGTTTTTCAGGTAAAAGCTTCGTCAAAGAGTAAGGTCGGCGGAATTGTGCATGATGTTTCCGCAACCAACAAGACTTTTTATATTGAGCCTACTCAAATAGTTCCGATAAACAACAAAATAAGGGAATTAAAGTCTAAAATTTATGCGGAAATTATAAGAATACTGACAGTGCTGACTAATGAAGTACGTGCGGAAATAAATGATTTGATAAAAATGGAATCCGTAATTTCCGAGATAGACTTTCATTTTGCCAAGGCTCGTTATGCGGTGAAAATACAGGCGACGGAACCTTCATTGACGGAAAATAAGATTATAAAGTTGGATTTAATGCGTCATCCTCTTTTAATCGGCAGGGTAGAAAATATCGTAGAAAACGATTTCTCTCTTGGTGAAGATTACAAAATTATTATAATAACGGGCTCTAATACCGGCGGTAAGACGGTTACGTTAAAAACGGCGGGGCTTTTTGTTTTAATGGCAAAGTCGGGAATGTTTCTGCCCTGTGCGGAGGCACATATATATCCGTTTGAAAAGGTTTTGGCGGATATAGGTGATGAGCAGAGTATTTTGCAAAATCTGTCGACTTTTTCTTCTCATATGACAAACGTTATAGACATTTTGGAGAATGCTGACAGCGAGACATTTATACTTATAGACGAATTGTGTGCGGGAACCGATCCTCAGGAGGGAGCGGTGCTTGCCGAAACAATATTGAAAGAGTTTGTAAATAAACAGTCATTAGCAGTTATAACCACACATTACGGGGAGTTAAAAACACTTGAGTATACAGACCCATACTTTAAAAACGCTTCTGTAGAGTTTGATACGGAGTCACTTTCTCCGACATACAAGTTGATAATAGGGATTCCGGGGCTAAGCAACGCTATTTCCATAGCTTCTAATCTGGGGCTTTCTCCTGATTTGGTATGGAAAGCAAAAGAGCTTTTAATCACACAGCGGGATTCGTCTGCCCTTGTGGTTGAACGATTACAGGATACCCAGCAGCGTTTGGATTCCAACCTCAAAGAGGCGGAAAGTCTAAATGCGGAAGCGGAAGAGCTCAAGAAACAATACGAAAAAGAACTCTCTTCGCACAAAAAAGAAAAGAAGAAAACTTTAAAGGGTATTAAGGATAAATTTGAGCTTCAATTGGAGGGGGCAAAAGATGAGATTAAAGAAATTTTGTCCGAGCTCCGTCAGGAAAAATCCGAAAAAGTTGCAAGACGTTCTTATGCAAGATTGGCAAAACTGGAACAGGGATTTCGCTCTGAACTTCATGCGTTGGAAGAAAAAGAACAGTATGCGGATTTGGATTGGGAAAATGTTCATATAAACGATAAGGTTATGATTAAGGATTTAAATCAGCCGGTTACAGTACTTTCTCTGCCTGATAAAAATGATTCTTTGTATATACAAATGGGAATGATAAAAACAAAAGTGAAGAAGGATAAACTTGCCGTATATAATCCGCAGTTGGCTAAAAAGGTTAATTTGTCGGCGGCATCAGGTGCTAAAGAGACTTTTGTGCTCAGAAAGTACGATATTTCCAATACTCTCGATCTTAGAGGGGAACGTGTAGAGGAAGCTCTTGATGATTTGGAAGCGTATTTGGACAAGGCAAGCCTTGCAAACCTTTCTCCCGTTTATATTATTCATGGTCATGGTACGGGGGCTTTAAAATCCGCGGTGAGGGATTTTATTTCAACCTCACCTTATGTTGCAAAATACAGAGTAGGGGAAGACGCAGAGGGCGGCGACGGAGTTAGTGTTATCGATATAAAATAGCTGGAGGAGAGATTTATGTATAAACTAGGAATAATAGGGTATCCTTTGGGGCATTCGGTTTCTGCGGCAATTCAGAAAGCCGGATTGGAAAGTATGGGTATAGAGGGGACATACGATGTAATGGAAACTCCGCCCGAAGACTTAATAAACAGAATTAAATATATCAAATCTAACGGGTATAACGGTTTTAATGTAACTATCCCGTTAAAGGTGCCGATGTCTTTGTTTTTGGATGATATAGACGACTATGCAAATATTGCCGGGTGCGTTAATACTGTTAAGGTAGGAGAGGATAAATCTTTTCACGGGTATAATACCGATATTTACGGGTTTAAGAGTGCAATACCGCCAGAGACCGATTTGAGGGGTAAAACTGCAAGTATCCTAGGGACGGGCGGTGCCGCACGTGCAGCTGTTGTCGGTCTTGCAGAAAAGGGGATTGCTGCAATAGATTTTTACACAAGGAATATAATAAATTCCAAACAAACATTAGATTATGTAAGAGCGAAATTCCCAAATATCGTGTTTAACGTCTATCAAATTCAGAATATCAGGAGTTTAGAGGACTCCGCAATAGTAGTTAATGCCACTCCGATAGGAATGAAAGGTTTTATGGCTGACCAAATGCCATTGGAAAAAGAGGATTTGGACAAGTTGAGCCCGGAAACGCTTATATATGATATTGTGTATAATCCGATAAAGACGGTTCTTATAAAAGAAGCAAAAAATAGAGGGTTAAAGACTGTGGGCGGTCTTGATATGCTTATATATCAGGCACAAAGAGCAATGGAAATTTGGACGGGTAAACGTCCTGATACAAATGTTATGAAAATTGCAGCTCTTGAGTGTTTACAGTAACTATTATTTGTTGCCTTTCTATGTAGTAATAATTGTAAATATACGGATTGCAAGAACTTAATTTTTAAGCTACAATTGATAAAAATAAGGAGGGAGCAGATGTCTTCCCAAAAAGTGCTTAAGTTCAAACACGGGGGCGAACGTAAAAGAGAGAAATCCGCAGACGAATCTGTTTGCAGCTTTTGCGGCAGAGGAGAAAGTGAAGTTCTTAAGATGGTAAAAGGACCGGGGGTTAATATATGCTCCGAGTGTACTATGATTGCGGTACAGTATCTTATTTTAAACGAAAAAATGCTCTCAGGTGAGGCACAACAAATTCTTGATGCTTTTTGGCATAAAAAATAAACGGTGAGGTACTTTATGAATAAAATCCAAATTAAAGCGGAAATACTTGCTACTCTTGCGGCTTTATCTACATCAAACAAGCCCGATTCTTCATTGTTAACGGATTTGAAATTGATTGAAGATAAGAAAACCGTATTGGAAGTTCTTATAAAAGAATTGGTAAATGCTTCCGAACAAAAAGCTCTTTTAATATGTTGGCTTTTGACGGAACTTATCGATAAAGATACTTTAAACGACGAATTATGGAATGTTATAAAAGCACCGGAGTATAATGACCATGTAAAAATGATTGCATTTAATATGCTTAAAGATTTGGGTAATCAGATAGATTATGATGTTATAAGCGGCTATTTCGAGCAGTTTAACGAATTGATTAACAAAGAAACAAAACAACTTCTTGAAACTGCAATTATGAACCCGGAAGCACAAATTGACTTTATGGATTTTTTGAACGCCATAAGCGACAGCGATAAAATTCTTTTAATAAAATCGTTGGAGGAAGATTATGCTTATGACGCGTTGGCTAATATTTTGATTCCCGTATTCTTATACTATATGGATACTGAGGTCGGAATTACGGCTTTGGAAATTTTGGGTCGCTCAAGGTCTCAGTTGGCGTATCATGCATTGAATAAGGCTTTGGCTTTTGCGTCAGAGCAGATGAAGGTCAGAATAAATAAGGCTCTGTCAGAGTTAAAAATGGCGGGGGTAAGGGTTGATAATACGGAAGAGTTTTACAAGAATATATTGAAAGAATCCGTTCCTTATAAAACTTACATCTCTTTCCCTGACGGGCATGGTAATATGGCTGTTATATTTTCAAGAAAGAGAGAAAATAAGTCGTTACAGTTTCTTGCCATGGTTATTAATCCCAGATACGGTATTTTGGATGCGTTTGGTTTTAATTCAATGACTGAGTCCGATTTTTATAAGATTATTGATAAGTTTTATAACTATCAGGAAAAGTATGAAATTCCTGCGGGTGTCGCGAAGTATTTGTTAAATCAGGCGGAAGAAAGTTCTTATATAAATAATGAGCCGCTTCCGTACGAATATATTTGTTGGCAGAGTATTCTTCTTGATGTAATGCCGCAGAAACCGGAAGTTGAGTTGGATAAGAAAGAACTTAATCAAAAAGATATTGACAAACTGTGTTTAAGCGACTATGTACAAAATTGGTTTTTTGACGAGATAACTTCCGAAGAATTTAAGAATTTTATTGATAAACTTTCGTTGGAATTTAAATCTAATAATTTCGATGTGGATTTGGATAAATTTATTGCGGATAATTTTGATGAAATTTATACGGCAAAAGAGCTTGCATATAAGTTGATTACTTTTAATATGGCGGCATATTTGAGACTGCTGAAAGGCGATAAGGATTTGGCGGTGATATTTTATTCACTCGGCTCTAATTATGCGTTTCTGACTAATATTATAAGAAAAAGCATATATGAGTATTATGTCGGAAAACGTTATATTTTAAAGAATCAACGCAAGGCAGCCAATATATTTGAAAAACGTATGCAGCCGAAAGTTGACGATTTCAAACTTTTGCAGCTGGATATGATAATTTCGAGCATAGAAGCCAGGTGGGTTGATAATGCATAAAGTTATGGCTCTTGATATCGGGACAAAACGTATCGGGATTGCTCTCAGTGATTATCTTCAAGTAATAGCGGTACCGCATTCTTTTATTCTTCGTCAGCCTGAGGATAGGGCAATAGAAGAGATTATAAAAATTGCAAAAGAGAACCGTGTCGAGAAGATTGTAGCGGGTGTTCCGTTGAATATGGACGGGACAAAAGGTGCTCAGGCAGAGGACTGTATAAAATTTTCACAAAAAATTGTTGGTTTTGATATAATATTAGAAGATGAAAGGTTGACTTCGGAAGAAGCCGAGGAAAGGCTCCGTTCAAGAAAGGTCGATTTTAGAAAAAATAAAGGGCTCGTGGATATGGAAAGTGCCTGTGTGATATTGGAACAGTATTTAGGGAAATGATTATGAGTGAAGAATTAGAACAAAATTATGTAGAAATCTGTGATGAAGACGGTGTTGTAACAAAGTGTGAAATTTATGATGTAATCGATTACGAAAATAAGACTTATGCACTGCTGCTTCCTCTAAACGAGGACGAAAATGACGAGGATGCCGAGGTCATTGTTATGGAATATATTGAAGAAGGTGATGAGGGGTATTTCCAAAACATAGAAGATGAAGCAGAATTTCAACGTGTTTGTGAGTACATTGAATCGTTAGATGACGAAGAAGAGGAAGAGTAGTATTGTTTGAGCGGTTTACGGAAAGAGCGGTTAATGCGGTCAGCGAGGCACAACGGTTAGCAAAGGAGATGTCTTGTGGTGAGGTTATGCCCGAGCATTTGTTGGCTGCACTTGTTACGGAGGCTAAGGGGGTTTCTCTGAAAATATTCAGAATGTATGGTGTAACTCCTGATGCTATACGTGACGAGGTCGAAAAGTATACGGTTAAATCGGCTTGTCGTGTGGAAAACATTCCTTTCAGCAGAGAATTTAAGGATATACTGAAACACACACTTGACTTGGCAAGCAAGTCGGGTAATACGAATATTTTGTTTGAGCACTTGTTTCTTTCGGTGATTACGGAAAAAAATGCTAATATTCAACGAATATTACATGATTTTAATTTTGATATATACGGAGCAAGAGACATTCTGACAAAGCTTGTGCAGAGGAAAATAAAACGTTTGGAGCACCCGGAAGCTGTTGAGGACGAATCTGCGGGGAACAGTTTTGAATCCGTTTACGAGGGAGAAGCTCTTTCCGATGTTTTTGACAGGGCAGTGTCCAAGTTGTCTGCTGCGGGGTATGAAATTCTCGGGACAGAGCAGATAATGGCATCAATTCTGGAAAGTACGGATTCTGAATTGGTTGATACGATAAATAAGTACGGACTTAATGCGGAAGTTTTTGAAAATAAACTTGCGGAGCAAAGGTCGAGACAATCAGAATACGAGGGGAAAAAGTTTATATTTACTCCCAATGCGTTTCTGATGATGAATTCTGCTCTGCAAACTGCAAAGGAGCTCGGCTCTTCGGTTATTACGCCGGAACATATTGTGCTTAGTATTTTAAAGACCAAAAAGGGTTTGGCTTACGAAATTATTAAATCTTTGGGAATCAACACGGAAAACCTTTCCGAGGATATTTTAAAACCCATTGAAAAACAAATGCCCGAAACCCTTACCATTATGAAGCTTGCAAAAGAAGAGGCAAGAAGAATAGGCAGAAATGTCGTTGGGACCGAAATGTTTCTTCTCGGAATTATAGCAGAGGGAACAAGTGTTGCATTTGAGGTTTTAAATGATTTGGAAATCACTCTGAAAGATGCCAGAATTGTTGTGGAAAATCTTGTCGGATACGGAAATGAGTATTTTGATAAAGAAATTGTATTCACAACTAGGGCGAAAAAAGTTTTGGAAAGAGCCTGGCTATCTGCCAAAAAGTATAATAAGCAAAAAATAGAAGCTGTTGATTTGTTGCTTGCAATAATAGAAGAACCTGATTCTCTTGCGATGAAAGCATTGGATCAGCTTGGTGTTGATGCCGTAGAAATCAGGCATGGCATTCAGAGGAACGGATGGAAAGCATAGAAAACAAGGTTATTGAGTTTGTTGAAAAATATAACCTTCAGGATAAGACTGTTGTTATAGGTTTTTCCGGCGGCTATGATTCAATGTGTCTTTTGGATATTCTCTCAAAAATCAGAGATAAATATACGGATTTGAACCTTGTTGCGGCACATTTCAACCATAACTGGCGTGGAGAAGAATCTTTGCGGGAACAGGAAGTGTGTCGGATTTTTGCTGCAAGCAGAGGGATTGAATTCTATACCAAAACGGCTGCGGGTGATGTTAAGAAAACCGAGAATGATGCCCGGCGTGCACGTTATGAGTTTTTTGAAGAAGCTTATGAGGAATATGATGCGGATGCTGTTTTTACGGCACACAATATGGATGACAATGCCGAGACGGTGCTGTACAGGATTATTAAAGGAACGGGAATTATCGGACTAAAGGGGATTTCTGAGAAGAGAAATTATTTTTATCGTCCTCTTTTAAAAATAAGACGTTCCGAAATAGTAGATTACTGTAACAGGCATAATCTGTCTCCGAATGAGGATTCCTCCAATTCAAACACTGCTTACAGAAGAAACTATATCAGAATTAATGTTATCCCTTCGTTGGAAAAAATAAACGGTTCTTTCAAAGATGCTCTTAATATTCTTGCGGAGAATGCAAATAATGATAACGCTATAATAGAAGAGTATTTAAAAACAATTCGTCCGTTTATATTTGACGGACAAAAAATTCTGGCAAAAGAGTATGCCAAACTTTCCAAGCCCGTTAAACTTCGCATTCTGTATGAATATATTCAGGATTTAAACCTTGATTATGATTATAAAAAAGTTTGTGAGATATATGATTTTATAGAGAATAATATTACCCAAAGAAACGGTAGTACAATTTCTCTTGCGTCTGCCTTGTGGCTCTATGCGGATGAAAAGAGTATTGAAACGATTCCGCAACGGACAAAAACTGACGATGCAGACAATTTTGAGGTGAAGATTTCGGGCGAGGGCGAGTATAAGGCTTTAGACAAAAAATTTGTCGTAAAAAAATATGTGGAAAAGGATTTGTTTATTTTCCCGGAGGCAACTTCAAGCTTTGCGTATGTCGATTTATCAAACGTGAAATTTCCTCTTGTATTGAGGCATAGAAAAGACGGCGATATTATAAGCCCCTTTGGTATGCAAGGCAGTATGAAGTTAAAAAAATATATGAATGCCAAGGGGGTGCCCAGACACAGCAGGGACGATGTACTGTTGCTTTGTGATGATAAAGAAGTATTATGGGCGGTAAGTATAGGTATAAGCAGCAAAATCGGGGTTAAAGACAAGCCGACACATGTAATAGAGATAAATTGAGGTATAGATATGATAACCGAAAACGATTTAAAAGTTTTATATGACAGAGAGGCAATACAGTCAGTGATAAAAAAACTCGGTGAGGTTCTAAATTCTTCTTACGGAGATGACGAACTTTATATTATCTGCGTTTTAAAAGGTGCGGTTATGTTTATGACTGACTTAGCCAAGCATTTAAAAATGCCGTTGAGGATGGAATTTATACGTCTGTCGAGCTACGGTTCGGGGTTTACGTCAGGCGGCAAGGTTAATGCTGTTGACATATCTTTGCCGGACTTAAATGACAAAAATGTGCTTATCGTAGAGGATATAATCGATACGGGACATACCGCAAAATTCTTAATGGATTTTATAAGACATAACTTTAAGACAAAGTCGTTGAAGTTTTGTTCTCTTTTAGATAAGAAGGTAAAAAGAGAGGTGGAAATCGACCCTGATTATTACGGATTTGAGACTGAGGACAAGTTCCTTGTTGGCTATGGTTTGGATTATGATGGGTATTATCGTAATCTGCCGTATATAGGCTATATTATTACATAAAATATTTTAGCTGTTGCTGGTGAGAGTTCTACTTTCATTTATTATCCTTAATAATAAACTTGCTTATATCAATTCCATACTCCTTAGTGACTCTATCAAGAGCAGGGGTATCTATATGATAATTGTCGTCATAATAAAAACGCCCGATTTTATCTAAGTGATCCATATATCTATATCGTTCTTCTTTAGTCATGGATTCCATTTTTTTGACATCTTCCGGATAATAACATCTTGTTTTTGCAATAGTATTGTTTCTATATCCGTCTTCCGGAGCATCACACCAATTCGGATGCTTACGGGATACTATAATTTTCTTTTCAGCTTTTTCTGTACCGCCTTTTACAAAAGTATCTTTTGTTAGAGGTTTTAATTTTCCCACAAAAAACCGTTTTATTTTAGTAAACAGATTAGTTTTTTGATTTGTTATTGCTGGTGAGAGTCCTACTTTCATATAAAATCCTTTCTTTTATTTTAACAATTTACAATAAGTTCGTCAATCGGGTTTTGCTCCAGTGATGCGTCAAAATACCATAAATCTTTTTTGGGGCAATAATAAGCATCTCTTATTTTTAAGACACCGTTTCTTTGTCCTAAAAATTCGGCTTCATTTAGACGCTCTATATTATAACTTTCAATTGATACTCCTTTTGTACCTGCGGGTATTCTTATTGTCCATTTGATTTTTTTAGCATAATTTTTTACGGAACTTTTTGTCATACCGATTGACATAAAACGTCTTTGAGTAATATCTTTATTAATAACATATTTTTTGATAAAATCATTCACGACATTTATATCATAAGATTTTTTAAATACATATCATGAAAAATTGGTGTATAAGTCTCCATCAAATCAGCAAGACTGATATTTTGCCCTTCATACTTCACCCCTGATAGAATATTGAAGGACTTATCCCCTCGGTATGCTACAAAATCTTTTTTCACGGTAAACATATTTATGCATTCGGAGATTTTATCTACTTTTTCTTTGAGTTCTCTGGTGATTTGTTTTTCTCCAAGCGGTATATTTATCGGGTTAGAATTTGCTTTATATTCCAGCATTGGCATTATTACATCTTTGGGTTTTCTTATAATACCTTCAAACGCCATTTCCCATTGTGTTGGATTAAATTCTAAAAAATCATTTGTTTGTCTTGTAAGCCGCATTGTTCTTGTAAACAATGCCAGTTTTTGAATATTCGGTACAAGATCTGTGTCAGAAAAACCTTTCCACTGTTCAATGAAGCGACCGTTATCTTTATTCATGAAACTATGGATTATTTTGTAGTCTTTTTCAGACAATTCCGGCGTTAAATCTATCACTTGCCTTTTGGTTTTTAATCTTGATAACAAATCTTTGATATCTCTGATAATATAATTATTCTGTTTAAGGTATAATATATTCAGAGGTTTTAAAATGTTACGGAGTATAAGATGCATAATGTAAGAAAAATTACGAAAGATTTATTTTATATAGGCTGCTCTGACAGAAAACTCGGGCTTTTTGAGAGTGCTTATCCTGTTAAAGACGGTATGTCTTACAACTCCTACCTTTTAAAAGATGAAAAGACTGTTTTGTTTGATACCGTTGATAAGGTTTGTGCGGAACAGTTTTACGAGAACTTAAATGCCGCATTGGACGGCAGAAGCTTGGATTATGTTGTTGTACAACACATGGAGCCTGATCATTGTGCATTGCTTGCCGAGGTGGTGAAACAATATGAGGATGTTAAAATTGTGTGTTCGCAAAAAACGGTTGCGATGATTAAACAATTTTTTACGTTTGATATAGACTCACGTGCCGTAGTGGTTAAAGAAGGTGAGACTCTAAACACGGGTAAACACGAACTTCAATTCGTTGCGGCACCGATGGTTCATTGGCCGGAGGTTATCGTAACTTATGATAAGACCGACAAAATTCTGTTTTCTGCTGATGCGTTCGGTTCCTTCGGTGCAATAAACGGAAATCTTTTTGACGATGAGGTTTGTTGGGAACGTGATTATTTGGATGAGGCAAGAAGATATTATACAAATATTGTCGGAAAATACGGCTTACAGGTGCAAATGCTTCTTAACAAAGCTAAAAATCTTGATATAAAAATGCTTTGCCCTCTTCACGGGCTTATTATCCGCGAAAATATCGGACTTTTTGTTGACAAATATGACAGGTGGTCGACATATACACCTGAAGAGAACTCTGTTTTAATTGCGTATTCTTCGGTTTACGGCGGCACCGAAAGTGCGATAAGTTTGTTGGCTGCAAAACTTGCGGATAGAGGTGTGAAAAATATTAAAATGTTTGATGTTTCGATAACCCACCCTTCTTTTATCCTTGCCCAAGCTTTTAAGAGTTCGCATATAGTGCTTGCCACAACGACTTATAATGCGGGGATTTTTGAGTCAATGGAAACTTTTTTGAATATCTTGTTTTCTCATAATCTGCAAAACAGGAAGTATGTGCTTGTTCAAAACGGTTCTTGGGCTCCGACTTGCGGCAGTAAAATGAGAGAAATATTGGAAAAACTCAAGGGTACGGAAATTCTCGACGACAGTATTTGCATAAAATCTACTTTAAAGGAAGAACAGGTTGCCGAATTGGATAATGTTGTAAATACAATAGTAAAATCTTTGGGTTTATAGTTTAATATATAAAAAGGAGGATTTGATTATGCAAAAGTATGTATGCACTGTATGTCATTATGTGTATGACCCCGAAGTCGGTGACCCTGATAACGGAATACAACCCGGAACAGCATTTGAGGACTTGCCGGATGATTGGACTTGCCCTCTGTGTGCGGTAGGCAAAGATATGTTTGAAAAAGAATAAAATAAAGGCTCCTTTTTAGGAGCTTTTGTGTTATAATACTCTTGACCCAATTTCATCTAAATTAATTATTGTGAAATTATTTATGTAATGTATAATGTTATTGTCACTTTTATACGGAATATAGAAAGGAAAATAAGAAAATGAGTTTTGTACCTGTAGTAATTGAACAATCAAGCAGAGGAGAACGTTCTTTTGATATTTTTTCAAGATTGCTTCGTGAGAGAATAATCTTTTTGGGCACTCCTGTTGATGATATGGTTGCCAACTTGATAGTTGCACAGCTTCTTTTGTTGGACAGCGAAAACCCCGAAAAAGATATCATGTTATACATAAACTCTCCGGGAGGAAGTGTTACTGCGGGCTTGGCTATATATGATACAATGCAGCATATTAGAGCGGATGTCCAGACAATATGTCTTGGTCAGGCGGCTTCAATGGGTGCATTTTTGCTCTGTTCAGGTGCAAAAGGTAAGAGAATGGCTCTTCCTCATTCAAGAGTTCTTATTCACCAACCTCTCGGCGGTGCTCAGGGTCAAGCTACTGATATTGAAATTCAGGCTCAGGAAATCTTGAGAATTAAGAAGACATTGAATGAGATAATGGCTTCAAATACAGGACAATCAATCAAGAAGATTGAGAAAGATACTGACAGAGATTATATCATGACACCTCAAGAAGCCCTTGAATACGGTATGATTGATAAAGTCATAACAAAAGAAGGCTAAGGGGGAAAATAGGGGTAGATTAAATATAATTGTACGGTTGCGAAGTTCCCTCGGACAAAGTGCCCCTCAAAAAATCTTAATAGCCGACAGGATATTGAGATAACCCTAAGAGGTGTAAGCCTTATAAAACATAGACAGGAGAAAAATATGTCATCAGGTGAAAGACTAAAATGTTCATTTTGCGGAAAAACTCAAGATCAGGTTAAGAAATTGATTGCAGGACCTGACGTATTTATCTGTGATGAGTGCGTAGAGTTATGCAACGAAATCTTGGATGAAGAATTCTTTGAAGCAAAAGAAAAGAACGGCGAAAAACCTGAAAAGCATTCCGATGATATAGAAGATAAACCGATTCCGAAACCGCATGAGATAAAAGAATATCTTGATCAGCATATTGTAGGTCAGGACGATGCCAAAAAAGTTTTGTCTGTTGCGGTTTACAATCACTACAAACGTCTTAGACACAATCAAAAGGGTGATAATGACGGGGTTGAAATTCAAAAGTCCAATATTCTTCTGGTTGGTCCTACAGGAAGCGGTAAAACACTTTTGGCACAGACGCTTGCTAAGATGCTTGACGTTCCTTTCGCGGTTGCTGATGCAACAACGTTAACCGAGGCGGGTTATGTTGGTGATGACGTGGAAAATATTCTTTTGAGATTGTATCAAAATGCTGATTACGATGCGAAGAAAGCTGAAAAGGGTATTATATATATTGATGAAATAGATAAAATAGCCAGAAAATCGGAAAATACATCCATTACAAGAGATGTTTCCGGCGAAGGTGTTCAGCAGGCATTGTTAAAACTAATAGAAGGTACGCTTTCCAACGTACCTCCTCAGGGCGGGAGAAAACACCCTCAACAGGAAATGATACAAATTGATACAAGCAATATCCTGTTTATTGTAGGCGGTGCTTTTGTTGATTTGGACAAAATAATTGAGCACAGAGTAAAAGACGGTTCTTCAATCGGTTTTGGTAAATCTGCTCCTACACAGGCAGAAAAGGAACAGCAAGCAGCAAAAATGCTTAAGAAATTGCAGCCGGAGGACTTGTTGAAGTTTGGTTTGATACCTGAATTTATCGGTCGTATCCCTGTTTATGCGGTTTTGGATGCATTGGATGAAAATACACTGAAGATGATATTGACAGAGCCGAAGAATGCAATCTTGAAGCAGTATAAATGCTTGTTGGCAATGGATGGTGTTGATTTGGAATTTGAGCCGGAGGCAATCGAGTTGATAGCTCAAAAAGCAATAAAGCGTAAGACCGGTGCCAGAGCCCTTCGCTCAATAGTCGAGGAACTTATGCTTGATGTAATGTATGATATCCCGACAACACATGATATAACTAAGTTTACCGTAACAAAAGATATGGTAGAAAAACAGGATGAGATTGATAATCAGGCTGAGTTAATTCACTTACCTAAAAGCGGTCCGACGGATATTTCGGAAAAAACAAGAGCTGAGATAGCTTAATTTTGATTAAGATATAACGAGTCGGCGGCTGAAACTTCAGCCGCCGACTCGTTTGTCTAATTATAGAGCGTTATATGCTTCAAGTATATTATCTACAAGACCTTTAAAGCTTACCATATAGACAACCTTATCTTTTTTCCATATTCCTCCAATATCATCGTGCTGTTTTACGATGCAATCGCTTGAATAAGTACCGTTTTGAATTCTTCCTGCACAGTAGTCACCACGGTAGCCACTAAATTCGTTCTTGTGAGCTTCCCAATTACCAGTATCATTATACCTGCCTATAACTGTTGAGACTGCTTGTTCAAGTTTCGTTTGGTCAAGACCTGCATTTACAAGAGCACCTTTGATAATATTTGCTAAGCTGGTTAGGCGAGCTTGAACTGTACCGGCATCACCAAATTCATCCCAATCGCCATCGGTACCATCCTTTGTATGTAATTGTATTACGGCGTTACCGTTATATAATGTAGCAAAATCAGCATTAATCATCTGAGAATCATTGTTAACACCTGAGCAGCCATATACTTCCAGATGACCTTCGCTTGAGTCGCTAACACCGCTAAAGCTTGCTTTGTCAAGTATTACTTTGGCAGAAATATCTTCTGTAGACACAATTGTAAGGGTATTTTTACCGACTTCGACACCGTCAACGAGTACAGCAACTGTTACGGTAAATGTTCCTTCCGCACCGCCTGTAACTGTTACATTACCTGCTTGATCTACGTTTACTAAACTTGTATTGCTTGACTTGTACGAAATTCTGTCTGTTGTGATTGTTTTTGTATTACCGTCTTCATCTTTAAATGTAGGTGTAATATTAAATGTTTGTGTTAATCCTTGGCAGACATTTATTGTAGAATTTGTAACCGTTGTTGTTACAGGCTTCCAAGAATTAGTTTTGGTTAATTGCATAATTTCATTTGCCTTATCAGTATTTATAGACCAAGCCTGTGAAAATCTGTCCATAAATTTATCCATAAGTTGTTGTAGTTCTTCCGCCGTTGTACAGTTATTTATTGCAGAGTTATAAGTTCCACCCGGGAAAACAGAACGCATATTCGTCAGACAATTTTCTTTTCTCGTTTTATTTAATCCTGTCATAATTCCGTCTCTCGGGTCTATAGATTCAACTAATTTGAAAGCATATTCTATAAATTCTATAGCACTGGCTTTAGAAGCAGTGAGGTCAACCTGTTCGGAAGCTTCCCCAAAGCTTGCCCAGGATGACGCATCAAGGGATAATTCATTAGCATCACCGAGAGCTTCAACTTCCGTCATCAAATCTGCGATTTTATCTTGAATATCTGCGGCTTTCATACCGTTAATTTCTGTAGCATAATTGTCACCAAAGAGCATTTTAATAGTTTCGGCAAACTTGGTGCTCTTGTCAGCTAATGCATTACAGTACTTGATAGCCGCTTCTTTAACCCCATCTGCATTGTCGTTTTCTTTAGCAGCAGCGACAAGATTATTGTAGATTTCTTTCAGCTCTGTCAAGCTTGCATCGCCAAGACTGTCTCCATAGAACTCAGCCAAATTGTTCTTAATCTGACCTGTAATCCATTCAATAGCCTTGTTAATATCAAAGCCGGTTTCTCCGTTAAAGTCACCGTTTTGTGCTTTGGTAGCTGCTTCTTCTTTAATCTTGTCATAGACTTCAACTTCACCCTTCATTAAACCATCCAACATAGAAACAAATGATTCACCAAGTCCGGCTCCTTCCAAAGCAGTTTTTAATGCGGCATTTGAATCAAAGTCAAAAAGACCTTTTACCTCAATAGTGTTTTGAAGAGCCACACCAGCCTCACTTGCATTAAAAGCACCTGCGGCATCAGCTTTAACGGTTTCGAAATCACCGTTTTTCAAAGTACCCATGAATTTTTCAATAGCCGTTGCGTATAAATCAGCGTATTTTTCATAATTTGCATCAGTTGAAAGTGCATCAGTTATGGTTTTTTGAAGAACACTCTTCTGCAGGTCGTTCAAAGCGGATTTTTCATCTGCGTTGTACCCGTAAGTACTTAAATCAAACCCGTTATCTTCTTTCATACCTGCAGTTGCAAGATATGCATCAATTATTTGAACAACAGTTGATTGAATATCTAAAGAATCGGTGCCTTCGGGAATATTATTTACGAATTCATCAATTAATCCTGTCAGAGTGGCATCAGAAGCGTATGCATAACCGTAATCATTAATTATTGTTGACATAGCACTATTTAAATATTCATTAGCACAATAGTCAGCGGTTGTTTTATTCATAATAGTTTCAACATTTTCAGCCAAATGTTCTTCTAAACCTTCAAGCTTACCAAATTTTTCAACCAATGCTGAGAGACCTTCTGTAACGGATTTTTTCCAATTAGCACTATCACTAACTACGGATGGGCATTGAACTTCTGACGAAATAAATTCATTCATGACCTCATACATTTGGATTTTAGTTTCCATGTTAGTTATTTCGCTTGAATCAAGAGCATTTTTGTTTTTCAGGTTTGTGCCTGCGATTTTACCGCTTGTTTTGGTATCAATAGATCTCCAAAAACTGTTAATCAGGTCATTTTTGCCTTCTTCAGTTGTTTCCCCATCCCATTCAAAATTTTGTTCCATGAATTCACGGAATTCGGATTTAGTGATAGCTCCGTCACTGTTTGTATCGGCTACTGTGTTCCAGTTACCGAGGTTTGCTAAAAACTGATAAACTTTTGATACATCGTTTGACATTCCATTTACTCCTTTTCTATGCTTTCTAACTAATTTTTGTTACATTAGATGTAACTCAATACATATTGTGTTACATTGTTACTAATATTTACGGCATATTTTCAGAAATCTTTAGGGTTTTGACAAAAATCTTTACAAAAATTTACATAATTGAGTTATGTGGTGCGTCAAAACGACGCACCCTGCCTGCTGAAAATCCTTGTAGGTCGTGCATTGCCCGACATTAACTTTTTATATTGTATATCATTGGCATTTACCCCTATTTTCTGTAGAAGATTGACACCTCACCTCTAGCCCTCTCCTGTTAGGAGAGGGAATGTTTACATTTGCTAAGCAAGGTTGGGGCATTGCCCGACATTAACTTTCAAAGGAGAACAAAAACTTTTTTAAAAAATACTTGTTCATTTTCTCTTCTTTTTCAGGCAAGAAAAGAAGAGAAAACGGAACCAAAAGAGAAGAAAAACTGCCGTTGTTTCCGACATTTTCGCTTTCGCTCAAATGTATTAATCTTTGGGCATACGCCCAATCACTTACGCACGCTATTGTTCGCCAAGGCTCACACGCGTGCGAATTTATAAATTTGTAGGTCGTGCATTGCCCGACAAAAATCTATTCACTAGTCACTATTCACTAGTCACTGGCTTGTAGATTGACACCTCACCCTAACCCTCTCCTGTTAGGAGAGGGAATGTTTACATTTGCTAAGCAAGGTTGGGGCACTGCCCGACATTAACTTTCACAGCTCAACAAAAACTTTTTAAAA
>CALUTM010000038.1 GCA_944323705.1 Candidatus Gastranaerophilales bacterium
GTGCGCCTGGAGGGAGTCGAACCCACGGCAGACAAGGTTTAGGAAACCTCCGCTCTATCCTACTGAGCTACAAGCGCTTATAGTTACTTATTATTTTATATTCAAAAAAAGTATTTTCGTCAACTATATAATACTATTTTCAGGTATTAAATAACGAAGTTTAACTTTTACATAATTTTCATTGCCGTTAACAATTTTTTCAGATTTGATACATTGAAAGCGTGAATTTCTCGGGAATACGATTTCATTTTGAGTTCCAAGTCCAATTTGCGAGATTTTTGCATTTTTAGGAATTTCTATTTCGTAGAGTATTCCTTTGTGATTTGGCATATATATTTGGGCGTATGACAAATCAGATGTTGCGTATGCATATTCACGCATGTTTATTATATCATTTTCTTTTATATCTAATCTTTTTTTATAGAGTTTAAATTCGTTGAAGAACTCAGGTTTTTCACCAATACACCTATATACGGTAAGTTTTTCATCCAGAGGTTTAATTTTTTTGAATTCAAAATCTGTAAGCTTTATCATTTCTCTTGGTGTGAGTCCATTTCGGCTAAAGACAGAGTCCATATATGTAGGATTTGCACCTGTGATGAAGAAATGATTTATCCCGTTAAGTTCACCATGCAGCGAGACGCTTTCGCGATGGGATGGTTTTAATTGGTTGTTTCTGGCACACTGTGCCCAGTATTCATCACAGAAAAGTGGTTTTTTTGCTTTCTCAAATGTTACAGTGGCTTTTTTACATATATTCGGTGTTATAATTTTGCAAAGACTTTTAAGTAATAACATAATATTATTCCCCTGTATTATTAAAGTATTTTTGTTGAAAAAAATTGCTTTTTATTTAACGAAAGTTGTAAAGCTTTGTCGAAAGTGTTACAATGTGTAGAGTATGAAAAGAATTTTAGCAATTTTGCCGATTAGTATAGGAGGGAGGCTTACTACCGCTAGTATGGCAGACGGCTTTCGCCAAAACGGGTGTGAAGTTGTTATTTTTGATGAACTTTTTGATAAGAATTTAAATGAAATTTTGAAGGGGGAGTATGATTTTATAGCCGGATATGATTTTTCCGGGCTGAAAATTAAGGTTGATAATGACTTAAAAATTCCTTCTATCAATTATTTTTCCGATGATATAAGGAGCAAGGCAGCCGGAGAAGAGTGGGAAAAATACTTACCCTACCTTGAAGAGGATGATAATTATACATTTTATTGGGACAAGGTTTTAACCGAATATGAAAATTTTAAAAATATTCACTACCTTCCGCATTTTGTGAACTTTGAAATTTATAAAGATTTAGGCGGTGAGCCCGAGTTTGATTTAATGTTTGCGGGGCGATTGGATACCGATTACAGGTTAAGTTTTTTTGAGGAACTTGTAACAAAGCTTCCGCAACTTAATGTAGCTTGGTTTGCAATAGAAAGACACTACAAAGATGCAAGACGAAGAGCTAAGTATCCTGAACTTATTGATTTGTGCTACCGCGGATTTATTGATAATGAAAGAGACATGGCGAAGGCTATAAACAATTCCAAGATAGTGTTTAATATGAATTCACAGGGGATATCTTCGCTTAATTACAGAACTTTTCAGACGGTTGCTTGTAAAAGACTTATGATTAGTGACTTTAGAGAAGAACTTGCCTTATTTGACGGTGAAATGCCCTTTTATGAAGATTTTTCCGATTTGATTTTTAAAATAGAAAGTTACCTTGAAGACAAGGAAGCATACAATCATATCGTTGAGAACTGTTACAAAATAGCGAAGCAGAGCCATAATTCTAAAGATTGCACCAGATACATTCTTAAAACGGCGTCTAAATCACTTGCTAAGCAACTTTGATGTAATAATAAATAGATTTACCATCATAAATCCGAGGAACAGACCTGCTATTACGTCAATCGGGTAATGTACTCCTATCCATAATCTGGTCAGTGCAACTAATATAATCCAACCGCCAAACAGTATGGTCAGAGAATATCGCCAAAAATCGGATTTTACGTAATGCAGAACGAGATATATTAAAATTCCGTAAAAGCACATTGTAGTTGAGGAATGACCTGACGGAAAACTGAATTCGGGATAAACACAGGGTCTTTCACGGCAAACAAAATTTTTGATAAATATTGTTAATGCGTATGTTGCCTGTGTAAAAAATACCAGAAGAAAGGTTTTTACGTATTTTTTATGTGAAATTAAAACGCTTCCGGCTGCAATTTGCGGCCAGAGCATTTGATAAGAGCGTCCGAATTCCGTAACAAATTGTGCGAATGAAATCGGATAGGGAGAAAGTGCCAGACGTATTGAATGCAGTACATTGGCATCAAATTGGGTTAAGCCCGGCATATATAAAACAAGCACTGTCAGCACGGCAAATACTACAATTGACAGTATTACGTAATTAATATTTAAAGCTATTCCCGTATCCTGGTGTCTTGCCATTTTTATATCCCGCATTTAAATTTTAATAAAAAACCAACCATTTTGTTAAACAGTGCGGCAATAAGCGGAGTAAGTTCGTTTACACAAACCGCAAAAAAGAATAGTGCAGCTGCTGCCGCTATGATTTTTTGAATATCCGAAAACATAAAGACTTTGTTTTTTCTGCTTTCCGCAATCCCTGCGTACTCATCCGTAAAAGGTTTTACGGGTAATTTTTCTTCCATTTTTTCTATAACTTCGGAATATTTAATTTTTATAAGTGTATTGTATGAGTCCACATTCATCCACCAGAGTGCACTTACGGATACCCCGAATATTGCAAAAACCAATGTTGCGGAAATTTTATTCAAAAAGATGACGTTGCTCGTATAGATTAATGCAAGAATTAAAATAAATATTGCCGTCATATAGAATTTATTTGTATTAAAATTTCTGTCAATAAAGTTCTCTTTTTGGGCACAGTAAGACTTATATTCGTTAAGAATCAACTCATCTCTATCCATTATCTTGCTCTCCTTCGTTTTTTACTTCTTCTGTATTCTCTTCATTATTTTTCGCTGCTTCTTCAGGAGTAATTTCGCCCCTTTGAACCCTTATATCATCCATAAGTTTTTCAAACTCTTTTTCATCAAGGGTTTCTTTTTCAAGAAGATTTTTAGCAATATATTCAAGCATATCTCTGTTTTCATTCAGAAGTTGTTTTGCATGTTCATATTGAGCGTCGACAATCTTTTTCACTTCTTTATCGATATCTGCGGCAATCTCTTCGGAAAAATCCCTTGTGTTGCCGAAGTTTCTGCCCATAAATACATGTTCCTGATCTTTGCCGTATGCAAGATTACCCATTTTTTCACTCATACCGTAAGTTGTAACCATACTTCTTGCAAGAGAAGAAACTTTTTCCAAATCGTTGGAGGCTCCTGTTGTTACATTATCCTTGCCATAGATTAATTCTTCTGCCACACGACCGCCCAGAATCATTGTTATTCTGTCAAGTAATTGATTTTTTCTCATCGTCAGGTGGTCTTTTTCGGGCAATGTAAGCGTTATACCCAAAGCCATTCCCCTCGGTATAATAGAAACTTTATGCAGCGGGTCACAGTCTTTGAGTAATTTTGCCAATAAAGCGTGTCCGACTTCGTGGTATGCAGTGTTTTCTTTTTCCTCATCCGAAATAATTCGGCTTTTCTTTTCCGGACCTGCCATAACTTTGTCTATGGCTTCTTCCAAGTCGGGCATTTCAATCTCGGATTTATCATGTCTTGCCGCAAGCAAAGCTGCCTCATTAAGCAGGTTCTGTAAATCCGCACCGGTAAAGCCCGGGGTACGTTTTGCAAGTGTTTTCAAGTCAACTTCTTTGGAAAGCGGTTTATTTTTTGCATGAACATTCAAGATTTGTTCTCTTCCCAAAACGTCGGGTTTATTGATTACAATCTGTCTGTCAAATCTGCCCGGTCTTAACAGTGCATTATCAAGAATGTCGGGTCTGTTAGTAGCCGCAAGTATGATTATATTTGTGTTTTCATCAAAACCGTCCATTTCAACAAGCAGTTGGTTTAATGTTTGTTCTCTTTCGTCATGTCCGCCTCCGAGACCTGCCCCCCTTTGACGTCCGACCGCATCTATTTCATCAATAAAAACAATACACGGCTGATGTTTTTTTGCCTGTTCAAATAAGTCTCTTACACGGGAAGCACCGACACCAACGAACATCTCGACGAAATCCGAACCGCTTATTGAGAAAAACGGAACGCCGGCTTCTCCTGCAACAGCCTTTGCCATAAGAGTTTTACCCGTACCGGGTGAACCTACAAGAAGAACCCCTTTCGGAATCTTTGCTCCGAGTTTAACGTATTTATCCGAGTGTTTTAAGAAATCTACAATTTCTTCAAGTTCTTTTCTTTCTTCATCAATACCCGCAACGTCTGCAAATGTTGTTTTTACTTTACTGTCCATAAGCATTTTGGCTCTGCTTTTTCCGAAAGACATTGCCTGAGCACCGCCCGCCTGTATTGATTTGATAATTAGCATTATAAATCCCAAGACAAGCAAAATGGTTATTAAAGAGGAACCTAAGCCGAATGCGGAATTGGAATCGCTTGTTCTTTTAGCATTAATTTCCACATTATTTTCTTCGAGTTTGGGCAGTATGTCGGAATTTTCCGGGAGAACTACTTTATATTGAAGTTTTGGGGCTTTTACCTCTCCATATATCGGGTTGGAAGTAGTTTTCTTTGCTTCCGGTTGTTTTATAGGAACTGCAATCAGGGCATCTTTACCCATGTCAACGCTCTGAATCTCTTTGTTTTCAACTTTTTGTACAAATGCCGTATATGAAAGTTCTTCCGTACTTGATGTGGGACCTGAAAACAGCATTGAAATGAATGCCAAAACCATTATCCCCAGAATTACATACATACCGATTGATTGATTTTTGTTCATATTTCTCCTCTTATTTTTCGTCTTTTTATTATATCACAGTTGTAACATTTTTGTAATAAAGAAGCAATTAATTGTTAATGCAATACTTTATTATAATAAGGATATCTGTTTTTATGAGTGCACACAATTTTTGGAACAATTTTTCACACGGCTTTATGCACGGAATGTTTGATAACAATCCGTTTTTTGGCTGCTGGGGCGGGTTTCCTCCTCTCTGGGGAGGATGTGGTCCTGTTTGGGGAAGACCATGGATGTTTGGAGGATGTAATCCGTGCTTTAATCCTTGGAGGCTGAACAGCAGTGTATTTTTAACCCCTAATGTTATGAGCGGGAATTTTTATCAACTTATGCCCGATATTAATCCTCCGGCTTTTAACATGAGTATAGATATGAGTAAATTGTTCCCGACAGATAATATTTGGGATTCTTACAATAAGCAAAATATTTACATGCAAAACCCGTTTGATACATTTGTAAAAACAAAAGAGTCAAATGACGGTGTTGTCGAGTCCTCTGACGAAACAAGAGATGTTAATGCATCAAAAGAAAGCGGGAGCAAAACTAAAGGGGGGCAATCTGTGGAAAACGATGATGAGCCACTGATGAGCGGACTTAAAAATGAGAAACTCACGGATCGTTTCACGGGTTCGGCAGAGCAGTTAAACATTATGTTAAATAAAAAGGATGGAGTTTTAAAGAATAAAGGTCAGGTATTTTTGGAAGCTCAGGAAAAATATGGTATAAACGCGGCAATTCTTGCTGCAATATGTATTAACGAAAGCGGGTATGGTACAAGTAATCTTGCCAGAACGAAGAATAATGTCGGAGGCGTAAGTCAGGGTATGGGATTTAAGTCCTATAGCAGTGTAGACGAATGTATTATGGACATGGCAAGGTTCCTTAAATCAGGCTATGCGGATAAAGGATTGGTTACAATAAGTCAGGTTGGTAAAAAGTATTGCCCGGTAGGAGATCCCAGAGATACAAAAGGACTAAATGCAGGTTGGGGAAATGCGGTCAGCAGTATTACAAGACAGATAGAAGCTTTGGCATAAAAAAAAGCCGTTTCTTATGAGAACGGCTACCAGACTTGGGGAGGAGGTATGAAAAACCTTTTGGTTTTCCATACTAAGCTTATCGGTTGATTTTGAATTTTCTTTAGAATTTTTTTTAAAATCTCATCTATATGCAGTATGAACTTATTTTAAGCAAAAAATGTATTGGGACTCGACAATTAATATTTTTTTAGGTATTATCATGACTATACTAGCCCAATAATGATGAAAAGGAGAAAAAGATATGCAAGTAATATTGAAGAAGGAAGTCCAAAATATTGGTGAGGCAGGCGATGTCGTTAACGTTAAAGACGGATATGCCAGAAACTACCTTATTCCTAAAAATTATGCAGAAATAGCAACTGAAGGTGCTCTTAAAAACAGGGAACAAAATTTAGCAAGACTTCAGGCAAAACAAGAAAAATTGCACCGCGAAGCTTTAGCTAAGGCAGAACAAATTGAAAAATTAGGTTCTATTGAATTGTCTGCTAAAGCCGGAGAAAGCGGAAAATTATTCGGTACTATTACAACGAAAAAATTATGTGAAGAATTAAAGGAAAGAGCAGGAATTGAAGTAGACAGAAAGGCTGTTTCTTTGAATGCTCCTATTAACAGAATCGGTGAATTTACAATGCTGATTAAGTTAACTTCAAAAGTTAAATCGGAATTAAAAGTTATTGTAACGGCATCTGAAGTAGTAAAAGAATCTGTAGAAGAAGTTGAAGAGACCGAAGCATAGTTTTACGATTGATAAAAAACGTGCCGGTATTATGAAACGGCACGTTTTTTATATGAGAGAGAGATGAGTATGAAGTTATCTTTAAAATGTCTGCCAGTAGGTGATTTGCCGTATGAAACAAATGAGCTTGCGACAAAATTAACGGTAAAGCTTTTTGAGAATGTACCTTTTTTGGCAAATATGCCTAACGCTGCTGACGGGGAAAGTATTATAAATCGCAGTGTTATGAATCTCCCCGGGGTTAAAATTAAAGATAAAAAAATTATTTTTAATGAGGGACCTCAAGATAAATCGCAGCTTCTTGCACTTGATGTCGCGTTTAATCATCCGACACAGGAAAACCTTGAGACATATAAATTTGAGACATTTTTTCTGCCCAAATACTACCAGATTCTTAAACGAATAAAGCCTTCGGAAACGGTTGTAAATCTCAGCGGTCCCTTTACTGTGGCTTATAGATTAATGAAAAATGGGGCACAGATGCTGTCAGATAAGTATTACAGAAAATTCCTGATACAGGCAGTAAGCGTAAAGGCTTTATGGATAATTCATAAAATTAAGGAAATCTCTCCCGACACCCTTCCTATTATAATGTTGGAGGATCCGTTGCTATGCAGGTTCGGTGACTTGAAGCGCGAGCATGAAGATATTACCCGAGATGTGATAGTTAATATGTACGCTAAAATTATACATAAAATAAAAGAATATCATGGCTGCGTCGGTATACAATGTTTTGAAAAATGCGATTGGAAAATTCCTATTGATGCCGGAGTTGATATAATTTCATTTGATGCTTATACAAATCCGAATAATTTGAATATTATCCCTGAGAAGATAAATAATTTTTTGGTTGGCGGCGGCAGGATTAACTGGGCGATAGTGCCTGTTATTAATGAAGCTACAGTGAAGGCTCTTTCGCTTGATTATGTGTATAACAGGTTTATTAATACCGTGGAGGGCTTGATATTATCAGGGGTAAGCGAAAGGCTTGCCTATAACAGGGCAATCGTATCAATTCAGGGAAACGTAAATAAACTGCCGCTAATATTTGCGGAAAAAGCCATAATACTTGCAACCCAACTTTCTAAAAAAATCCCCAGTTTCAGGATTCCTCCGAAACCTGATTCGAATCAATGAAGATGGTGTTACGTATAAAAGCGTGTGCCATTAAAAGCAGATAAGGGTTCATTTCGTTAGTTGCGGAAAGGTTTACTTTTGCCTCGGGTTTTTCAAAGGTTTCTTTTCGCTTCGGCTCAACGGATTCTACATCTATATTCGTATGCATGGCAAGCGTTGAGCTTTCTTCCATAAGACTTTTTTCAAGAGTTTTTTTAGGAAAATCTTCCGAGCATATTATATATATGTCTACGGAGTTTGAGGTAGTTAAAGTAAAAACTCCTTTAACGTTACCGAAATTTCTGGTTTGTATTAAAACAGTAAGCCTTGAATCATTTGATTCGTTTTCTCCGTTGGGTGCTTCAACTTCCAAATCAAAACCAACGCCGTCATTTAGAGGGAGCCAGGGCAGGTATAGTAGCATGAGGCTTTTTAGTGTTTGTGTCGGATTCCCTGATTCTGCCATAGATATGCAGGAATTTATTATACTCAAAGTCTCTCGTATTTGTTCGCTGCTCATTCCTCCTTTTGAGGCGGAAGCCATTGCAATAATAAGGTTTGCTACAGCCTGTTTCCCGTTTTTCAGTATAAGCTCCGAGATGGCAGGCATGTGAATCATTCCGCTAAAGAACAGCATAACGGCGTCTTTTTGCGGTGCTGCGGCTATTTGTGCCTGTATATTTTGTACGGTTGTATTTAATGGAATTTCATTTGAATCATCAAACAATTGGGAAATCATTTTTTGATTTTTTAAAAGTTCCTGATTTATATCGTTTAATAAAAGTGTATTTGTGCTTATGGGGCTATTCTTGTTTTGTGTTGCAAGCAAAATTGCACTGAGAGTCTGAGGCAGCCCGAGCAAATTTTTGATATAAACGGACCTGTCCATTGCCGCAATTTGATTCATTTGCAGCTGCTGCATTAACTCCGTTACCGGACGAAGGTTCGGGGTAATTACGGGTTTTGGCTGGTTGAGCGAGGAGTTAAACCCGTTATTAGGACCGATTCCGTCTTGTTTAAGTTTTTTTAAGTATATTTCAGGGTTTCTTAGTCCCGCAAGAATTTTTCCAATACTGAAACCATCCATAATATCTATTATAACAATATTTGAAAAGAAGTCTATATTGTATTAGCCCCTTTACAAATACTGTTTTTTTTTATACGATAAGTTAAAACGAGGTATCTGATGGTTACAAAATATAAACGTGTGTTATTAAAAATCAGCGGGGAGGCACTTTTAGGTGAGCAGCAGTTTGGTATTGATTATCATCCCGTGGAAATGATTGCCGATGAAATTAAGTCGATATACGAAAAAGGTGTGGAAGTTGCAGTTGTAGTCGGCGGCGGGAATATTTTTAGAGGGATGAAAGATAGTGCCAAACTCGGCATGGACCAGGCATCGGGTGATTATGTCGGAATGCTTGCAACCGTTATGAATGCAGTGGTACTCCAGTGTGCATTGAAAAAAATTAATGTAGAGTGCAGAGTTCAGACCGCTATTTCCATGAATCAGATAGCAGAACCTTATGTAAGACACAGGGCAATAAGACATCTTGAAAAAGGGCGTGTTGTAATATTTGCTGCAGGGACGGGAAACCCGTTCTTTACAACAGATACCGCTTCTGCTCTCAGGGCTTCGGAAATTAATGCCGAGGTTATGCTTATGGCTAAAAACGGTGTGGACGGGGTTTATAATGACGACCCGAAGTTTAATCCGAATGCCAAGAAGTTGGATAGAGTGTCTTATGATGATATTATAAAAGACGAATTAAAGGTTATGGATACATCAGCCTGTGCACTTTGTAAACAAAATAAAATTCCTATTATTGTTTTTGATTTTAAAGCAAAGGGCAGTCTCGTAAAGATTATGGACGGTGAATCTGTAGGAACATTTGTAAGTTAATATATAAAAGGAGAAAATTATGTCAGAAGCTCTTGAAGAGATGTATTTATTCGGAGAGGAAAAAATGGAAAAGGCTGTAGCCCAAATGAAAAGGGAATTTGCCTCTGTTCGCACGGGGCGTGCAAATCCGGCAATTCTTGACAGAGTTGTTGTGGAATACTACGGGGCTCCGACTCCTATAAGACAAATGGCACAGGTAAGTGTTAGTGAAGGTACTACACTTGTTATTACACCTTTTGACAAGAGCATTATGAAAGAATTGGAAAAAGCCATTATAAAAGCTGAGTTGGGTGTTGCTCCCAATAACGACGGTGTATGTGTAAGGTTGAATTTCCCGCCTCTTACCGAGGAAAGAAGAAAAGAAACTGCTAAAGAAGTTAAAAAGTATGGTGAAGATGCAAAAGTTGCGGTTAGAAATGCAAGACGCGATATGGTTGATTCTTTGAAAAAAATAGAAAAAGAAGAAAATATGCCGGAAGATGCGGTTAAAGATAATCAAGATAAAATTCAAAAATTAACGGATAAATATGTGGGTATTATAGATTCTCAGGTTGCTGAGAAGGAGAAAGAGGTTTTAACAGTATAATGGCTTTAAGTAAAAGCATAACCCGGCTTATAACCGGGTTAGTTATTGGATTTACCGGATTTTTTGCAATACTTTCGGGAGGATTATTCCTTGTAGCATTGGTCTTGACAATTGTGGTGCTTGCCTCCAAAGAGTATACGGTTATCTTGCGACACAAGGGCTTTTTGCCTAGCTTTAGGGTAATAATTGTCTCAAGTATTATTTTTGCGGCTCTTGCATACTTTAATCGCTTTGATTTGGTGGCATTAGCATTTACTTGCTGCTCTATAATGGCGTTTATGTCTGTATTGTTCAGAGGAAGACAGCCTTATATAGCAAACGTAGCGACAACAATTTTAGGATTTGTATATTGCGGTTGGTTCCCGCTGCATTTGCTCTTTTTACGCGATTTGGGCAGTCATCCGGTTTATAACGGGTTTATTAAACAAAATGTTACCACAGAAGGTGCGGGATATGCTCTTTTGCTTCTGTTCTGCGTAATTTTGACGGACAGCTTTTGTTATTATGCGGGGTGTAAGTTTGGTAAGCACAAGCTATCTAAGGTTATAAGCCCGAATAAGACAATTGAGGGGGCAATCGGCGGAACTGTAACCTGTTTAATTTTTTGTATGATTTTTGCTCATACGCTTGGTATTGTTTGGTATCATTCGCTTATTCTGGGGCTGCTTATAGCGGGATTTGCTCAAATAGGTGATTTGTGTGAATCAATGATAAAAAGAGACGCGGGGGTTAAAGATTCAAGTAATATACTCCCGGGGCATGGCGGGTTTTTGGACAGGACGGACAGTTATATTCTTACTATTCCCGTTGTTCATTATTATTTGTATTTCTTTGTAGTAAATAACTTTGTTGATTTATTTAAGGGTATGTTTTAATGTTGGAAAAACTCTTCGGGGAAAGAAACGACTTGGTTGAAAAAGCATTAACCCATCCTTCGTATACAAAAGAAAATAATGTTTCATCTTCGGATAATTATGAGCGATTGGAGTTTTTTGGTGACTCCGTTTTGAAGCTTTTTACTTCAAAACTTTTGTACGAAACTTATCCTGACGCACAGGAGGGAGAACTTTCGAAAATTCGTTCGATACTGGTGTCAGATGCAATTTTGGCAAAGGTTGCAATAAAAATCGGTCTGGATAAATTGATAAAACTTGGTCCTTCTGAGGAGAAACAGGGCGGGAGAAAGCGTGAATCAAATATTGCGTGTGCACTGGAAGCAGTTCTGGGGGCTTATTATTTAAGCGGAAAACAAAGAAAAATTGAAAAATTTATCAAGAATTATATTATGATATATGCCGAAGATGTGGATAAGCATTTTGAGCGATATAATGCCAAAGATATACTTCAACAGTATACTCAGGGTGTAAATAAAATGCTGCCGGTGTATAGAACGATAGAAGTTAAAGGACCTGCACATAAACCTGATTTTTTAGTTGAGGTTGAATGGAACGATGAAATAATAGCACAGGCACACGGTAAGACCAAGAAAGAAGCACAGCAGAATTGTGCTCTTGAGGCTTGCAAAAAATTGGGTGTAATTACATTAAATGAATGATTACTAAAAAAAGACGATTCATTATAATGTTTATGTGTATTGGGAGAGGGTTTGATGAACAGACGTTGGTACGATTCAAATGAACATACTGAGAAAGCTTTAGCTTTATTAAAAGATATGGACGAGGACAGGAGACGTGCTCTTTCCAGAGATTTAACCGCGGTTGTGCGTCAGATAAAAGAATTGCATGAAGAAGACGAAGAGCAGGATGTAAGTATTGGAATCGACAGGGTGTTGGGTTTGTATAAGATTTCCAATTCAAGAAGATGGTACGATAAGGTCAGTATTCTTTCTTACGCTCTAAAGACAATGTCAACGCTTCCGAAAGAGGATTTTTATAATATAATGGAAGGTCTTTCAACAAGTTTGTCTGCATAAAGTTGATTTTACCTCTTGTTTATCCTAAAATTCTTATGAGGGTAAATGCTACCCCTTGGCGGCATGTTATTCTTTTTGTTAGTAATTATAAGGGGGACGAATTATGTCAAGAAAACCAATTATTGCAGGAAACTGGAAAATGAATTTACTTCAGGATGAAGCAAAGGCTTTGTTTGAAGGAATAAAAAGTTTTACAAAAGATTTTACGGCACCTCAGCTGCCTACAATTGTTATAGCTCCGGTATTTACTTCATTAAATGTTGTACATACCGAAAAATGTAATTGCGGCTGCGGCGGTGACAAGATTGCCATTGCAGGTCAGAATTGCCACTGGGAAAAATCAGGTGCATATACGGGCGAAGTTTCAGTTGAAATGTTGGCTGATGCAGGCTGCTCTTATGTAATTATCGGTCACAGTGAAAGAAGACAATACTTCTCTGAAACGGATGAAATGATTAACAAAAAAGCTAAAGCAATCTTAGCAGGCGGTTTGATTCCTATTATCTGCTGCGGTGAGACTCTTGAGCAAAGAGAAGCCGGCGTAACGGATCAACACATTGCAACTCAAATCAGAGCTGCATTAAACGGTTTATCCGAAGAAGAAATCGCGAAATCGGTTATTGCTTACGAACCGATTTGGGCTATCGGAACGGGCAAAACTTGCGACAGTGTTGAAGCTAACAGAGTTATTGCTATGATTAGAAACGTTGTTAAAGAAGTTTCTTCCGAAAAAGCGGGCGATGCAATCAGAATTCTTTACGGCGGTTCGGTTAAACCGTCTACGATTGAAGAACAAATGTCTCAATCCGACATTGACGGTGCTTTAGTCGGCGGTGCAAGCTTGAAGGCTGAAAGCTTCAATGAAATTATTGCTAATACAATGAAAGTCAGCGTATAGCATAAAAACTTTTAAAAAGGGCATCGGTAGTAATATCGGTGCCCTTTTTTATTGGATTTGATAAATATTATCCCAATTCGGAAGTGCAATGCGGGCAGCGTTTTGCGTTAATCGGAATTTCCGAACAACAGTAAGGGCACTCCTTTACTGTTATGGCTTCCTCTGCTTGTTCCGCTTTACAGACTTTGTTTTTTAACGTGTTAATAAATTTTATCAGTATAAAGACGGCACAGGCTACAATTAAAAAACTTATTATCGTGTTTATAAAAATCCCGTAATTAATTGTCACCGCTCCCGCATTTTGTGCCGCTTCAAGTGACGGATAGTGTACGTTTCCGGGGTAAATTTGCCAATACAGGTTTGAAAAGTCCACTTTTCCCATAATTAAACCAATAGGTGGCATGATTATGTCCTTAACGAGTGAGTCCACGATTTTACCGAATGATGCCCCGATAATTATACCGATTGCCATATCAATTACGTTGCCTCTCAGTATAAACTCTTTTAATTCCCTTGCGATTGTTTTAAACATATAATTCCTCCTATTTTGTATATTATACTATCAAACTCTTGTAGAAATTTTAATTCAATCCCTACTTGTGTAAGATTTTTGTTTATGTGAGAATAAAATTAAGGTTTTTGCTTTTCCTTAATCAGAATGTAAAAATCAAGCCGATAACGGTAAAAATCGTAGTAGTTAAAAATATAAAGGAAACTAAGAAAATGGCTAGAAAAACTCCATTAGAAAAAATCAGAAATATTGGTATTGCCGCTCACATTGATGCGGGCAAAACCACTACAACTGAACGTATCCTGTTCTATACAGGTAAAACCCATAAGCTTGGTGAAGTTCACGACGGTGCTGCGGTAACCGACTTTATGGAACAAGAAAGAGAAAGAGGTATTACAATTCAATCAGCTGCTGTAACGGCTGAATGGAAAGGACACCAGATTAACATTATTGACACCCCCGGTCACGTTGACTTTACAATCGAAGTTGAACGTTCACTTCGTGTATTAGACGGTGTTGTTGCCGTATTCTGTGCGGTAGGCGGTGTTCAATCACAATCAGAAACGGTTTGGAGACAAGCTAACAGATATGAAGTTCCAAGAATGGTATTTGTTAATAAAATGGATAGAACTGGTGCTGATTTCTATAGAGTAGTCGACCAAATCAAAAACAGATTGGGTGCAAATGCTTTCCCGATTAGACTTCCTATTGGTGCAGAAGACCAATTCAGAGGTTTGATTGATTTGTTTACAATGAAAGCTGAAATTTATACAAACGACTTAGGTACTGATATTAGAGAAGAAGAAGTACCTGCTGATATGCTTGAAATGGCACAAAAATACAGAGATGAACTCGTTGAAGCAATCGCTGCTGAAAATGATGATTTGATGGAAAAATATTTTGAAGATCCTTCTTCGATTACTGTTGAAGAATTGAAAAGAGGTTTAAGAAAAGCAGTTTGTGATAATAAAATCGTTCCTGTAACTTGTGGTACCGCATTCAAGAACAAAGGTGTACAGCTGCTTCTTGACTCAATTGTTGAATTGATGCCGTCACCTGTTGATGTTAAGGCTATCGAAGGTGAATTGGAAGACGGTACTAAGACTGAAAGACATTCTTCAGACTCTGAGCCGTTCTCAGCTTTGGCATTCAAAGTTATGACAGACCCGTTTGTAGGTCGTTTAACATTCTTGAGAGTATATTCAGGTGTTATTACGTCCGGTTCCTATGTTCTTAATGCTACAAACGGTAAAAAAGAGCGTATTTCAAGATTGGTTCGTATGTATGCGGATCAGAGACTTGAAGAATCCGAAGTATACGCAGGCGATATCTGTGCGGCTGTAGGTTTGAAAGATACGACAACAGGTGATACATTGTGCGATGAAAAAGCTCCGATTATCTTGGAAAGAATGAGCTTCCCGGAACCCGTTATCTCTGTTGCTATCGAACCTAAGACAAAAGCTGACCAGGATAAAATGGGTATTGCTCTTCAAAAATTGGCAGAAGAAGATCCGTCATTCAGAGTTAAATCCGATACGGAAACAGGTCAGACAATTATCTCAGGTATGGGTGAACTTCACCTTGATATTATCGTTGACCGTATGTTAAGAGAATTCAAGGTTGAAGCTAATATCGGTAAACCTCAGGTTGCATACAGAGAAACTATCAGAGGAAATGCCGAACAGGATTCTAAATTTGTTCGTCAATCCGGTGGTAAAGGTCAATATGGACACGTTAAAATCAGAATATCTCCGGCTGAAGAAAATGCAGGATTTGTATTTGAAAACAAGATTGTCGGTGGTGCTATTCCTAAGGAATACATCGAACCTGCAAGAAAAGGTATGGAAGAAGCCCTTGAAGGCGGTATTTTAGCAGGATTCCCGATGATTGACGTAAAAGTAGAATTGTTTGACGGTTCTTACCACGAAGTCGACTCTTCTGAAATGGCGTTCAAAATCGCAGGTTCTATGGCTATTAAAGACGGTGCTAAAAAAGCACAGCCGTGCATCTTAGAGCCTATGATGAAGGTTGAAATTGAAATTCCTGAAGAATTCACAGGTACAATTATCGGTGATATTTCAAGAAGACGCGGACGTGTTGAAGGTCAGGAACCTCAAGGCAATACGGGTAACGTAATTGTAAGAGCGGTTGTACCTTTGGCAAATATGTTCGGTTATGCAACAGACTTGAGATCTAACACTCAAGGTCGCGGTACGTTCTCTATGGAATTCCAAAAATACGAACAAGTTCCGGCTAATATCGAAAAAGAAATTATCGAAAAGTCAGGGGCAAGCAAGTAAGATAAATCTAAAAGTTAACGGGCGGTGGAAATGAATTTCCACCGCCCGTTTTTAATTTTCCAGGTTTTCAATAATCGGATTGAGAATATCTTCTAACTTGTTACCGATTTTATTTAACCCGCGAATTGTCATCTCTAATCTCTCTTGCGTATCTCTGTCAAGTTTTTCGAAATACGGTGTGTTATCTTTTATTGCCTCTAAACATACAAGCATTACCTGTAATTTGCCGATTAGAGCTCCTATTTTCAATAAGGTTTCGTATGTAACTTCATATAATACGGTATCCATATCTTTTCCGAGCATATTATTTTTAAAGAATTCTGCGGCGGCCTTTTTAATGATTTTCTCGGTTTCTTGTTCTGTGCACATAGTACCTCCTGTTTCCTATAGTCATCATAATGTTATTATAGAGAGTTGATTATAGTAAGTCAATAGCTTACTATAGTGAACAAATGATTGCTGAAAAAATTAGTTTAAAAATAAAATTTGAAAGAGAAAAAAGAGGTTTGTCACAGGAAGCATTGGCTTTGATGGCGGGTATCAGCAGAAGTGCTATATGGAAAATTGAGAGTGGAAAAGTTTCTCCGACTCTTGAGACGTTGGAAAAGATTGCGAAGGCTTTAGATATGGATTTTGCATCGCTGATTGATGTTACTAAGGTTGATTTGTAATCCCTTTTTGTTATCTTATGGTAGAATAATTATATGGATATTTTTGTTATTGAAGTTGTTGATGCCGATAATGTGCATTTGGAATTATTAAAGGAGTTTCAAAAAAAGGAAATTTCCGATGCAAAAAAGTGGAATCAACATTGCTTTTCATATCTTATGACGGATAGGATTTTGAGAGATTTTTACGGTATTCAAGACAGAGAAATCGTCTTTACGGGGAAAAAACCGTTTTTGAAAAACAGAGAAAAGTTTTTCAGTATCAGTCATAGTGAAGATTATATTGCTTTATGTTTTTCGGACTATGATTGCGGTATTGATATTGAAAAAATTAAACTCAGAAATTTTGAAGAAATTTCTGCCCGTATGGGGTTTAAATGTAACACTTTGGAAGAATTTTACAACGAATGGACAAAATATGAGGCGGAATATAAGCTCGGAAAACCCGCTCAAAAGTTCAAGAAGTTACATTTTGAAGATTATATAATTACAGCTGCAAGTGTAAATATTTCAGAAGGGTTTGAAATTTATATTCAAAACGGAGAAGTTTTTCCTAATGCTGCGGTTTGATTCTTCTAAAGTTTTTTCCTGATTTGCCGATAATACTTTTGAAAGGAAAGTTATATGGCAAGAATTATTGAATCTGGCGGAAGAAGAATCATTAAAATGTCGGTAGATGACATAATCTCGGTTGTACGGGATTATCAGAGAATTGTTCCGAGATTTTCTTCCTCCGAAGAGGTCCGCAGTTTTTTGGGCGATACCGTAATTTATATCCCGGAGGAGGTTTAGTAAAAGTCAGAGGTAGACAAATCTGCCAATGCCCTTTTTGCTTCTTCAAAAGAAGGATCCTGCTCAAGAACTTCCATATAAAGTTCTTTTGCCTTATCTCTGTTATTATTTTCGTACAAAAGAGCCAGATTGTATTTTGCTTGAATTAATTCGGGATTATACATAATGGCTTTTTTGAATGCTTCCTCCGCATTTTTAAAGTCGTGCTGAGCCGCATACATAAGACCAACCCTATACAACCCGCTTGGATTTTTGTCATCAAATTTTAACAAATCAGTGAGGACTTGTTTCTCCTCAAAAAAGTTTCCAA
>CALUTM010000039.1 GCA_944323705.1 Candidatus Gastranaerophilales bacterium
CGTAATAGCTTTTTCCAATTCAAGGTTCATCTTATCAAACATGTTTTTAGTGAAGCCGGGTTCAAGTGTAACGCTCTGTCCGTCAGGGCTTGCACCTTTTGCTATGGTATTTTCAACGTCCGGTGCAAGTGTAATAACGTAGAGCTCTCCAGTGTCTGCAAGATTTTGTTTACATATATTTCTGGAAAGAGCCTGACGAACATGCTCTGTAAGGAAATTCGGATTTTTATTGATTTTAGCCTGAAGACTTATCGTCTCAAGTATCGTTTTCAGGTCTCTTACAGCTACACCTTCTCTAAGAAGATTTTGCATTACAATCTGTACATCTCCGACGGTTATATCTTTCATAATGTCGTTTACATAATCTTCTGATACTTCCTTTTTAAGGTTATCAATAAGTTGCTGAACATCGAATCTTGAAAGTATTTCGGATGCACACTTCTTGATAACCTCAGTGATATGGGTGGATATAACGGCTGAGGCTGAGACTACTGTGTAACCTGACATTTCTGCCATATCTTTATCTTTTCCTTCAATCCACAAAGCAGGCAGCCCGAAAGCGGGCTCAATCGCATGAATACCGTTTATGGCAAGGTTCCCGACCGGATCACCCGCACACATCGCAAGATATCTTTCAGGATAGACTTCGCCGGACTCTAACGCAACACCTTTTAATTTTATCTGGTATGAATTCGGAGACAGTTGCAAATTATCTCGAACTCTTATTGATGGCAGAACAATTCCCAGGTCTAATGCTGTTTGACGCCTTATCTGAGCGATACGTTCCAACAAATCTCCGCCCATTTCAACATTCAAAAGCTGAACAAGCCTGTATCCGACTTCAATTTCAATAGTATCAACGTTAAGCAATTCCATAACGCTTTCTCTGGTAGCTTTTGCACGTTTTTCTTTCTTGCCGAGTTTTTCCTGCTGCTCTTGTTGAATTTTTTCCGCTTCTTGCGTTTGTACCATTTCTTTCTTTGTCTTAACCTTGAAGTATGCCATTCCGCCTGCGATAGCACCGATTGTTAAGAATGGTATAGTAGGCATTCCGGGAACAATCCCCAAAAATCCGATAAGACCTGCAACAACACCCAAAACTCGGGGGTCTGAGAACATTTCATTTTTGATATCTTCGGATAGTGATTCATCTTTTCCGCTGGCTCTGGAAACAATCAAACCTGTTGCTGTAGAAATTAGAAGGGCGGGAATTTGAGAAACGAGACCGTCACCTACAGTTAATATTGTGTATGTTGAAAGTGCTGTCTGGACATTCATGTGGAGTTGTATAATCCCGATAACCAAGCCGCCGACAATATTAATTATCGTAATAACTATACCCGCAACGGCATCGCCCTTGACGAATTTTGAAGCACCATCCATTGTACCGTAGAAATCGGTTTCTCTTTCAAGCTTTCTGCGTCGTTCTTTTGCCTGATCCTCATTAATTAAGCCCGAATTTAAATCCGCGTCGATACTTAATTGTTTACCCGGCATTTTATCCAATGTAAATCTTGCAGATACTTCAGCAACACGAGTTGCACCGCCTGTAATAACCATAAAGTTAATTAAGACCAGAATACAGAATATAACGGCACCGACTACATAATTACCGCCGACAACAAATTCCCCGAATGAATTTATTACATTTCCCGCTTCGCCATATAGTAATATCAGCCTTGTAGAACTCACGTTCAGCCCCAGACGAAACAGTGTGGCTATCAAAAGTACTGTCGGGAAAGATGAATAGTCCAAAGGTTCTTGGGTATATAAACATACCAGGAGAATTACTACCGCAAGAGATATATTAACAGTCAGGAGTAAGTCCAAAATAGGTGCCGGAATCGGGATTACCATCATGCAGACAATTACGACCAGACCTATAGCAAGGACTATGTCATTGTTGTTTAATAATTTTGTTAACCTGCCTAATTCCATCCGTACTCCGTACCCTATTTCAGGCACTCCTCTCCAATATATAATATTTTACATCATCAAAGCTAATGTGGCAATATTATAAGGAAAGTAAAGTTGCGGATTTGAATATCACCGCAAAACTTTGTTTGAGCGGATATTAACAATTTATCCTTCTCCGTTTTTCATTCTGAAAACGTAAGCCAAAATTTCTGCAACCGCTACATACATGTCCGACGGTATCATACCGTCAACAGGTACAGTGTTGTACAGAGAGCGGGCAACGGGTCTGTTTTCTACTATCGGTACATTATTCTGTTTTGCAATCTCACGTATTTGGAATGCAATATAATCTACACCTTTTGCAACGACAATAGGAGCGGGAGCTTTTGTTTTATCATATTTTATTGCAACCGCGTAATGTGTCGGGTTGGTTACTACAACATCCGCACCGGGAACAGAGGACATCATTCTTTGACGTGCCATCTGCATTTGAATTGATTTAATTCTTGCTTTAACTTTTGGATCCCCCTCTGTATCCTTCTGCTCGTCTTTTATTTCCTGCTTAGTCATTTTTATTGATTTTTCATACTCATAATTCTGGTATTTTTTATCAATATAACCTAATATAAGCATGGCAAGGCACATATTTATAATCATATTTATGAGTATTGATATTATTATGTTTAGTGCAACAGGGACTTCAAGCCCGACAAGTCCGAGTAAGTCGCCTTTTCTGCTGTTTATTGCCGAAAAACCGCAAGCTCCGACAATTACTATTTTTAATATGGATTTTGCCAATTCGACCAACGAACGGGGCTCAAAAGGGTTGAACATTCTTTTTGCATTCTGCAACAGCCTCTGGGGAGAGAGGTTTTCAAGGTTAAATTTTGCTTTTTCTAAAGCAAAGACATGACCGACATCAAGCCTGATGATAATAATGCAAAAAATAGTTAATAATACAAAAAACGGCAGTACAATAATTGCCAGATAATGAAAATACGGTATTAGCAGCCCCATAATATTACTTACGTCAATCCCCGCAGGGGACAGATGGGAAAATGTTTCTCTCATCATGTTTTGGATATTTTGAATCATTCCCTTTGCAAATACTGCCAAAAGAGCTATTCCTGCAACCATGACAAGTGCGGAGTCCATGTCCTTGCTTTTGGCAACATTTCCTCTTTCCCTCTCTTTGGTTCGCCGTCGGGTGGTCGCTTCTTCGGTTTTTTCTGCTGCATCATTTCCCATTTATAACATCCCTTTTAGAATATTAATGCTATTTGTGTCATAAAACGTTCTATCAGTACCGTAATATATTCCGCCATAGGTCTCATAAATATTAGTGACAGTAAAAGACCGAGATAAATCTTTAATGGTAAGGATACCATAAAGATATTCATTTGCGGCATCATTTTAGAAGTAAATCCCAGTAAAACATCCGTAATGAAAAGAACTCCAAAAATAGGCAGGGCAATACTTAAACCTATATTAAACATTTGATTTGAAATAACGATTATTTGTTCTACTATGGCGGGAGAGAAAGCAAAAGTGTAGCCGACGGGCATAACCTTAAAACTGTTGTAGAGTGCAGAAAACAACCATTGATGAGCACCTATTGCTATGAAAAGCATGCTGGCAAGGTATGTGTATGCCTGTGTTATGACCGGAGACTGCCCGCCGGAAGTCGGGTTCAGTGCCTGGTCGGCTGATAAGCCCATTTGTATTGCAAACATGTTTACCCCGAGTTCAATACCAACAAACATTATATTTGCACAAAACCCCATCGCAAAACCGATTAAGAATTCTTTTAATAAAATTAAGGTTAAAGCGGGTACCGAATTTGGGACGGCAAAAGAGGTATTATATTGAACAATGGGAAATAAGATAAAGGCAATGCAAGCGGCAAGCCAAATCTTTACCTGTGTCGGAATCGGATATGTTGAAAACAACGGTGCAGAGGCAAAAAGACCTGATAGCCTCGTGAAAATTGCCATAAAAAGTATTATATTGCTTACGGAAAATAATACGTCAAGATTAAACACTCTCTACACTCCGCCGATTAATTGAGGTATCATATCCATAAATTCATTTACCGTGGTTACAAATATGCTGATTATCCAGGGCATAAGAAATATCAACAAAAGTACGCAGCCTACGATTTTAGGCACAAATGTTAATGTTGATTCCTGTATCTGAGTAACCGTCTGGAAAATACTGACTAACAGACCTAAAACAACCCCTACCAGCAGGATAGGTACGGAAATTTCCAAGGTTAATATAAACATCTTTTGTAATAACGTAATAACAATATCTTCGTTCATTTTAATTAATCAGCTCCTTTATCTGACAAAACTTTCTACCAGAGATTTTACGACCAAATACCATCCGTCGACCATTACAAACATTATCAGTTTGAACGGAAGAGCAATCATTGTCGGTGGTAAAAACATCATACCCATTGAAACAAGTACCGATGAAACAACAATATCGATTACCAAAAACGGTAAATATACTACAAAGCCGATTGTAAAAGCCGTTTTTAATTCGCTCAGTATGAAAGACGGAAGTAAAACATAGGTCGGGACTTCATCCTTGTTTTTCGGCTTTTCTATTTTTGCCATTCTGACAAACAGGGCTAATTCTTTTTCGTGGGTTTGCCTGAACATAAAATTCCTTACAGGAACAATCCCTCTATCCAGTGCAGTTTGTTGTGTAATTTGATTTTTTAAATACGGCTGCAGTGCATTTTCGTTAATCTCATTAAATGTAGGAGCCATGATAAAAAATGTAAGAATTAACGCTAAACTTGTGATTACCTGATTCGGCGGAAGGTTTCCCGCACCGATTGCTTGCCTTGTGAGCGAAAGAACAACAACTAGTCTGATAAATGATGTTGTCATAAGCAGGATACTTGGTGCAAGCGTAAGTATCGTTAACCAAATAAGAATTTGCAGACCGTTCGTAAAGTCTTGCGGCGTATTTGCCGTCCCGACTCCGATATTTATATTCGGGAAGGTCATAGCCGCCTGTGACGGTATAATGGACAACAGGAATCCTGCTATTATCCACCCCAAATTCTTCCTGTTTACTCTCTTCATAATTATATTTTTTCCTTAAATCGACTAAATACCTATTATATGCTAACAAATATCAGTCTGTTATTGCAAATCGTTAAGTTTTATTTCACCGATTTTTTTGTTTACAATGTCCGGTATTTTAAATTTTTTGACGCTATTGACGTTTTTATTGTGGCTTTTATCGAAATCTTTGCGAATTTCTTCCACCTGTAAATTATTTGATGCCCGATAACGCTTTGCATACTGAACAGCGATTGTTCCGCTATCGGGTGATTTTTCAAACTTGAAAGTGTTAAGCTCTACAACAAAAGGTGTGTGTGTTCTGTCAACAATCATAAAGTCGATGATACCAAATCCTTTTTTCTCATCAGTAATAACGGTACTTTGGCAGTTTAGGGTACTTAAGAACTCCCTGAATAGTTCTGTTTGATCGATTGGAGAATATACATTCGGGAAATGGTGAATGGCAACCATTTCGGACCACTTGTTGTAATTTTCTTCAGGTTTAAAATATTCATTAATAAAGCCGTTATTTTCTTTATTCTTAACGCTGTATTTTAGAACATACTTGGTTCCGTTATATTTTAAAGAATAATCTTCAGCTGCAAATGCAAAGCCGACACAAAATAGCAGTAATATTGAAATAAAAATTTTTTTCATTATATCCCTCCCCTTTAATAAGAGGATAGCATATCAAAAAATTTTTGTGAATACTTAACTTGCGAAAGCTCTTGCAAGTAATTCTGCAGGTTCAGCAATTGCCGTACTGTATTCAATAAAGTCATGGTCAGGGGCAAAATATCTTCGCATAGCACTACGGTTTGTCACTTTTTCATAACAAACAAACGAATCCACATTATCCTTCAAGTAGCCGGCAAAAATCCTCTGCTTGTGGGACAAATTATAGTCCTTCAAGTTTTTGACGATATACATATACCTATATTATATATCATGTTGATACTGATTTGTATAATAATGAAATAAATGTTTACAATTTTCTTTCATTTTCAACCGAATAGGCAACTAAGTTGCCGTAAGAATTTTTAGTGGTACTTTTTATATAAAAGCCTGATATCTTCATTCGTTAAATATTGCATAGAGTCTAAATCGTAGGGGTACATAATGCTGCCGGGATTATCTGAGTGTCCGAGTCCGATTGCATGTCCTGCCTCGTGAAGCATAACTCCGTAGATGTGTTCTTTAGAGCGGGTAACTATTTTGCGGATGTAGTGCCGACCTTCATATTTGCGTAAATATTCTTTAGTTCCTATTGTTACATAGGATTTGTAATATTGACCGCCTCTTGCCATCATTTCAGTGCAACCGACGCTTCCCGCATCATTACAGTTTGCGACAAAATCAACAAATTCTACTTCTATATTTGCATTAGTCGGACTTTTAACGAATTTAAATCTTACAAGTCCTTTAGAATCTTTTTCCCAGGTTTTAAAGGCTTGCTGCATCAATCGGCTCATATATCCGTTTTCGGGGATATAAACATATATGGGCTGTCCGACCCAACGCGGCTTTTCCAACGCAAAGCAGGGGATTAAAGACAGAGAAAGCAGAAGAAAAATTAAAAATTTTTTCATATTCTATTCACCTTCAAATCGTGCAAATACTGTGTCTATATTTTTCAAATAATCTTTTGTATCAAAGCATTCATCAAGCTCTGTTGGCGTAAAAATATTTTCGGTTTCCAATCCAGCTTTAAAATTTCCGCCGTTTAATGCATCAAGAGCGTGTTTCTGTACTATTCGGTAAGCTTCTTCTCTGGACAGTCCTTTTTCAATAAGTTTAAGCAAGACTTTTTGCGAATATACGATTCCGCCATAAAGCTGAGTATTTTTAAGCATATTATCTTCATGTACAACAAGGTTTTCCATAACATTTTTAAACCGATGAAGCATAAAATCCGTTAGGATTAAAGAATCCGGGAATATTATACGTTCTGCCGAACTGTGGGATATATCTCTTTCATGCCAGAGGTTTACATTTTCAAATGAAGCAAACAGGTTGGAACGCACCACTCTTGCAAGTCCGCATAAATTTTCGCATAAAACTGGATTTTTTTTGTGAGGCATTGCAGACGAGCCTTTTTGATGCGAAGAAAAACCCTCTTCCACCTCTCGAACCTCGGTTTTTTGCAGATGTCTTATCTCTGTAGCATATTTTTCAATAAGAGATGCTATAAGAGCCAGTGCTGACATGAATTTTGCATGCCTGTCTCTTGATATTATTTGTGTAGAAATTTTTGCGGGTTTTAGATTCAATTCTTCGCACGCAAACACTTCGACTTCGGGCGGAACGTTGCTGTATGTCCCAACGGGACCCGATATCTGTCCGACAGAAATCTCATCTAATGCCGCATTAAATGTTCCTTTTGCTCTTTGCAGTTCGTCTAACCAATTCAAAAGCTTGAAGCCGAAAGTCATAACTTCCGCATGAACTCCGTGCGAACGCCCGATACATACCGTATTTTTATATTTAAATGCCAATCTTTTAATTACGTCGATAAGTTCGTCAATATCTTGGTTAATGATTCCGGAACTGTCCGATATTTGAAGAGCGAAAGCCGTATCTATTACATCGGAGCTTGTGAGTCCCATGTGAATGTACTTTGCGTTTTCTTTCCCAACGGATTCGTTTACGCAGGTTAAAAACGCTATTACATCATGTTTTACTTCTCTTTCTATCTCATCTATTCTTTGTACAGAAAAAGAAGCGGTTTTTCTAATTTCGTCAAGTGCCGCTACAGGAATTTGCCCCAATTTTGAATAAGCTTCGCATACCGCAAGTTCAACCTTCAGGTAATAGTTAAACTTTTCTTCCAGTTCCCATATTTTCTTTATTTCTTCGCGTGAATATCTGTCAATCATAAGATTATTATATACTAAAAAGGGAGGCTGTGCACCTCCCCTGTATTTAGTCGTTATTAAACAAAGATTTCCAAAAGCTTGCTTCCGCATTTATTGCATCTTTTGTATTTTGACGCCTTTGCTTCGCTTCTTTTTGTTTTTGCTTCAGAGCCTTCTGTCTTTCTTTTTGACGTTTTTTATAAGCTTTTTGTCTTTCCTTTTGTTGTTTTTCGTAAGCTTTTTGCTTTTGTTCTCTGGCTTTTCTTTGTGCTTCAGCCTGAGAATTTAACTCTTTCTCCTTTGTTGTAATAGGAGAGATTAAATTATCAACAAAATTTTGAACTTTTGATTCCGCAGCATTAGCGGCAATTGATGTTGTAAGTATAGCAACGATTGTTGCTGCTAAAAACTTTTTCATGCTTTGAAATCCTTTCTTATTTCTTAATCAGTGAGTTCCAGTAATCTTTTTCGGCTTGTACGGCATCTTTTGTTGCCTGACGTCTTGCCTGAGCCTCTTTTCTTTGTTTTTCTAATGCCGCTTGTCTCTCTGCCTGCTGTTTTTTGTACTCAGCCTGTTTTGCTTCATTTGCCTTCTGTTGAGCTTCGACCTTTTTATTAAAAGCTTTTTCCTTCTCTGTTATCGGAGAAAGTTTTTGATTTACAAAATTTTCCAATCTTGATTCAGCCGCAGTAGCAACCAATGATGAAGTTAATGCGACAACCGCAAGTAATGTTAATAACTTTTTCATAATAAAACTCCTTTCTTACGTATTATGAATTTTAAAATACTTTTTTTTATTTTTCAAGTATAATGTAAATATGGGTGTTGAATTACTGGGACTTAATATTGATAACTACACTTTTGAAGAGGCTTTGAATGTTGCAAAGAAACTTATTGACGGACAAAAAGTTTCTCAGGTTGTAACGATTAATCCTGAAATGTTTCAGACTGCAGAAAAAGATAACAACTTTGCAAATATTATAAAAGAAGCGGAAATGGTTTTACCCGACGGTATCGGAATAAAATTGGGCTTAAAACTTACGGGTGTTAATGTGCAAAGAATTCCCGGCATCGATTTTGCTAAAAGACTACTCCAGGACACTGCACGCAGCGGTGTGCCTGTTGCAATTGTAGGAGCAAAGGAGGAGGTTATTACGGAAGCCGTAAAAAGATTGGAACGGGAAATCGGCGGTCTGAACATAGTATATTATCATAATGGTTATTTCAATGATAACCAGGAGATTTATAACGAACTAAAACAAAAATCTCCGAAGCTTGTTCTTGTTGCTTTGGGTTCGCCCAAACAAGAAGAATTCATATACAATGCAAAGAAGATTTTAAATCCCGCACTGATGATTGGTATAGGCGGCAGTCTTGATGTTTGGTCGGGCAGTGTAAAAAGAGCTCCGAAATTTTTTCAAAAAACCGGTACGGAGTGGTTATACAGGGTCGTGACTCAACCTTCCCGCTTTAAAAGAATATTCCCGACTCTTCCGCTATTTTTAATAAGGGTACTAACCGCTAAGGAGAAACTGTAATGTTGACAGATGCTGAAAAAAAAGAATTAAGTGCTTTTGCATGTGAGACGAGACAAAATATTGTAAAGATGGTATGTAATGCAAAATCAGGTCACCCCGGCGGTTCGTTGTCTTCTGCCGATATATTGGCGGTGCTTTACAATAAAATAATGAAACTACCCCAAAAATGGGATAAATCCGATGATTTTGAGAACAGAGACCGTTTTATTCTGTCTAAAGGGCACGCTTCGCCTCTATTATATTCAGTTCTTGCCCAGTGCGGTTACTTTCCGAAAGAAGAACTGATGACATTTAGAAAGTTTGGTTCAAAACTTCAAGGGCACCCTGCAAAAAAATATTTACCGGGTATTGAGACTTCTACGGGGTCACTCGGACAGGGGCTTTCTATAGGCTGCGGCATTGCCATGGGGTTAAAATTGGATAATAATCCTGCAAATGTGTATGTACTTATTGGTGATGGTGAACTGCAAGAGGGTTCGTGCTGGGAAGCGTTTATGCAAGCTGCTCACAGAGGCTTGGATAATCTTGTGGCGATAATTGACAGAAATAAACTTCAAATAGACGGCTGCACGGAAAACGTTATGTCTTTAGAGAGCCTGCAAGACAAATTGAAGGCTTTTAATTGGGATGTTATTGAGATTAACGGACACGATTACGAACAAATATATGAAGCATTTTTAAAGGCAAAAAAATTGACGCGTCCCTGTGCAATAATTGCCCATACGATTAAAGGAAAAGGCTGCTCGTTCATGGAAAATCAAGCCTCCTGGCATGGCAAGGCTCCTAATGAAGAGCAATTAAAACAGGCTTTATGCGAACTCGGGGCGGGAAATAACGATAAAGGTACAGAGGAGTAAGGTATTTAATGGGGGGGGGGAATAATTATGACTAAGACTTGTCCGTTTGCGGAAAACAGAGTTTGTAATGACGATTGTCCGTTGTTTATATCGCCCGATGAGTTAAACGAATTTGTACTTGCAAGGTTATCATCAATCGGGGTTATAGACAGGACTAACGGTGAATGTTCGTTAAAAATGCTTGCCCTAAGCCAAAGTCGTTCTATTTTTGAAAATACAAATACCAGAGGGTAGCACTGAACGGAATTAACTATAACGTTATTTGGCTCAATTTATACAGTATAATCCCTACAGAAATACTCAGGTTTAAAGATTCAACTTTTTCAGACATTTCTATTGTTATGTTTTTTGTTGCAAAATCTTTTAATTCGGAGCTCAAGCCTTTTGCCTCCGAGCCAAACATAATAAGATTTCTTTCCGCAGCTACATAATCCTTTAACCAAACTGTATTGTGAGACTTTGGCAGTGTCGCAATTCTTTCAAAAGCTGAAAATCTACATTTTATCACTTCAAAGTCATTAATTTCAAATACAGGAATTTTCCATAAATTCCCTACTGCCGAGCGGACACATTTCGGATTATATAAATCAACCGTATCCCCGTATAAGACTACGGCATCAATATTAAACGCACTGGCGGTTCTTAAAATAGTGCCTAAATTGCCCGCATCTTTTATATTCTCTAATAAAACAACTTTTTTATAATTTTCGGTCCATTCTCTTTTTGGCTTCCTTGCAACAGCAACAGCCTTGGGAGGGGTTTCTGTCGATGAGATTTTTGACAAAACAGCTTCCGTGGTTTCTATCTTGTTTTCAAAATTGCTAAATTGGTCTGTTCCCTCTTGCACAAATAAATAAACTATTTCCAAACCTGAATTTACAGCTTCTTCAATACATTTTGCTCCCTCAAGTAAAAAGAGGTCTTTTCTGTATTTTTTTTGAAGTAGTTTTGCGGTTTCTTTAACCAGATTATTGTTAACGCTTGTTATCTTCATAAAATCTTAAAATCCTTTAGCCATGTCTTTTCCTGTTCATTCAAGAGTGTAATGTCAATGAGTTTTCCTTCAAAACCCATTGTTACAAATGAGTTTATAACGCCTGATTTCATGTAACAGGAATTTTCAAGACGAACCCCGAAGCAGTCGGGATTATACAGACCGGGCTCAATTGTAAATGTCATATTATTCTTTATCTCGGTATGTGCAATTTCTGTTTGGTTTAAAGCAGGAGGTGCCTCATGGACGTTTAATCCTATTCCATGCCCGAGACCATGAGAAAATGTAAAACCTTCTATTTTGTTATCAAGTATGGAATGAGCCGTCATGTCCAAATCAAAGCCGGCTACAGACTCCCTCTCCTTACAGGAGAGGGCTGGGGTGAGGTGACAGTTATAAGCATTCAAAAATGCTTTTAACACTGTTGTATAAACTTCCTTTTGCAGTTTGGACGGCTTTCCTTTTACAAAAACTCTCGTTATATCAGTTGCCAATCCGCTCTCATAGTATGCCCCGCAGTCAATTAAAACAAGTGAGCCTTCTTTTAAAATTACATCTTTTGCATTTTTTGCATAATGAGCGAGGGCGGAATTCTTGTCAATTGCTACAATGGAATTGAAGCTCAAAGATTTGGCACCGTATTTTATAAATTCTTCTCTGAGTCTTTTCGATATGTCGTATTCTGACAGGTTATCATTATTTTCAATGTACTCCCTGATTGCCATAACCGCTTTATCCGTACAATGAAAGGCTTTTTTATAAGCTTCAATTTCGTCATCGGTTTTTACGGCTTTCATTTTTTTTATTTCAGAATCCATGTGTATCGGATGCTTGATTAAACTATAGTCGTACGCATTAATCGAGGCTTTGTCAACAATCAAATCACCGTTATAATTCTTTAAAAATTCCTCACACTTATCGGCTTCCGTAAAGAGCATACTTTTGTCTTTGTCGATATAGAGTTTTGCCCAAATCTTTGAAGAAAAATCTTTTGAAAAATCTCTCAGCCCCGTCAGGTATGAAACTTCTTCCAAATTTGTTATAAACATCGGTTTTTCAGGAGTAAAATCTTTTTCCCTCATAGCTTTAACAAAATTTTTTTTGTCATGAGGTTCCGTAAAATTATTAACGGGATCACTGTTAAGCAGCTTTATTTTAAACCCCTTAAACCCTTCTAACCTGTTTTGGGAAACCTTTTTTGAAACAATACCCAAAATTTTATCGGGTTGAATCAGTTTTCTTATTTCATCATCCTGTCTTTGCCCTAATTGCAGTTTAACAACAGTTACTCCCTCTTTAGCCTCCATATCAGCCTGTGTATGGTAACGCCCGTCAACAAAGAGGTAAATATTGTTCTCTGTAACCAAGGCATCGCCGGTTGAGCCGGAAAAGCCCGTTAATGTATATCTTGCATTTTCAGACAATGCCGGGTATTCAACCAGATATTCGTTGGTGCAGTTGACTAACAAATAATCAACACCGAGTTTTTTTAATAAATCATCCATATTTTTTAGTATAGCACACTATTACAATTTCGTTATGATAAGAATTTAACGTAAAATAAGGTATGGTGGGTACGCCATACGCAAACTTGCTTAAAATACTTTATTTGGAGTGGCTTTGCCCACCCTACGCAAGATACTTTCTCAACTCTACAGTCTTTTATTGTTTCATTACTCGTCAACGTCTGTCAATTTTATCAAATGCCAACCGAACTGTGTTTCAACGGGTTGTGAAATTTCACCTTTTTTCATCGCAAATACGGCATCTTCAAACGGTTTGACCATCATACCTTTGCCGAACCATCTTAAATCACCGCCGTTTTTCCCTGACGGGCATTTGGAATATTCTTTGGCTAAATCTTCAAACGCAATTCCGTTTTGGATGTCTAATAAAAGATTCTCTGCTTGTTCTTTAGTATCTACAAGAATGTGGCTTGCTCTTACTTTCATAATTTGTACTCCTTATTTTATATGCCAGTATATTTTAACATAAAAAAAGACAGATTTAGAACCTGTCTTTTTTATAAAAAAAAGGCTAACCGATAGGTTAGCCGTAAATATCAACCAACAATTTCTTTTATCTCTGTTTGCAGATTCTTTGAATCTATCTTGATGCTTGGTCCCATTGTTGTTGTCAAATAGATTGACTTAACATAAGTTCCTTTAGCAGCCGAAGGTTTTGCTCTAAGAACCGCATCAACCAATGTAGCGTAGTTCTTAACCAAATCTTCATTTGAGAATTGAATTTTTCCGATTGGGCAGTGAATCATACCTTGTTTATCGGCTCTGAATTCAACTTTACCTGCTTTAGCATCTTTAACAGCTTTTGCTATATCTAATGTAACAGTTCCTGTCTTAGGGTTAGGCATCAAACCTTTCGGTCCCAGAACTCTACCTAATTTACCCAACATTCCCATACAGTCGGGAGTTGCGATTAATGTATCGAATTCAAACCAACCGCCCGCAATCTTATCGATTATATCTTCCGTTCCGTAGAAGTCTGCACCTGCATCCTTAGCTTCGTTAACCTTGGGTCCTTTTGCGATAACGCAAACACGAACTTCTTTTCCCAAGCCCGCAGGTAAGACAACGGTTGAGCGGATTTGTTGTTCCGCGTGTTTAACTTCAATACCTAATCTCATGTGGCATTCAACTGTTTCATTGAATTTTGCAACTTCTTTAGATATTTCCTGAAGCTTAACAAGAGCATCACGCCCGCTGGACGGTTGTTGGAAATCTGCTAACAGCTCTTGAAGCTTTTTTTGTTTTTTTGTTATTTTTGACATTTTCTTATCCTTTCATGGTATTAGCGGACAAAAGTCCTTCCATTAATTTTATTTGTAACTACAAGTGTTTCCGTAAAAATTTCAGGTCGGGGATATTTACCTGTTTACCCCTTACCCCTAGTCCTCTTTTACTGTAACACCCATTGCTCTGCAAGAGCCTTTAATCATGTTTACAGCAGCATCCATAGAAGTAGCGTTCAAATCGTTCATTTTGATTTTAGCAATTTCTTCCAACTGAGCTCTTGTAATTTCAGCAACCTTGGTTTTGTTAGGCACTGCAGAACCTTTAGAAAGGTTTAATGCCTTTTTAATCAAAACCGGAGCCGGAGGTGATTTTGTTACAAAAGTGAAACTTCTGTCTTCATAAACATCAATAACAACAGGAATGATATACCCTGCTTGAGATTCTGTCTTAGCGTTGAACTGTTTGCAGAAATCCATGATGTTTACACCGTGCTGACCTAAAGCCGGACCGACCGGAGGTGACGGATTTGCTTTTCCTGCTTCGATTTGCAGTTTAATTTTTCCTACTACTTTTTTTGCCATTTTATTGTTCTCCTTTCGTGGTACTAACGGGGGCATCCCCTTCCACGCTATTTGTATCATATTATGAGTAATTCGCAGAATTTGGTATATTAAAAACCAACTCCGCTCATTTACCCCTATAATTTTTGTATTTGTTTGTATTCCAATTCAACCGGAGTTTCACGTCCAAAAATTGAAACCATTGCACGAAGTTTTGCCTTATCAGGATAAACTTCCGTAATATCTCCGACAAATTCCGCAAACGGACCGGAGATAATTCTGACTTTTTCACCGACTTTAACATCCATTTCAATTTTTTGAGTTTGAGCAGTCGAGCGGTGAATAATCTTTTTAATTTCACTGTCTTTAGCAGGAATCGGTTTCTTTGCGGAGCCTACAAATTTTGTTACGCCCGCAGTATGTCTTACAACATACCAGCTGTCTTCATCCATAATCATTTCGACAAGCACGTAACCGGGGAAGATTTTTTCTTCTTTCTCCTGCTTTCTTCCGCCTTTAATCTGGGTAATTGTTTTTTGAGGAACTTCAACTCTAAAAATCTTGTCCGACATATTCATATATTCAATACGCTTTTCAAGGTTACTTTTTACCTTATTTTCATAACCCGAATAGGTATGAACAATGTACCAGCGTTTCTGATTCTTTTTATCGGAGGATGACTTGTGACCGTCATTTTCGTGAGTTTCTTCCGTCAATTCTTCATTATTAACAATGTTTTCGTCTTTTTCACTCATTATTCTTACCCTTTATTTTTAAAACTTTGATAGCAGTGCATTAAATATTATATCAACAACATAAATAAATACGGTAAACACAAAAACGATAGCAACAACAAAGCAAGTTTCAAGAACAACCTGGTGTTTTTCGGGCCAGGTGATTTTGCCCCATTCGGTTCTAACGCCTTTAAAATATGTAATAATGTTCTTTTTTGCCGTTTCAAACGCTTCGTTATTCATGTTAGTTACCTTTATTTAAATCGCGCCCTGAAGGACTCGAACCCTCGACATCCGGTTTTGGAGACCGACGTTCTACCAACTGAACTAAGGACGCTTAGCGGAGTGATTAGTTAGTGACTAGTGAATGGTGAATAGAATTCTACTCACTATTCACTAGTCACTGGTCACCATTATTTTGTTTCCTTGTGAGTTGTATGTTTTTTGCATGTAGGACAATATTTGCTCAATTCCATTCTGTCCTTTGTATTTTTTTTGTTTTTAACCGTAGTATAGTTTCTTTCCTTGCAATCTTCACAAGCGAGAACTACCATTCTGTCGTTTTTACCTTTGATACCCATTTTTAGTTTCCTTTGTATTTATTAATGCTATTATCCTGTATTGCGGGAGCGGCAGATGTTGCGTTTTTTGTATAAGCTTACCTGTCTGTTTCCCCCGAGCTTTTTAAAAAGAATGTGTAAAACACATTCTCTTCTAAAAAATCGGCGTATGTGTTTATCCTAAAATAAACATAATTAAAATGCAAATAGTATGTGAAGATTTTTTAATAGAGATTTTATTTTATATATTAATAAATCGGTGGAGGTACAATACATAAAATAATTTAGAATTACCCTTTTAAAGTGGCTTTGCTAAACTATGACTCTTTTGCCTTAGCTATTAAATTTTTCTACTAATTCAGTAATCTGTCTTTGTATCTTACAGAGTTCACTTTGCACAGATTGGCTAAGACTTTGCCAGCAATTAGTCTGCATAAGTTCGCTAATTTCAGCTTTTTTATTCTCTGCAAATCTTATAAATTCATTATTTGTTGCGATTTCCTTCTGCTGTATTGCCAACAAATTTTCTAATTTTTTATTTTGACGATATAAATTCTCAAGTTCAGTGCTTACTTTTCCTTCGGCAAACTGAAAGGCATCAGTAATACCTTTTGCATATTCAGAAGCTTTCCCCGCTGCAAGATTTGGAAATATTTTATTCCAATGCTCTGAATATGCATCCAAGTAAATACCACGTATCATATAATCGTTTATTTTGGAATCAACATCGCTTATCATTGTTTTGATTTTAGATTCTTCTGCTGACATTTCATTTACACTTCTTTTTAGCCCATCAATTTGCCCCTGAACATCATTAATAAGTTTATTTTGTTCTGCAAAAAACGTATCATTTTCTGCTTTTGCCGTATCTATAAGCACCTGCTGCTTTGAGTATAAGTCATCTGTTCTGCCTGATTTAATATCACGAACTCCCGTAAAATTACCTTTTTCGTCATATTTTCTTTGAACATTGTATGTATGTATTTCATTTTGAGAGAGGTCAAAATCGGTTTTTGTTATAGTGGTTGTCCTTTTAGCTGGTGCTGCTGTTTTTATTCTTTTCCCGTCTGTTACAAAACCTATCGGTCGCATTGTCCTGTCATTTGCACGGCTTTTTAATTTTTGAGGAATAAACCCTATACTCATCCTAACGGGAGCCGCAGTACTTACAGGCTTTGTTGAAGTTTTTATAGCCTTACACCTTACAAATACCAGATTGTCAGACTCATCTAATATTTGCATACAAGTCTGCTTCCCTCTTGTAGATAATAAAATTTTACGTCCATTACTTAAAAGTCTACTAATATTCCCCATATAAATCCCCTAAATTTCCTTATGTATATATATAAAGAATTTAGGTATGAAAAAATTGACTTATGGAGTATGCGGAAAAAATCGCAATATCATTGAAAATAAGTAATATTATGAAAAACTCGTGTTAATATTTCTTAATATTCTGTCTCAAATTTTTATATTTCAAGTTATGTAGGATGCGGTAAATCAAAGATTTACCGCATCAATATATTTTTCTCCTCACATATTATAAAAAAATAATATAACTGCAACTCACAAGTCACTATTCACAAATAAAAAATTATGTCTACAGCTTTTTTATCGTATATGTTATAAATTTATGGAAAATAAAATTTATTCAATAGAAGAAATAAAAGAAATAATCAATTCTCATAAAGATTTTTTTGAACATAAATATTGTGTTGAAAATTTTCTTTTGTTTGGTTCTTATGCAAAAAATCAACAAACGGCTGATAGCGACATAGATTTGCTTGTTAACTTTAAAGAACCAATTGATATGTTTGATTTTATTGATTTACAAGAGTATCTTTCCAATATTTTCA
>CALUTM010000040.1 GCA_944323705.1 Candidatus Gastranaerophilales bacterium
GTTAATCAAATCTTGAACAAACTCTCGATCGTCCTTAGAGCAAATTACTAATTTCTCTATTTCATCAGCTGTGAATCGCGGAACTTCTCGACCATCAATATTTATCATTTTTGCGTTAATCAAATCTTGAACAAACTCTCGATCGTCCTTAGAGCAAATTACTAATTTCTCTATTTCATCAGCTGTGAATCTCGGAACTTCTTTTCCCCAACTATCTGTTATTCTTTCTTTAAACAAAGACTGAACAAGATCTCGATTGTCCTTAGAGCAAATTACTAATTTCTCTATTTCATCAGCTGTGAATCGCGGAACTTCTTTTCCCCAACGATCTGTTATTCTTTCTTTAAACAAAGACTGAACAAGATCTCGATTGTCCTTGGAACAAGTTAATAATGTTTCTATTTCATCAGCTGTGAATCTCGGAACTTTACCACCAGAAGAATTTCTCATAATTTCTTTAGCTAAAGCTTGGATTTGCTCAGAATATTCATTGTATAAAGGTGCTAATTTTTCTATGTCATAAGCTGTGAATCTCGGAACTTCATGACCGTCACTATAAATCCGACTTACTTTAGCTAAAGCTTGGATTTGCTCAGAATATTCATTATATAAAGGTGCTAATTTTTCTATCTCATCAGCTGAGAATCTCCAGACTTCTCTACCATTATAATCTATCATTCTTTCTTTAAGCAAAGCTTGGACAAACTCAGGATTGTCCTTGGATAAAAGTGCTAATTTTTCTATTTCATCAGCTCTGAATCGCGGAACTTCGCGACCATTATAATCTATATCTCTTTCTTTAATCAAATTTTGAACAAACTCAGGACATTCTTTGTATAAAATTGCTATTTTTTTTCTTTCATCACCTGTGAATCGTGGGACTACTTTTCCCCACCTATCTGTTATTCTTTCTATAAGCAAAGCTTGAACAGGCACTGGACATTCATTGAAGAATTCTGTCTCCGCACCGCTTTTTTCTTCCGAACGCATAACTTCAGGGGTATCTGCTTCAGGCTGAGAAGTTTTATTTACTCCCGCATGTGTTCCGTCCGAAGTCTCGACCTCTGTTTGTGAAGTTTTATTTACCCATTCACTCTTAGCTCCCAAGACCAATGTCACATACGCAAGCTCATTGTCATTCTTCGCCTTGTAAAACACCCGACCGTCTGACTTCAAATTATAACTACCGTCCTTCATCTTCTCTATCGTTACACGGGACATATCTACATCAGGTATCTGAGTCTTGTTGTTTACTCTTCCTCCGATAAACATCATCGCAAAATTCATTATTCCGTTTTGTGCCATTGATTCTTTAAAACTTAAATCACTTGTTATTCTGTCAAATAAAACATCTGCCGTTGTCTCAGTCGCAGTGCCCGCCACCATTGTAAACTTATGAGATGATATTATCTGAGAAAATATCTGTGGATTCTTTGACAATACTTTAGATACTAAATTACCCAAAGGACCGGATACATAAGCTCCAAAGGCTCCGTACATCAAACCGTTCTTAAGTTCCTCCCAAGCTGCTTCCCCGCGTTCAACAGTCAAGCCCTCTTTGCTCGTCAAGCCGCCTACTACTGTCTCTACTGCCGGTAATGATGCCATTGACATTGTCATACCTGCCTTAACGACCTGACCACCTACCTTGGTGCCCAATGTGGTTACAGCCTTACTGCTTAAATTCATTACTGTTGATGAGCCCATCGTCAACAATGAGGCGGATATTACAAGACCTGTCTCCGTAAGCATTGCATTCATCTTTGATTGCTCTATATAACCCGCGATTACTTCATCTGATTTGTAATCTCCCATGGCTTTTTTGTAGCTTGATTTATAGGAAGATTCTATCTCCTCTCTGTTCAGACAGGAAAGTTGTTTATCTGCCTCTGCCTTTGATACCTGCAATGACTCCTGCAATTTTGTCTTTAACTCACTCCTATCAGTATACTTAGAAGAAAATGATTGAACATACTCCAACGATTTATTGAAATCATTACCAAACATAGGGGAGAGTAACACCGCTATATCCGTATCAGACTCCACTGTTCCGTCTAACTTTTCTATACAATTACCCAAATAACTGCTCATTGAAGTATATGAATTTAACTCATCAAGCCGCTTGGATGATTCTGACAAAGGCTTGAATGATGCAGGGTTAAAATCTACTCCATACAATTCCTTAAATGCCTGTTTAAACTCATTAGGTTTTCCTGCCTTACTTTTGAGTTCCTCCAACTTCGCTATCTCATTTGCTATTGCATCTTCATTTTCAAACACGGTTACAAAATCATTACGCCTCGTTAATAAATCCCAACTTGCATCACCTATTACATTAACACCTTGGACCACAGCATCGGAAGATATATAACCGATACTATCGTGATATTGCTCTATCATTGCCTGTGCATTCCTGGCATTCGATAACAAGTTCTCAACTACGCTTTCTCTTATTTCCGCATTTTCCTGCATCTCTGAAGATGCATTAGAAACTTGAGGCTGCTCTGAAGGAGTAACAGGAATAACTTGAGGAATTGGAGGTGTTGTCCGCTCAAAACTATCTCCAAGGCTATCCAAATATCCATCTTCACCTGATACTCCCCAGATACTCAGGCTTATGTCTCGAGAAGGCTGACACTCCGCACTCGATAACCACAAACTATAATCTGAAGCACTCAACAAGCCCTGACTATACATCTCTAATGCCACATCCTGCTTAGTTATGCTAACATAGCCCGTCTCTCGCTTCTTTAACTCCGAAAGATGTGCCCTTGCATAATTATCTATCTTTTGAGATATCTCATTCGACATTTGTTTTATCACTCCTACTCAATGTAACTCAATGTATATTGTGTTACATTGGAGGCGAAATGCTTGTTAATAAAGGATTGTAAGAATGGAAAATTTAGTAAAATCGAGAAATTTCAATTTTCAAGCAAGCCTGAAAGGCTTAATTCTAAAGGAATGCACATGTAATGTAACACAATATACATTGTGTTACATTACGCATAAAAGCTTTATCTATCTTACTCTTTTTATATCGACACTTTTACAAAAAACTTTAGGAGTTTTAAGAAAATCGTTACAAAATTTAACAAAATATTATCTGTGAACTGTTATCTTACTGCGATTGAGTAAGCTTATTAAAATTATCCAAATAGGTCTGTGCAAGCTTCTGTTTACCGAGTTCTTTGTATACATACGCAAGATTGTAATGAAAATCAGGTATATCAGATTTAAGCATAATTGCCTTATTCAAATTTGTCTTAGCTTTTTTTAAATCGCCCATTTTTATATATGTACACGCCATATTATAATAAATATAAGGGTTTTCTTTGTTCAATGAAGCTGCTTTTTTATAATTTTCCAATGCCATATTAAACTGATTGTTATCGGCATAATTATTTGCAAGATTATAATACGCCTTATAATATTTTGGATTTGTGACTTTTGCCTTTTGATACATAAAAATTGCATTCTCTTTTTCGCCCTTATCTTCTAAGACATTCCCGAGCAAAAGCCAATCTTGGGCAGAACGTTCACTCTCGGGTATTTGAAGAATTAAATCCATTGTTTTTTGATAGTTATTATCGCTATAAAAAGCAGTTGCCTGTTTTGACAAATCGTCAGAGGCAAAACAAAGCGTACCCGTTAACAATAAAACCGCAACTAAAAATCTTTTCATACCTAAATTATACGTAAAATTGAGATAATTATCAAATCCGAATTCTTGAAATTAGTTCTTGTAAATGATACACTAAATTCAGAGAAGATAAGGAGTAATAAATTTATGGTCTGTTTAACATCACAAAAAATTGACACAAAACTTGTAACAGAAGCACTGAGAGCTTTGGGTAAGGACAATTTTGCCCTAATTATTCACGGCAGCAGCTTCCCTTCAAAAGAAGGTGAAGACACGGGCTTTGGAACATTTAATTCAAGTGCCGGACATGAACTGATTGACTATGCTCATGGTATTTTTAATGCCATTCAGCTAGGACCCGCAGGTAAAACAAAGAGTTCCGACTCATCCCCGTATACCGGAACCATATTTTCGGGAAACCCACTGTTTATTGACCTTAAACAGTTAACCGAAAAGAAGTGGGATAACATTCTTTCTCAAGAAACTTTTGAAAAAGTAGTTGCGGGAAATCCGAATCAAAATCAGGGAAGAACGGCTTATTCATACATAACAAAAGCTCAAAATTCAGCGTTAAAAGAAGCTTGGGAGAATTTTAAAAACATCCACGGAGGTCTTTTAGGCTCCCCCTTGAAAAGAGAGTTTGAAAAATTTAAAAAAGACAATTCTCAATGGTTGGATAATGACTCTTTGTATGAAGCTCTTTCAATAGAAAACGACAACGACTTCTGGTATACATGGAAAAACGAAACGGATAAAAATTTAATGAATCCGAAATCCGAAGATGAAAAGAAAGCTTACGCAAAAAGAATAGAAGAAATTAAAAATAAATATGAGGATGAAATAGAATTTTATAAGTTCTGCCAATTTGTACTGGAAGTACAAAACGAAGAAACAAAAAAATACGCACTCTCTAAAGGAATTAAGATGATTGCGGATCGTCAGGTTGCGTTTTCCGATAGAGATGCCTGGGCGTATCAATCATTATTTTTAGACGGGTGGTATCTTGGCTGTCCTCCTGATTATTTTTCAAAAGACGGTCAAGCATGGGGATTTCCGGTAATGGATCCTGACAAAATGTTCAACGCTGACGGCTCGCTGGGTGAAGGCGGAAAGCTTATGAAAAATCTTTATAAAAAGATGTTTAAAGAAAACCCGGGCGGTGTCAGAATCGATCATATTGTAGGCTTAATTGACCCGTGGGTATATAAAGTAGGGAAAAAACCGAAATGCGAAGAAGGAGCAGGAAGATTATACTCCTCTCCCGAACACCCTGAGCTTTCAAGATACGCAATAGCAAAAGAATCGGATTTAGACTTAACCCTCGAGGCAGATAAAGAAAAACGCGTAAAAACTTTATCCGATGAACAAATAAAACTCTACGGACGTTTTGTGGAAAAAATTGTAATAGCTGCGGCAAAGGAATGCGGCTTGGACAAAAATGCCATTGTATGTGAAGATTTGGGAACATTAACAAACCCTGTTGATGCCGTTATGAAAAAATATGAGCTTCAGGGTATGAGACTAACTCAGTTTGTAGTTCCCGAAAAACCCGACCATCCGTACAGGTGCAAAAATATAGGTGAAAACGTATGGAATATGGTAGGAACGCACGATAACAATCCGATTTCTATGTGGGCTGAAAGTATGATTAATACTCACGAAGGGTATTTACACGCTAAAAATCTTGTAGAAGATTTGTTTGCCGAAGCTGAAAATAAGGATGATATCATCGTGAGATTGACCCAGGATAAAGACTATTTGAAGTTTGTAAAAATAACCGAAATTTTTGCATCAAAGGCAAGAAATGTTCAAATGTTCTTCACTGATTATTTCCAAATTAATGACGTATACAACAGACCGGGAACATCAGGCGACCAGAACTGGTCTTTAAGACTTCCTAACAATTTTAAAGATCTTGTGCCTATTGATTTACATGCTATTTTAAAGGCTGCAATAATTGCAAGAGGTAAAAATTTTGCTTCAAAACATGCCAGTCTGATTGAAAAATTGAGTTAATAATCAAATAAAGCTAAAAAATAGCAGGTATTAAAATACCTGCTATTTTTATATAAACTTGTTTTTCTTATTTAAAGAAGAAGTCAAAAATCTTATTCACCAACGGTTTTTGGTATAAGAAACGCATATTCTGGTTTTCGAATCGGCTTACCAAATCTATAGAACGCTCCACCAAAGGCATTGACGGCATTTTTTCATAGCTTTTGACTGCGGATTCGTAATCATTATGTTTCAAGTAGAATTGGCAATATTTCCCCGTTTCACAGACGTCAGAATGTCCATCATAAATAGCCTCCATAAGCAGCTCCGAATTTACGGGTTTATCACGCAACCTTGATTCTTCGAGCAAAATTGCATCCGCAGTAACCTTTGAAGCAATTCTAAGACCTTTGGAGGTAATTTCTAAATCCCATTTTTTAAAATTTTGCAGCTTTGGAGCCGCTTTTTTTAATACAGCCTTATCCCTTGGTGTCAAATATTCCTTAACATACCTCTGACATCCGGGTCTGTAAACAAGTGCCTGAAAATTTGTTTCACTAATGTTGTTGATTTGCATATATATACTCCTTAATTTGCAGATGAGAGCCATATATTTTAAAACATACGGCTCTCGTCTGTTATTTTATTCCGCTACGGCATCATAGCAGTCAGAACAAATCGTTTCATATCCTGCATGTTCGCCCAGTTTTCTGAACTTCCAACAGCGTTCGCATTTTTCGCCTTCCGCCCTTGTGACCCATACGGTTGTTCCGTTCTCGGTATGTTCGTTTAATACACCCTGCGGTGCAGAATCTGTTATATAAGCCTGCGATGTAATAAATACATCAGCTAAATCTTTTTCATTTGCTTTTAAGACTTCGTCGTCATCGCTCTTAACATAAACAGCAACCTCCAATGAGCTGCCGACCTTTTTATCCGCCCTTAACGGCTCAATTGCACGTGTTACAATTTCTCTTGTTTTAAGTATTTTTGTAAACTCTTCTTCAAGTTTTACATTTTCCCATTCCTTATTTACTTCGACCCAGCCGGCAAGTAAAATACTTTCTAAGCCGCCTCTTTGACATTCGGGAGTATTTTGCCAGATATCTTCTGCCTGATGGGGCATTACGGGAGTCAATATCCTTACAAGAACCTGCAAAGTCTCATATAGAACTGTCTGACAAGCACGTCTCGACAAGGATTTTTTACCCGCTGTATAGAGCCTGTCTTTTACGATATCAAGATAAAAAGCACTCAAATCCACTGCCGCGAAGTTTTGAAGGCACTGAAAATACTTATAAAATTCATAATTTTCAAATGCAACCGTAACCCCTTCCACAACCTTGTTCAGTTTATGCAGTGCAAATTTATCAATCGGTTTTAAGTTTTCGTACTTAACATAATCCTTTTGCGGATCAAAGTCATAAATATTTCCAAGCAAAAATCTTGCAGTATTTCTTGTTTTCTTGAATATTTCCGCAAGCTGCTTAATTATATTATCACCGATTTTTGTATCGTTCCTGTAATCCACTGACGCTGCCCAAAGTCTTAAAATATCCGCACCGTAATTTTTAATAATATCATCCGGCCTTATATAATTTCCCAGAGACTTGGACATTTTTCTGCCGTCTTCACCAAACACGAATCCGTGCGTAAGCACTGATTTATAAGGAGCCTTTTCCTGCACGGCAACAGAAGTCAAAAGTGACGACTGGAACCAGCCTCTGTGTTGGTCGGAGCCCTCCAAATACATATCAACCGGAGTATGCCCCAATTCTTCCGCACGTTTTTCGACTACAGCCTTCCAAGTTATGCCTGAATCAAACCAGACATCCATAATATCACTTTCTTTTCTGAAATGTTTTTTCCCGCATTTAGGACAAACAAAGCCCTCAGGGAGAAGTTCTTCAGCAGAATATTTTACCCATGCATCAGAGCTTTCTTTCTCGAAAATTTTTGCAACATGTTCTATTGTTTCGTCGGTAACAATTGCTTCAGAACATTCCTCACAGTAGAAAACAGGAATAGGAACGCCCCACGCTCTTTGTCTTGATATACACCAGTCCGAACGTCCTTCAACCATGTTGGAAATTCTTGCCTCACCACTTGCAGGAATCCATTTTACTCCCTTTATGGCATCCAATGTTGCAGCTCTAAACTTATCAACCTTAACAAACCACTGAGGAGTTGCACGGTATATTACGGGATTTTTGCATCGCCAACAGTGCGGGTAAGAGTGGTTAATATCAGACGCAGCAAGTAAGGCTCCGCAAGCCCGGAGTTTGTCTATAACAATCTTATTTCCTTTATAATACGGTACACCTTCTAAATCCTTATCTCTGACAATTTCTGTCCATCTTCCTTTACCATCCAACGGTGAAAAGACCTCAATACCATATTTACCCCCAACCTCATAGTCCTCAAGACCGTGTCCGGGAGCAGTATGTACAGCACCGGTACCGGCTTCTAACGTTACGTGTTCACCTAAAATAATCGGAGACTTTCTGTCATACAACGGATGTTTTGTATTCAAAAGCTCTAAATCGGCACCTTTTACCGAACCAATAACGTTAATATCTTTTTCTTCCCAATCGACACCTTCCAGGAAGTTTGCTAGAAGCTCCTGAGCAATAAAGTAAATATCATTATTATACATAAAGAAAGTATACTCAAACCTCGGGTGCAAACTTATTGCCATATTTGAAGGAATTGTCCACGGAGTCGTTGTCCAAATTACCGCATAAACATTTTTGTTTGGTAAATCTATTAACTCTCCGATTTTGTTTACACCTTCGTCATCAAACTTAAATCTTACATAAATAGAAGTCGAAGTGTGATCCGCATACTCTACCTCCGCCTCTGCAAGGGCAGTTTCGCAAGAAGCACACCAATAAACGGGTTTTAAACCTTTTTCAATATACCCTTTTTTATACATTTCGCCAAAAACTCTGACTTGCTCGGCTTCAAAATCAGGATTTATCGTCAAATACGGGTCCTCCCAATTCCCCCAAACACCAAGACGCTTAAATTCAGCCTCCTGCCCTTTTAAGTTTTTATGTGCAAACTCCCTGCACTTTGCCCTAAGTTCGGCAGGTGTAAGAGCTTCTCTTCCGCCCTTAATATTTTTGACCACAGCATTTTCAATCGGAAGCCCGTGCCCGTCATATCCCGGAACATACGGAGCATAATACCCCGCCATGGATTTATATTTTATTAAAATATCTTTTAAAATTTTATTTAAAGCCGTTCCAACATGGATTTTTTCGGAACTTAAATACGGAGGGCCGTCATGGAGTACAAAGGATTGCGTCTTATCACGCTGTTCCAAATTTTTCTCATATACATTTATCTCCTCCCAAAATTTTTGAGTTTCAGGTTCTTTTTTTGTAGCATTAGCTCTCATCTCAAGAGTTGTCTGCGGCAAATTCAACGTTTCTTTATATTCCATATTTATACCTCAACTTTTTCTCTATCCGTAACAAAATCTTTCTGAAAACTTACGTTATGTTTAATTTTTGTAAGCGTATTAGTTTTTAGGCTCCTCATCTTAATAAATTCAGCCATTTTATTATAATCAAAAGCATTTTCCCATCTTGCAATAACAACCGTTGCAATACAATTTCCGATTAAATTAACGGTAGTTCTTCCCATATCGAGAATTTGGTCAATACCCAAAAGAACTGCCACTCCGACAATCGGAATATTAAAACTTGTTAAAGTTCCGGCCAGAACGATAATAGAAGCCCTAGGAACTCCCGCCACACCTTTACTTGTAAGCATAAGTGCAAACATAATAACAAGCTGCTGTTCAAGGCTCAAATCAATACCCACAAGCTGCGTTGAAAAAATAACCGCCATAGCCAAATAAAGGGTTGAGCCGTCAAGATTGAAAGTATATCCGGTCGGCATAACAAATCCCACAATAGATTTTGGCACCCCGAATTTTTCCATAATTGCCATTGCCTTAGGAAGAGCGGCCTCCGAGCTTGCAGTAGTAAACGTCAAAAGTGCGGGCTCCTGTATCGCTTTAATAATCGCTCTTACCGAAATTCCCACAATTCTACAGGTTATCAATAACACTAAGAGAACAAATACTGCTAAAGCTGCATACAGGGATAAAATTATTTTTCCGTAATTAAACAAAATTTCTATTCCGTTGGAGCCCACCGTATATGCAATCGCACCGAAAATACCTATCGGAGCAAAAAACATTACATACTCCGTAAACTTAAACATAACCGAAGCAACCGAATTTAAAATGTCTATAACGGGCTGAGCCTTTTTCCCCACTGCACATATTGCAAGAGCAAAAAAGATACAAAAAACTACTATCTGCAGAAGGTTACCCTCCGCCATTGCCTGAAATATGCTTGTCGGACAGAGGCTCAGAAGCAATTCCCCAAATGAGTTATGATGTGTTGTAGACGCCATCTCTACAATTCTCGTAAGCCCTGTTTGGTCAGAAGCGATATTACCCATACCGACCCCAGGCTTAAAAAGATTGGCAAACCCCAAGCCGATAAAAAGAGCCAAAGTCGTAACGACTTCAAAATACGCAATAGTCTTGATTCCCAATCTTCCAAGGCTTTTGACATCCCCGTGTCCTGCAATCCCAACTACAAGAGTTGCAAACAAAAGAGGGGCAATAATCATTTTTATCATTCTTAAGAAGATTTCTGCCAAAACATGGAGCCTGACCGCAAAATCCGGGAAAAGCCAACCGACAAGGACGCCCAAAAACAGTGCTATAAATATCGCTATTGTTAACCTTGATTGTTTCAAACTCTTTTCCTTTTCATAATAAGTATAGAAATCAATAAAATTCCATACAGCCCGACATTTACTCACAATTATACAATAAAAATAAATTTGAAAACACCAATATGCTACGAATTGTTACGTTCTAAGTCTTTTTTTGTTGACAGCCAAACATGTTCGTCCTACGATTAGGTTACCCTGGTCGAAATTTTCTTGCCGGATTTGACGGCTTAAGGGGGATAAATCGATTTTACACGTTATTTACAGTTAATAGTTGAAGTTATTGTAACGGTGAAAAGGTTTATCGTAACAAATTACAAAAGGTAAAAGGAGAAAAAATTATGCCTACAATGAACCAGCTTGTGCGTTCAGAACGCAAAAAGCTAAAAGACAAAACCAAATCGCCGGCTCTTATGAATTGTCCACAAAGACGCGGCGTATGTACAAGGGTGTATACTACAACACCTAAAAAACCGAACTCAGCATTGAGAAAGGTTGCCAGAGTCAGACTTACTAACGGATTTGAAGTTACTTCCTATATTCCGGGTATCGGACACAACCTTCAGGAACACAGCGTTGTTCTTATCAGAGGCGGAAGGGTTAAAGACCTTCCTGGTGTAAGATATCACATTGTACGCGGTACTTTAGATACGGCAGGCGTTGCCAATAGAACACAAAGCCGCTCTAAATACGGTGCCAAGAAAGCTAAAGGAGGTAAGAAATAATGTCTAGAAGATCTAAACCGGAAAGAAGAATTCCTGCAGCTGACCCTATTTATAACAGCGTTGATGTTTCTAAATTTATTAACAGAGTTATGAGACGCGGGAAAAAGTCTCTTGCCGAAAAAATATTTTATTCAACAATAACAAAAGTTGAAGAAAGAACAAACGAAAAAGGACTTGAAGTATTCCAAAAAGCCGTTATAAACGCAACTCCGTTATTGGAAGTAAAAGCAAGACGTATCGGCGGTTCTACTTACCAGGTACCTATTGATGTAAAACCTGATAGAGGATTTGCTTTGGCATCTTCTTGGATTATTGCAGCAGCTAAAAACAGACACGGTAAATCTTTCGTTGAAAAATTAACAAATGAATTAATTGATGCTTCTAACGGAAACGGTGCTGCTTGCAAGAAGCGTGAAGACACTCACAGAATGGCAGAAGCTAACAAAGCATTTGCTCATTACAGATATTAATAAGACAATATTCAATATCAAAAAGAAACCCAAAATTTTGGGTTTCTTTTTTTTATAAAATAGCGTCTAAACAATCCGCAATTTCACGCTGCTCTTTCAGTATAACCCCGATTAAAGCACCAACACTACAAATTTCTGTGCCCTTATCAAAATTATAATCACAGTAACTCTTAGCAATTTCTAATAAATCGATATTTAAAGATATTTGTTCCTCTAAATGAGAAATCTTTTTCGTAAAATTTTCCATACCAACAATATACAAAATAATTTTTATTTTGTCAATACTAAATCAGAAAATATATTAAAAAAATTAAAAAAGTTTGTTTGTAAATCCGGTAGTTATAAGAGCAATATTAAATTTATTTATTGCCGCTATTACTTCATTTGAAGCATCAGGCAGTATGATTAATGCAACTCTTCCCTGAGCAGCCGCATTTATGTCGTGAACGGTAAGAGGCATATCAGAAGCTAATATAGCATCTTTAGACATATCACAGGAATAATTCAGTGCAAATTCAGAAAAAGCAGAATGTAATCCCTGTGATATTGCAGAAGTCCTCAAATCTTTTGCAATAACTATCGCCTGAGACCTTGCGTGTTTTGCGACTTTCCAGGCAAAAACCGCATCCTCAATTTGTTCTACCGTAGGCTTTACGTTTGAAACCACTTTAAAAGTATCCTTATTCAATTCACTTAAATTGGGAGCCTGTGTAATCGTACCCAATGGTGTAACCCGAATTTCATCAGATATAAACTTCCTGTATTCTTTCAAAGGGGTCTTAATTGTTATATAACAAATATTATGAGCTTCCAAAAAATCTATTGCATTTTGAGTAAACTTTGGAGCCGCAATTTTATTTGTCGGTTTAAGCATTTTTGCAATTTCACTATCAACTTCTGCCGATACAACTATTGTAGAATTAATAAAATCTATCGGGTTACTGTCCATAACCCTAAGTATTGCATCTTGCAAAGATTTTCCTAATGAAACCGCACAAACCATTCCCTCTAAAGTTGTCACGACCGCATTAACGTCAAAAAACTCGCTTATAATATCCAAGCCTTTTGCAACATTAATAATATCAGTATATGAAAGCTTGTTACTGGTCTCATAATCTATTGTTTTATCATTTCTTTCAATACTAGCCGTTTGAAAAGAATTTATCCCTTCAATTACATTTAAATCATCAATATTCATAATTATCTCTCCTATTGTCCTACAGGGGCGGTTGTTAAAGGAACCGGAGCAAATTGTGCTTGAGGAATTTCCGTACGTTCTGATTTAACCTCTACTGTCGGAACTTCTTTTTTCTTTATTGGGGTCAAAGTCTGCTGAAGAGCCTCTGACGGTTTAATAACCGTAGGTGCTTGTATATTTTCCTCTGCCTCTTTTTCTTGCTCCAGTTCTTTCGCTTTTTCTTTCTCTTTTTCCTCCATAATTTTCTTTGCTTCACTTTGAGGAATTATGGAAACACCCGGAGCCTTAAACGGATTTAAGATTACTTCAGGATATTCAAAATCGGAGTTTCCGTATGGTTCCGTTGCGACAAGCATTACATCTTTCCAAATCAAAGCAGGAACAGTACCGCCTGTAATTCCGCCCATTTTTGAGTTATCGTCATTGCCAACCCAGACACCAGTTACAACATCCGGGGTAAATCCTATAAAGTATGCATCTTTACTATCGTCAGTTGTCCCTGTTTTGCCGGCAGCAGGTTTGCCGATATTGGCAGCTCGTCCCGTTCCGTTTGTAATAACGGTTTTCATTATAGCAGTCATTGTTGCTGCAGTATTTATATTCAATACTTTACTTGTTCGGGCTTTTTTTGCCTCATATAAAACAGTTCCTCTGGAAGATTCAACCCTTTCTATTGCAAAAGGCTCAACTTTAAAGCCTCCGTTTGCAAAAACTCCGTATGCCCTTGTCATTTCAAAAAGTTTGACACTGTTTGAACCGAGAGAAATAGTGTAGTCATAAGGAATAGGAGTTGTAATCCCCATTACACGTGCCAATTGAATAACCGGACGCACACCTATTGCATCCATAAGCCTTGCCGTACAAACATTGGACGAAACCATAAGTGCCGTATACAAAGGTATGGGACCTCTATATTTATTACCATAATTACGAGGAGTCCAACCGCCCGCTTTAAAAGGCAAATCATCAATCATATCATTCGGAGAATACCCTTTTTCAATTGCTGCGGTGTAAATAAACGGTTTAAATGCGGAGCCGGAAGGTCTTGCGGACTGAGTAACCCTATCATATTGACTTTTTGTATAATCTTTACCACCCGCATACACAAGAATCCTTCCGTCTATCGGGCTAAATGAAAATACGGCCGCCTGATTTTTATCGTTCTTTAAGCCCCAGGCATTCAAATTTTTAATAATAGCTTCATTCGCCTTAACCTGTGCCTTGTAATTCAGTGTCGTTATAACCCTGTAGCCCCCGTTTACAATTTCATCTTCCGTAAATCCGAGTTTTTGAAGCTCTTTCATTACATAATCACAAAAATACGGAGCCTTATTGGTTGCATACATTATCGGCATTGTAGAAAGAGTTATCGGAGCCTTTTTGGCATTCTCATAAGTCTCTTTATCAATGTATTTCATCTTATACATTCTCAATAAAACCTGATTTCTTCTTTTTTCCGCAAGTTTTTTGTTATTATAAGGCGAATAAACCGAAGGTGCCTGAGGTAATCCGGCTATTAACGCCATTTCAGGAAGGGTCAGCTGATTAAGATTTTTGTTAAAATAAATTCTTGCAGCCCCCTTAACTCCATAGGCACCTGAACCTAAATACACGTTATTCAGATACATTTCCAAAATTTTATCTTTAGATATAGTCTTTTCTATTTGAGCTGCAACCTGAAGCTCTTTTATCTTTCGGGTAAACGTTTTTTCATTCGACAAGAATAAGATTCTGGACAACTGCTGGGTAATGGTGCTTGCACCCTGAACGACATGCCCCGCCAAAATGTTTGCAACCATTGAACGTGCAAGCCCGAGAATATCGTATCCCGGATGTTTATAAAAATTTTTATCTTCCGTTGCAATAAGAGCTTTAACAAGTTGGTCAGGAACTTCTTTGAGTTCAACATTAGCATACGTATATGCCGCAAAAGTCTTTATTACCTCACCGTCACTTGCACAAAAGGTTGTCACAATATTAGGTTTTAATGTATTTAAATTTTTTATCGGAGGAAGTGAAGTCAGGTATAATTTCAAAGCAATCATGCCTGCCAAAACGACTCCCAAACAAAAAACGAAAATTACTGAAACTAAACGTAAAAGCGGATTATCGACCGTAATCCTTTTAGAAGATTTTCTTTTTCTGTTTTTTGGAATGTTATAATTGCCCATTGTCTTTTTCTCTCAATCTTTGTACTATGTTAATATTCTATCAAATAAATATTACTGCGGAGTTTTTTTCAATATAATGTTAAGTTTTTTGACAAATCTGAAAAATGAAATTTTATCTTATTTTGTTCCTGAAAAAATGGAATACAAAATCACGGGAAGCTGCCGTAAATGCGGAAAATGCTGCCGTTATATGTACAGTTTTGATACTTATACTACAACAGACTTTAAAATTATGCAGTTTTTGTTTCCAAAGTATAAACGGTTTTATATAAGAGGAAAAGATGAGTACGGCAACTTAATTTTTGCCTGCAAATACGTCACAGAAGAAGGACTTTGCTCCGTTTATGATAAACGTTTAAAAATGTGCCGAGATTATCCGGCAAAAAAAATTTCATACCCCGGCAAACTTCACGAGGGATGTGGTTATAAGGTGGAAGAGAAAAGTTTTGAGAATTATTTAAAGAATCCCCCTGTTAAGTAATGTAAAGTTAGAGTATTGACAAATTTAAAAACATCCTATACAGTGTAAAAAATACAATTAATCGTTAGGGATAATTTTGCTTAAAGCCACTAAATTCAATATTAAAATGTTGCTAAATCGAGTGATTATTTCACTAAGATTGCGATGCACGAATTTACGGCTTTTCTAGGATAATATCGATTTCAAAAAATAGTGTCAAGCCTGTAAGTTCGAAAAAGAATTTACAGGCTTTTTATGTAAAGAGAAAAGGAGGTACACATGAAAATCAATCAGGTTTCAACAATTAATCCAAATGCATACGGCTATACCGCAATGCAGTCTAAGGATAATGTTGCACGAAAAACTAAGGAAACACCCGCAACAGACCTCCGATTTTTGAATAAAAATTACAACCATGTATTTGTCAATTTTCAAGGTGTACAAAATTCTCTGGAACTTGTAAAACAAATTCCCCTTGAAGACAGACTTGCATCATTATTCCAAAACTTTAGACAAGGAGATTTAATCCTTACTGGAAAAGAACTCAATAAAGCCAAAAAGGCGATGTACGAATCGGCAGGCTTAGTAAAAAACGTTATACGGCGGGCTTTTTTTGTTGAAGATGATAAACTCGGAGGTTATTTGGGATTCGTTAAAAATGCGGGTGGCGACACAGAAGTTCTTAACCTTAACCCCTTCGGTATTAATATCATTACTGGCGGCAAAAGCTATGAACTTGGAGCCAAAGACAACTTTTATGTTATAGAAGACGATGTTTTATCCGTTCAGGGAAATATGCTGAAAATAAAAAATAAACCCAAAACGGATTTAAGTCCCTTTAGAAAAAATTTCGCTCGGGCATTTGATTTCGAAACAAATGTCAGCCCGGAAATAGAGAAGCTAAATAAAAAATCTATATCACTTCTCTCAAATGAGATGAAAAAGACCCCATCTAAAGTAACGTTTGCTGACGTCGGGGGACAGGATAAACTGATTAATGAAATAAAAAAGAGCATAATCTATCCTATCAGATATCCTCAAGGTTATGAAAATATTGATGTAAACCACGGATTTATTTTATACGGCCCGCCCGGAACAGGGAAAACGCATATAGCAAGAGCCCTTGCAAATGAAGCCGATGCAACATTTATAAGCCTGAACGGTTTGGATCTTGAATCAAAATGGGTAGGAGAATCCGAAGCGAATTGGCGGAACCTTTTTGCTGAGGCAAAAGCAAATCAGCCCGCAATAATTTTTATCGACGAATTTGATGCTGTCGCAAGAAGCCGTCAAAGCCACGATGAATACGGCAACAAGGTTGTTAACCAAATTTTGACCTTAATGACCGATATAGATAATGAAGCTGATAATGTATTTGTTATCGGAGCGACCAATAACTTTAAAGCCTTGGACAGTGCAATAACCCGTTCCGGCAGATTCGGCAAGCATTTGGAAGTTCCATTGCCCGATCTGGAAGGCACTAAAAAAATTCTTGACATATATACAAAAAATAAACCTCTGTCTGAAGATGTATCTAAAGAAGCTCTCGCACAACGACTTTTTGACATAAAAGCAAGCGGTGCCGATATAAAATACATTATTAATGAAGCACACGCACACGGCTATGAGAGAGAAGGTATTTTTGAAAAAATGGAGAACAGAACATTAAAAAACAGCGACGTTGAAAATTTCAGAATAAACAGCGAAGATATCAATGCAACTGTCAAAGCCTTCCTTGAAAGCAGAGACGTAAACAAAAGAAGACCTATCGGATATCGTTAATACTTTAAAGAGCGGTTGATTAAAAATCAACCGCTCTTTTGATAAAATATCTAAATTAAATATATCTTTGCAATAGTTCATCCAATTCCCATGGGGCTAAATCCTCAAGAGAACGTTTAAAATACGGTTCACCGTTTCGTACAATGTTATAGCCGTTTCGAGGCTTTTAATTGACAAATTCTCATAAAATTCGATATTATGAATTTATGAGAAAAATATATTTATTTTTATTAACTTTTTTTATT
>CALUTM010000041.1 GCA_944323705.1 Candidatus Gastranaerophilales bacterium
ACAGAAGGTATGTGTTATGAAGATTTTGTTAAAGATGATAAAACAAAGGATGCTGTAGAAAGAAATTTTGAAATTATAGGTGAAGCTGTTAAACATTTGTCGGAAGATTTTAGAAATGAGCATTCTCATATACTATTTAAACAAATTGCGGGTATGCGGGATAAGTTGATTCATGATTATTTTGGAATTGATTATGAAATAGTTTGGAAAACTATAACAGCTAAATTACCGCAATTTGAGCTAGTCTGGTAGGGTGGGCAAAGCAACGCTAAATATGGCATGTAAAATTTTAATTATACATTGCGTGCCCACCAAAATAAACAATCATTCAAAATCTAATTCAATGATTTTATTTTTATCATCAAAATTGCACCAATCTTTTTGATAAAAATTCAAATTAACAAATTTCTTAAAAGATGAAAATTCCCAATTATCGGGTACAATTTTATAATGTTTGTATGAATTGTAATGAATATAATCCAGATGTATATTCAAATCTGTTTCATTACGTATTGTATGTTCCCAAAATCTTCTTTGCCAGATGCACTTCTCTCTTTTTCTTAATTTACTCTTCGGTAATATCGAATTAGATTTTACTTTGATTGAAAAATAATATTTCATAAGCCTGATTATTTCAGAATAGTCATTATTATTTTCTAATTTTAAAATCATATGCAAGTGGTCTTTTAGAATACAAATTGCATATATTTTAAAGGGATATTTATTTAATGCATATTTAAACGCTGAACGTAAAAGGTCTATATTGTTCAGCAGTATTGGTTTGCGATTATATGTAACGATTGTAAAAAATACATATTTATAATTCTCGTTGTAAAAGCGTTTATAGTTTGACATATAAGAATTATAACATATATAAATTGGTGGGCACGCAATAGCCATAAAAAGCATGAACTCTTTCTATGATGCAGCTTTGCCCACCCTACTTTACTGAAGAATCTCTTAGGTGTTAACTTCTTAATCATTTAATCACTATGTCACTTAGTCTCTTTTTTAACTACTACTCACTAATCACAAAAATTAAAGTTTATAAAAAGCTGGATTGCTTCGGACTAATCGTCCTCGCAAAGACAGTAATGGAGATTCTTCGGGCTTTATATTGATAGCTTTATAGTTTTACGTCGAACTGTTTTTATTTACCTCCGTAATGACCTGAAATTATTTGTAGGTCGCTGCATTGCCCGACAATAACTTTTTATATTGTATATCATCGACATTTACCCCTATTTTCTGTAGAAGATTGACACCTCACCCTAACCCTCTCCTGTAAGGAGAGGGCACTCTTACACTTGCTAAACAAAGTCGTGGCACTGCCCGACATTAACTTTTAAATAGGGACTCATCGGCTTAAATTCTGAGTGCAAATTTGAACACTATATGACAATTGTCATATATATTCTGCATTTGAAAAAACGTAATGTATTCGACTCAAAAATAAAGTTAAAACATGGGGCATACTCAGATTCTTATTTTAAGAATTTTTGTCTAACCTTATGGGCTTTGAGTATGATTTTCTTTATGTTAATATTTACTCATAGAGGAGAAAAATCATGATTAAATCAATAATTTTAGGGGCGGGCAAAGGTACAAGGATGAAATCCGACACGCCTAAGGTTTTACATACGATTTTTGACAAGGCACTTTTAGGATACGTTATAGATGCGGTAAACGGTACAAAACTCGTTGATGAAAACTATGTTATAGTCGGGCATCAGGCGGAAGAAGTCGAAAATTATGTAAAATCTAATTATGAAAATTCAAAATGTGTTCTTCAAAGCCCTCAATTAGGTACAGGGCACGCAGTAAGCATGGTTCTCCCTTACCTAAAAGAGTTTGAGGGGGAAGCGGTTATTTTGTGCGGCGATACTCCTCTTATCACATCTGAAACTTTAAAGGAATTTATTGAGTACCACAAATCTAATAATTCTGATATTACCGTAATGAGTGCTATTTTTGACAATCCGACCAACTACGGAAGGATTATCAGAAATTCCGACGGAACACTTAATTCAATAGTTGAGGAAAAAGACGCTACGGCGGAACAAAAAGCGGTTAAAGAAATTAATGCGGGTATTTATTGTGTAAACTGGGGTAAAATAAAGGCTGCTTTTTCGGAATTGAAAACAAATAACGCACAAGGTGAATATTATTTAACAGATATTATCAAATGGGGAAACGAAAATAAACTCAGGGTAAACGCGTATACTCTAAAAAATAATGAAGAGATTTTTGGCATAAATTCCAAGGCTAATTTAGCCGAAGCATACAAACTTTTGAACCACAGAGTCGTAAAACAGCACCTTGATAACGGTGTTACAATCATTGACCCCGATACAACCTGGATAAGCCCTGAAACGGAAATCGGTGCTGATACAGTAATTTACCCCTCCTGCTATATAAACGGCAAAAACAAAATCGGGTCTCACTGCAAAATAGGACCTTATGCACACCTGAGAGGCGGCGTTGTGCTTGAAGATTATGTAAAAGTCGGAAACTTTGTAGAGGTCAAGAAAACAACGATTAAACCACATACAAATGCCTGTCACTTAACATATTTGGGAGATAGCGAAATCGGCTCAGGGGTAAATATCGGTGCAGGTACGATTACCGCAAACTATAATCCTCTTACCGGTGAAAAGAGCAAAACCATAATAAAAGATAATGTTAAAATCGGTTCAAACTCTGTACTTGTAGCACCTGTAACAATTGAAGAGGGGGCAAATGTGGGTGCTTTGAGCGTTATTACCAAGGATTTACCCGCCTGGGCTCTTGCAATAACGAGGGCTCCGTTAAGGGTTTTGGAAAATTGGGTTTCTAAACATCGGTAAATCTGAATTTTATGAGTGTAAAAATTGCCCTTACGCCATCTTTCCAGGTGATTTTTTTCCCTTCGGCAACGGTCCTTGCGTTGTAAGATATGGGAAGTTCGGTAAAACGAGCCCCTTCTTTCAATACTTTTGCCGTTATTTCTGGTTCAAAATCAAATCTGTCGGATTCTATTTTTACATTTTTTATAAAATCCGCTCTGAAAGCTTTATAACAAGTTTCCATATCCGTAATATTTACCCTAAAAAGCAGTTTGGTCAGAAAGGAAAGTGTTATATTCCCGATATAGCTGAGCGGCAGGAAATTCTTTCTATTTCGTCTATCCAATAGACGTGAGCCGTAAACAACATCCGCCGAGTTATCCTTAATCTTTTCAACCAGAGCTTTATAATCTTCAGGATTGTATTCCGTATCGGCATCCTGAATTATTATAATATCACCCGTAGCCTGTTGCAGCCCCGTTCTTAATGCTGCTCCTTTGCCTTGATTACATTCATGCAAAATTACCTTGTGCCTGATATTTTGGTATAAATCTCTTGTTCCGTCCGTTGAAAAATCGTCAATCAGAATAATTTCTTTTTCCAACCCAAAATCGACTTTTTCAACGGCATCCAAAATCTCAAGCAAAGACTTCTTTTCGTTGTATACAGGTATCAATATCGTAATCTTTTGCATTTGTGCTCAAACCCTTTGCCAAAAAGTTAATTTTATTATATTATTATACAATAAACAGAGAGGGCAAATGACTTTAGAAAATTTTATTTATGAGTCAGTTTCGGAAATCCTTAACGGAGAGTATGACGAAGTACGAGAAAGAATAGAGAAGCACAAAGAAATATATAATGATGATACCGCGATATGTTTCAGTTTGCTTGCACTGGGAGCCTTTTTAAAAAAGGACTATACAACCTTTTATCAATTCATGAATGATACGGCTTTTCTTGTCGAACAGTCAAAAGACCCGATAACAAAGATATTGCATGAGATGGTTCTCGGATTTGTTAACTTTAACGAGAAAAATATTGATCTTTATTCAATAAATTACAATAAGGCTCGAAAGCTATCAATAAAAAATCAAATGACGGATTTCTTTGAAAAACTGAATTCACTTTTAAAATGCCCTGCCGTAAGTCATTTTAACAACCATAATCAGACAAATGATCCTCTGATAGCATTGGTAAATATCGGTCAGGCAGTGGCTGCAGAAAAAGACATTAATTTGCTGATAAAAACAATCGCGGAAGAAACCAAAACTGCGATGAATGCGGACAGATGTACCGTCTATCTTTATGATAAAGATAATAATGAATTGTACTCTAAAGTTGCAACCGGTTTGGATACAAAAGAATTACGAATACCTGCCGATAAAGGTATTGCAGGACACGTAGTTAAGACGGGTGAAACAATTAACATAAAAGATGCATACAAAGACAAGCGTTTTAATCCTGACGTGGACAAAAAGACCGGATATAGGACCAAGACTATACTGTGTATGCCTATAAAGAATTTCAATCAGGAAATTATCGGTGTTTTTCAGGTACTCAATAAATTCGGAGAATATTTTACGCCCGATGATGAAGATTTGCTTGTTGCAATTGCTTCAAGTGCGGGTATTTCTCTAGAAAATGCTCAATTGTTCGAAAAACAGAGAAAACTTCTAGAGGAGCAGAAAGTTGTATTGGACAGCTTTATAGAAACCTTGGCAACCTCTATAGACGCAAGGGATAAGATTACAGCAGGTCATTCGTCCAGAGTGAAGATGTTTGCCTCATTAATAGCACAAGAATTCGGGATGGAACAAAATGACCTCTATATTTTGGAAAAAGCCGCCGCATTACATGATATCGGGAAAATAGGTATAAGAGATTCCGTCCTCCAAAAAGAGGGAAAACTCACGCCGGAAGAGTATAAACATATTCAAGAACACGTTGAAATCACGCATCATATTTTGGAAAAAATTCACATGTCCAAAGATTTTCAACAAATTACGGAAATAGCTTGTTCGCATCATGAAAAATATGACGGAACGGGCTACTATAGGCATTTGAAGGGTGAAGAAATTCCGTTCGGGGGAAGAATTCTAGCTGTATCCGACGTATTTGACGCAATAACCTCAAAACGTCACTACCGTGATAAAATGCCTATCGAAAAGGTTATTGATATTATTAAAAACGGAGCAGGCTCCCATTTTGATCCTTTGGTAGTTGAAAAATTTCTTGCCATAAAATTAAATAAGATAGTAGGGGTATTTGTTACGGAAAATCACATGACTATTGAAAAAGATGATTTGGAAACTTTAGAAAAATATAACCTACTTGATTTATATTACTCAATAGTAAATAATTGTAGTAACAAGTTACTGCAAGTATTTAATAAATATTACGTAGGTGTAGACTTAGAGCATGAATAAGATTTTAAGAGAACTGATTATATCCTGTTTAATACTTACAGCCGCAACAGCAGTAAACGCAGCGGAAGTTAAACCTTTGAAAATCAAAGCCGAAACTAATGTTGCCAATATGGATATGGTTATAAAAGACAATTTTGTTAAGGCGAAGTATGCTTCGGCAGAAAACAGATTTGCCCAAACAAACGTAAAAGCTTCTTATGATGATTTTAATGACCTTATACAAAGAGCTGCCCACGATGACTACGTGTTCCTTGTTTATGGAATGAAAATGGCAGAGTACGGTTTCTTTGATTTGACGGACAGTTTAATTAAAAAACTTGATAATAACAACTTTACGTCTTCTTATATAAGTGATATCAAGAGATTTTATTATCCGTCCGCAATGGTTAACCCAAAAGATATTATTTATCTTGCGGATGCGTACTCCAATATTATGTATAACAATATGGCAATAGAGACAACTTCAGAGCTCTTAAGCAGTACGCAGGCAGCGGAAAGCGATTACAAGAATTATTTGATTGCCCTCGGGTTTTATAAATCGAACAACTTGCAGCAGGCATTGAAATATATCAATAATGCGATAATCGAAAATGATTCCAATGTGAATTATTTAACCCTAAAGGCTAAAATCCTTGCCGACTCCAATAAGTCGAAACAAGCTTTAAAAGTTTTAAACACAATAAAAAAGACACCGTTTAAAACCGTTGATTTCCAACAGAAAGTAAGAGCGGTGGAAGAATATATTCTGTATAAGACTGCGGAGGCTGAGCCGCTTAAGGATTACCATCTTGCATACTATTACCATTTACAGGGGAAGAGTTTGCTTGCAACAAAAGTTTTGCAATCATCAATTCTTCACGCAAAAAAATACAGCCCGCAAATATTTTCGCTTTTAGGGAAAATATATTATGATAATGACGAACCTTTGAAGGCTAAAGAATATGCAGGCAGAGCCTATAAGGAAGATTCGGATAACTATCTTGCGGCACTTACCCTTGCTGATTTAAACTATGATGAGAGAAAATATGATGAAGCTTTAAGGTACTATAAGCGTGCCAAGAAGTTTACCAATGACACAGAGCCCGTAGTAGGTATGGCAAAGACATATCTTGCGATGGAGAAAGATAAAAAGTCTAAAAAATTATTTGAAAAATTATTGAAAAAGCACCAGTACGACGAGGATTTACTCGTACAATCCTTAAGAGTTTTTCCGCAAAAGGCGGATTATTATCTCCCGAGGGTCGCTTCTATAGATATTTCTAACAATGATATATGGCTCGGGCTTGCAAATCTTGCCATAAGAGATAAGAATTATACTATGGCGACTACGTATCTAAATAATTCATACTATATTGACGCAAATAATTTTAAATATTATTATTATTTAAGCCTTGTGCTAAGAGCAAAAGGAGATGTGGAACTTGCAAATCAGTCGTTAATCAGATGTTCCGTATTAAATTCCGATTACGCGGCTGACGTAAATCCGGGTGTTTATGAAAAGTAAAATTTTAATAGTAGAAGATCATGAATTAACTCGTTTTGGATTAAAAACCGCCTTTGAAGGGTGTGACTTTGTTGATGCAATATTTGAGGCAGAGTCTGCCGAAAGGGGTCTTGAACTTGCATCAGATAATGATATAAATCTTATCATTATGGATTTAGGTCTGCCCGGCATGGATGGTATAGAAGCTACGAAAAAGATTAAAGCACTAAATAAAGATACTAAAATCGTTATTTTAACCTCTCATAATGATGAGCAGGAAGTGTTGAACAGTTTAAAGGCGGGGGCAAATGCTTATTGCTCGAAAGAAATAAATCCCAAAAGGCTTATTCAGGTTGTACAATCTGTGTTGGACGGGGCAGCCTGGTTTGACCCCTCAATATCTCATATAGTATTGGACGCAGCAACAAAATCTCAGGAGAATACGCAGGTAAGACCCGAAAAAAATTACGGCTTAACTTCAAGAGAAACTCAAATCTTAAAACTTATTACGGAAGGTTACAGTAATATTGAAATAGCCAAAGAGCTCTTTGTAAGTATAAATACAACAAAGGCACATGTCGCAAGCATATTGCAAAAACTTGAAGTAGATGATAGACTACAGGCAGCACTAAAAGCACTAAAGGAGAAACTTGTATAAATATGGGCGGTATTGCTTCAATATTAGTAGTAGATGATAATCCCAAGTATATAGCTGATGCCTTGCCTATGTACGGCTATGATGTTACCGTTGCAAAGGACGGACTTGAAGCGTTGAAGATTCTTGGAAAAACAAGTAATTTTGACCTGATACTGCTTGATGTAATGATGCCGAATATGGACGGTTGGGATACTTTAAAGGCAATAAGAAACAGTAAAGACTTGAAGTACATTCCTGTCATAATGATTACTGCGGTGAGTGAAGATCAAAAAGTTGTCTCCGGACTAAAAATAGGTGCGGATGATTATATTGTTAAACCGTTTATACTTCCGAATCTTCTTGCCCGAATAGAAGCAGTTTTGAGAAGGTGTAAATGGCAAAAAGAATCAAGCCAAAAGACGGAAATGACTCTAAATAAGGACGTTAATATAGATGCTTTGACTCCAAAAGAGAAAGAAGTTTTGGCTCTTGTTGCACAAGGGGCAAGTAATCAGGAAATAGCTGATAAATTATTTGTTCGAGATGTTACTGTAAAGACACATTTGAACAGTATTTTTAAAAAACTAAAAGTTACAAACCGTACTCAGGCGGTTTTGCTTGCAATGCAGATGAATTTAATAAGTTAAAAAGGAAGAAAAAATGTTATCAAAAGAAGAACTGGTAAACCTTGTACAAACGGATACGGATGCTTTTAATGAAGAAATAAAAAATGCATCCGGCGGAGTTGATTTAAGCGAGACTGACTTTTCGAATTCAAACCTTGAAGGAGCCGTTTTTGTAAATGTAGATCTTACATCCTCTTCGTTTGCGGATGCTCATCTAACCGAGGTAAGCTTTGAAGCGTGCGATTTGACGTCGGTTGATTTTACAAGGGCAAACCTTGTTGAATGTTCTTTCAACGAATCAGTGCTAAACGGGACAGATTTTAGTTATTCAAAAACTGATTACTGTAATTTCTCTGATGCGGATATGGCAGGGGCTGTTTTTCAAGGTGCTGATTTAACCAATTCCGATCTTTCTATGGCTGAAAATTTGAGTGCCTGCCGCTTTGATGAAGAAACTGTTTGGCCTGATAACGAGTACTTGCCGGAAGATTTTGATGCCAAATATTCCTCAGATTTATCCTCTCTACAGGATGATGACGAGTATGATGCTTCAGATTATTAGGTCATCAAGGTTAATTTCTTTAGAATTGTCTATTGATTTATATGAGATTTTAGATAAAAGCTCTGAAAGCTGCTCTTTTATTCTGAATTTGTTGCAGCTCATTTTAACGTATCCGTCCTGCATGCCTGTTTCTTTAAAGCCTTTTGCCTTATATTTTGATATTACGTCAAACTCCCCGTCGGTGATTGCAGAAAGCTCAACGGATTTTGCCTTTAGCTCTTCTGACCGCTTAAATAACTGACAAAACAATGTACTTCCGGTATAATTTGCTCTCTTCCCTTTGCTTATCGGTATATCACAAATACAATCCAAAATAATACTGCTTCCGTTTTTTAGGTAGGTTAAAATCCCGCAGGGTTTGTTATTATTAAATGCCAAAAAACTTGTATAGTCGGAGGTTTTAGCATTTTCGATACCATAATCGAAAACTTTTTGCCACCTTTTTCTTGAATATTCGCACAAATCCGGCATCATTTCCGAAAAGTTAACCTGTTTTTTTAATTTCTCAAGAAAAGGTTTGTCCCGCTTTGACAGTTCATAAATATCAATTCGGGTTGAAAAATTTTTGTATATATTCTTAGTAGTCGCTATATGTTTTGCCTTAAAGTTAACTTCCATACACAAAGTCTAAAACTCCTGAAATTTAAAATTTTATCAATTGTAACAATAAATTTACAATACACTCTTGTAAAATAAAACCTTTTAATGTACACTTTTATTACACTGGTAGAAAGAAGGAAATAGAATCATGTCAAAACAATGCGAAGTATGCGGCAAGAAGCCTTTAAAAGCAGCTAAGTTAACATTTTCTCATAAACAAATCGTAAAAAGACAAACTCCTAATTTACAGGAAATTAGAGTAAATGTAAACGGTCAAACTAAAAAAATGACGGTTTGTACTTCCTGTTTAAAAGCAGGTAAAGTTCAAAAAGCTGTTTAGTTAAAGAATCAAAATTAAAAAAAGCGGGCAATATGTGTATTGTCCGCTTTTTTTGTAAAGTTTTGTAACAGTTTTTTAAAAGAGTGAAATTGGATAAAAAATATATACTTTATATAAATGTAAGATGAAAACATAAGGAGACAAGATATGTCAACTGAAGTAAGTGCAAACGTATTAAAAAACTTTTTAGTAAATAATTTAGGAATTCGTAAGCTTGATGAAAAACAGGCTCAAAAATATGATATTGACGCAGATAAATATGCAGAAGTTGATGTTGACGAAAACGGTATTGATATAGATGAAATCCTTCAAGATAGCGATTTGTACGAACAATTTGCAACATTGTATGTTGAAGAACGTGATAAAGCGAACACTGCTGATGCAGAGAGAGAGAAAGAAGAAGAAGCTAAAGTAAAGGACAAAGGCGAAAGCAAGGCATAGAAAAGAATTAGATATTATTTTAACCAAACGGAGTCTATAAAACTCCGTTTTTTTTATGTAAAAATAAAAAAGTATGTTATAATATAAGTAGGAGAGCAAAATTGAACAGTTATCAGCCAAATGCGTAAGCAGAAAGGCATTATTTATAAGAATGACAAGTAACATACAATTTCAAAATGACCTCGATCGACTACTTGCAGTTATGCCCCCTAAGGTTGTGTCTAATTTGTCGTATGACAAATTAGATGATGTGATAGAAATTGTATTGGATTTGGGACGTGTTCCCGAGGTTCGTCATGCGGGTGGAAGAATAGAGAAGTTAAATTGTGATGTGGTAAACGATGATGATATAAATTTTGTAATATCGCATATTCAGGAGTTTACGCATGATAATCGTTCCGGGATTCCGGGCACTTTACACAGAATAAGTGCAATAAGAAACAGACAAGGAAAAGTTATCGGGTTGACTTGTCGTATAGGGCGTGTTGTAACGGGTACGATATCCTGCATAAAAGACATTTGTACTCAAGGAAAAAGTATTCTTTTCTTGGGTCCTCCGGGTGTAGGTAAAACGACCAAGTTGAGAGAAATTTCCCGTTTGGTCGCGGATGAGTTGGGAAAACGGGTTGTTATTGTGGACACTTCTAATGAAATAGCTGGTGATGGTGATGTTCCTCACCCTGCGGTTGGTGCTGCAAGGAGGATGCAGGTACCGCAGCCGGAATTTCAAAAAGATATCATGATAGAGGCTGTTGAAAATCACACGCCGGAGGTTATTGTGGTTGATGAAATCGGCACGGAACCTGAGGCTCAAGCAGCAAGAACAATAGCAGAACGCGGTGTTATGCTAATTGCAACCGCTCACGGGAATTGCTTGGAAAGTTTGATTAAAAACCCTACATTATCGGATTTGGTTGGAGGAATTCAATCTGTTACGTTGGGTGATGATGAAGCAAAAAGAAGGGCTTCCCAAAAAACAGTTCTTGAAAGAGAAAAACAACCGACTTTTGATATAGTAATTGAGATTTTGGATAGGAATACTTTGGCGGTTTATAAAAATACATCCGAAGCAGTAGATTATATTCTAAGAGGGTGGCCGATTAGACCTGAAATCCGTAAGGTAGAAGAAAATAAGGCGAACGAACACCCGCCTGCTCCACAGCCCGAAGTTCCTCAAGAGGCGAAGGACAACAGTCTTAATTTCTCTTTTTCAAGGCAAAAGTATGTCGAACAGGCAAAACCACTTAAGAAACTTTATCTGTATGCCGTATCAAGAACTATTGTTGAAAAAATTATTGAGCGTCTTGATTTGAATGTCGAGTTAACCAGAAATGTTGAAGATGCTGATATTGTAATTGCCCATAAAAATTTTGCAAAGGGCGGTGCTAAAATACTTAATACGGCAAAAGAATACAGAGTGCAGATATTTTATGTAAAGACCAACTCTATGGCACAAATACAAAAGGTTTTAAAAGATGCTCTTGATATTCAGCCGGGTGATGTTGAGACATTACAGGGGTATTCGGACGAAACGGAATTGGCACTTGATGAAGCAAGAGAGGCTATAAAAAGTATTATGGAAGGAGCCGAGAGTATAGAACTTACTCCGAGGAGCTCTCAAATAAGGAAAATGCAGCATGAACTTGCCGACCAGTATAATCTTAAAAGCACATCCGTCGGTGAAGGGGATAATAGACACCTGCGTATTTTTAAAGACTAATCTGCCTGACTGCCGTCTTGATTTGGATTCTTATTTTTGTTAGCATTATGTTTAAAATTAAACATAATGTATTAATATTTTTTTTATTGTAAAATATGGCATATACGATTTGGAGAGGGAATGAGAAAAAATATTATAATAATAGGATTAATTGTATTGGCTCTTATACTGGGGCGGATGATTTTATCTAATATGGATAAGATAAAAACTGCTAAGCAGCGTGCTTTAGCGGGCGTACCTGCGGTTACTGTAGCAGAGGTTGAAACGGAAAACGTACAAAGACAATTTGAAGCTAATGCAAGGGTAACAGCTAAATACAGGGTAGACGTTCTTGCTCGTATAAGCGGTTATCTTACTAAAAGTTACTTTAAAGAAGGCGATTACGTAAAAGCGGGTCAGATTCTTTTTGAAATAGAGCCTCAAGAATATCAGTATGCCGCATCCAGGGCAAAAGGTAATTTAGAGAATGCAGAATCTCAGTATGCGTATTATCAAAAACAATTGGCAAGATATAAAGAGCTTGTAAGTAAGGATTATATTGCAAGAGCAGATTATGACAGTATATTATCTCAAAGGGATGCTTATAAAGCTCAGGTGGAAAGCTTGCAAAATGCCTATAATGATGCAAAAAGAAATCTTGGGTATACAAAAGTTAAATCTCCTATAAACGGACGCGTTGGCATGATTTCGGTAACAGAAGGTAACTATGTTTCAATGAACAGCGGACCGCTTACGACCATAAACAGTTATGAGCCCATGTATATAACTTTTCCGCTGGAATCACAAGATTTTGCTCAACTTGCCAGAATAGATAAGTCAGCGGATATAAACAGGGAAGTCGAGTACATTTTTAGCTCTGGACAAAAGTATAAATATAAAGGCATACAAGATTTTCATGATAACAAAATTGATGAAACAACGGGGACTATTACAATGCGTGCAACATTCCCCAATCCCGACAATCAATTGATTCAAGGTGATTTTGGCAGAATAATTATTTATTCAAACGAGAAAGATATTGTTCCCGTTGTTCCCCAAACAGCAACTATGGAAAATCAGGAAGGCAGATTTGTTTATGTTTTGGATGAAAAGAATTTGCCGAGAATGAGTTATATAAAAACGATGGGAGAGCTCAACGGCAAGTGGCTTATTGCCTCCGGTGTAAAACAGGGTGATCGTATTCTTACAAGCGGATTACAGAAAGTAGTTCCGGGTAGTCCTGTAAGAATAGTTGAAAGTGCGGTTGTTGATAAAGGACCGCAGCGACAAGAGGGCTTATTCGGAAAAATAATCAATAAAATAAAAAAAGTTTTCAAAAAATAAATACACAAAAGGAAATATAAATGGCAGGCAACTTATTTATAAAAAGACCAAAACTCGCAATAGTAATATCTCTGGCAATTATTTTGGCAGGCTTAATTTCTTTGACGACTCTGCCGTTGGAAGAATATCCGTCTATAACCCCACCGCAAGTTGTTGTAACAGCAACATACAGCGGTGCGAGTTCGGACGTTATAACTTCCACGATTGCAGCTCCCGTTGAACTGCAGTTGAACGGGATTGAGGATATGTTATATATGTATTCCGAATCAAAGAACGGCTCTTACAAACTAACGCTTTTCTTTGAAGTCGGCTCGGACCCGGATATGGCTCTTGTAAATGTGCAGAACCAACTGCAGCTTGTAACTCCGAGACTTCCTGAAGAGGTTAAGAGGTACGGTTTATCTGTCAGAAAATCTACAGGTGGTGCGGGATGTCTTTTGATGTCTCTTTCATCGCCGAACGGTACGTATAATTCTTTGTTTCTTGCTAATTACGCAACAATGTTTATTAAAGACGAATTGGCTCGTATAAAGGGATGCGGAAGCGTATCCATTTTCGGTGCGGGTGATTATTCCATGAGGATTTGGCTTAAGCCTGACAGAATGGCAAGCCTCGGTGTTTCAACGACGGATATTAATAATGCGGTCACTGCACAAAATATTCAGTCTCCTGCCGGAAATATCGGTGTAGAACCAATGGACGAACCTCAGGTATTGAAATTTACGTTGAGAACTAAGGGCAGGTTGAAAACTGTTGAAGAGTTTGAAAATATAGTTGTAAAATCAAATGTAGACGGTTCAAACGTAAAGCTCAAGGATGTTGCAAGAATTGAACTCGGTGCGGAAAGTTATACTTCATCGGTTACAATAGCGGATAAAAGTGCGGCAATGATATCCATTTCACAGCTTCCTGAAGCAAATACGATTGATCTTGTTAATCGTGTTGAAGCAAAAATGAAAGAATTAAGCAAAAAATTCCCGAACGATGTTGAATATCATGTACAATATGATATAACGGAATTTGTTCGGGAATCCATTCATGAGGTTATAAGTGCCATTGTGCTTGCCATTGTTCTTGTAAGTGCGGTAACGTATCTTTTCTTAGGAACAGCAAGGGCGGCATTTATACCTTTTTGTGCAATTCCTGTATCCTTGATAGGTGTATTTATATTTATGGCATTAATGGGTTTCTCGATTAACCTGTTAATTTTATTCGGTCTGGTTTTGGCGGTCGGTTTGGTTGTAGACGACGCAATCGTAGTTTTAGAAAATACTCAAAGGCATATTCAGGACGGGAAAAGCCCTAAAGACGCAACCGAAATTACCATGGAAGAAGTTTTTGGTGCTGTTGTCGCTACATCATTGGTTCTTATGGCAGTATTTGTTCCTGTATCATTTATGACAGGTATTACAGGACAAATGTACAGACAATTTGCCGTTTGTATTGCTACCTCTATAGGTTTATCAACAATTGTTGCTCTTACGCTCTCTCCCGCGTTATGTTCAATTATTTTGAAATCGGGTGATGAAAAGACTGATTTTGAGTTTATACAAAAATTCGAAGATTGGTTTAACGGGGTAAGAAATAAGTACCTTGGAGCCGTAGAGTACTTTGTAAGGGCTCCTAAAAAGACTCTGTTGGTTTTACTTGGGGTAGTTTTATTTATTCTCTTTATGTTTAAAATAACACCTACAGGCTTTTTACCTGACGAGGACAGAGGGGCGTTGTTTGTGCAGGTACAGTTACAGGACGGTGCTACGCTTACCAGAACTGCAGATGTTGTTCATAATTTGTCTAAAGAGTTAGAAGCAATCCCGGGTGTAGTATCCGTTATGCAAGTCAACGGTTTTTCCGGGGAAAATACCGCCTTTGTGGTTGTAAGGCTTGAGCCCTGGTCTCAGAGAAAATCAGCAAAGCTTTCAATTAATAATATAATTAAGCAGGCAAATGCGATAACATCAAAGTATACGGAAGCTAATACTTTTGTTACTCAGCCTCCCGCTATAAGCGGTATGGGCATGTTCGGCGGTTTTGAGTATCAACTATTGGATAAAGGTGACAGGAGCTCGGATGAATTATACGCACAAGCACAGGCATTGCTAAGAGAAGCAAGACAGGACGCTGCATTTTCAAGCCTGTACACCTCATTTACTTCTTCTCTTCCTCAGGTAATCGTCAATATAGACGAAGAAAAGGCTATGGCTCAAGGTGTCCCTGTTTCCGAAATATATTCAACATTGGCTGCACAATTCGGGGCAACTTATATAAACGATTTTAATAAATACGGTCGTGTTTATCGTGTATATATGCAGGCTGATGCACCCTACAGAGCTGTAATGGGTGATTTAAGCAAAATATATGTAAAAAATAATCAAGGCAAGATGGTACCTTTGACTGCGGTGGTTACAACAAAAAATATTGTAGGACCATATCTGTTGAACAGGTTTAATATGTATCCGTCTATCGTAATAAACGGTAACCCCGCCAATGGTGTAAGTTCTGGTGATGCGATGAAAGCAATGGCTGAAATTTCGGATAGGATTCTGCCCCGAGATATGGACTTCGCGTGGTCAGGGACATCTTTGCAGGAACAACAGTCAGCAGGGCAAATCGGACCTGTTCTTGCGATGGCGTTAACGTTCGTGTACTTATTCCTGGTAGCACTTTATGAAAGTTGGACTTTGCCGATTGCAGTATTGTTAATTTCGCCTGTAGCACTTTTGGGTGCTTTGTTCTTTCAATACGTATCGGGATTGGCTTTGGATATTTATGCTCAGGTTGGTTTGGTAATGTTAATCGGGTTGAGTACAAAACAGGCTATTTTGATTGTAGAATTTGCAAAAGATGCGATGGAAAAAGACGGTTTAGGATATGTAGAAGCTGCATTACAGGCTGCGAAATTGAGGTTTAGAGCCGTTATGATGACAAACATAGCCTTCATTCTCGGTTTGCTTCCGCTTGTTTTTGCAAAGGGTGCAGGTGCAGGGAGCAGACACTCAATAGGTGTGTCTGTTTTTGGAGGTATGCTTGCGGTTGCCTTCATAGGTAGTATTCTTGTTCCAGCTTTCTTTGTTATGATTAACATTATGAAAGAAAAATCCGGGCAATATATAAAAAATATAAGGAATAAGAAAAAATGAAAAAATTATTTATAATATTTTTTATATTGCAATTATTAATACAAATTCCTTGTGATGCGGCTTTAAGACACAGACCGCATGATTTGGGTAATCAGATAAAAGAAGATGAATATCCCGAAAGTAAGGACGTAGAACCAAAAGTCAGTCAGGAAGGGGTTACCGTAATAAAAGGCGGGGTTGAAAATAGCCTTGATATAACTTTGGAGGACTGTCTAAAGTTTGCATTAGGAAATAATCCCAGAATTCAAGCTGCAATGCAGGATGTTTTTGCATCAGACGCAAGGATAAGACAAGCTTGGTCTTCTTATTTCCCGCAGTTCGGTTGGCAGACAGGGTATACACGTATCAGACAGTTACAATTATCAGATGTGTTCCGAAGAAATTTGGTGTTTAACTATTTTGTTTTGGGGCAAATAAGTGCTTCTCAAATGCTTTACGATTTTGGTGTAACTCAAAATCAGGTGACCATAAGAAAATTAGACAATCAGGGCTATAGAATAATGCTCACAGGGACGGTTAATGATGTTATTTGTGAAGTAAAACAGGCTTATTATAACCTGCAATACGCGATAGAGGCAAAAAGGGTTGCAGAGGATATGGTTGCAAAGTATGCCGCTTTTTATGAACAGGCAAAAGCCTTTTATCAGGTTGGAACAAAACCGAAAGTTGATGTTACCATTGCAGAAGTTAACCTAAGTAATTCTAAGTTGGCATTAATTCAGGCAGAGAATGCAGTAGAAATAGCTATGGCAAAATTAAATAACACGATAGGGCTTCCGTATTCCAATAAATATAAACTGTCTGAAAGTTTAAAGTATGACCCTTGTGACATAACACTGGACAAGGCCATAAAGATTGCTCAGGAATCGAGACCGGAATTCCAGTTAGCAGAAGTGAAGGTTGAAGAAGCAAAGCAAAATGTTAAGTTGGTTAAAAAATCATATTTCCCGCAACTGACTCTTGAAGGGCAATTTCAGGTCGGTGGTCGTTCTCCCGCTTCAAACTATGGTTATAACTTCGGCGGATATTTGAATTTTCCGACTATTAACGGAATGCTGATTAAAAATGAAATTAAAGAAGCAAAAGCCTTGCAAACAAAGGAACAGGCAAACGCAGTTAATACAAAAAATAATATCTATTATGAAGTTCAGGAATCATATTATTCATTAACAGAAAAGAAAAATAAAATTCCTGTAGCAACTCTAGGGTTAAAACAGGCAAAAGAAAACTATGAATTATCTTA
>CALUTM010000042.1 GCA_944323705.1 Candidatus Gastranaerophilales bacterium
TTGAAGGTTCTTTGCATTAAATACATCCCCTTCTCTGAGTCCGGCTTTACCCATAATAATGTGTCTAAGGTACCATTCTCTGGTCCATTTTTCGCCGTCTATATTAAGTTCTCCGACTTTACTTTCAATAATCTTAATTGTCGCAACACCGTCTACAATTCTCTGCGGAGGTACGGTTGCGTATGAAGTCAGATATCCCTTTGCGTGATAATAATTTGTTACTTTTTGGCAAACTTCCAATAATTCATCAAAGAAAATATCTTCGCCCAGAATCTCCAAGCCTAATTTTTCAAGCTCTTCCGAAGATATTTTGGTATTTCCTTCAAAATTTATTTTTTGCAATAAGAAGTGCGGGTTATACAAAACCCCTTCTCTTGCCTGATTTTCTTCTATTGAAGCATCATAAATCTGTTCATCTTTTGTAACTTCATCAAAAGATTGAATATAACTTTTATCAATTTGGTATTGATTTATATTTTGTATCTCTGTTGTATTATAAGCACCGGGGTTATAGCCGCCCATCTGTGCCTGCACTTGTGCCGGTAATACAGTCCCTGCCATAGGATCCGCACATGCTTTGTTTACAGACAAAAGGCAGAAAATCGCAAGCAAATAACTTATCTGTTTTTTCATTGTTTCAGTATTCCTAATTTCATTATTGGGTTGTAATATTCCTGTACATCTAACATTATATTTTAATTAAAAACCCAAAACAAATTAAATTGCCAGAATGTAACAAAATATTAACTTTATTTTAACCCATTTATTAAAATTTGTAAAGATATTTACGTTGTATTGTTATATATCATCCAAATGGTGGAATAAATTCTATTAGAAAGGAGTATTATTTTGGTAGCCGCAATCGGAGCAGTAGGTCCACACAGTGATCCGGAGTATTTGAGAATACTCAGAGAGCTTATGCAGCTTGGTATTACGCCAAGCTATAATAAATCTACAGATAAAGCGAAACTTCAACAGGCAAAAGCTGAGCTTGTTCAGAAGATAGAGACTAAACAAAATGAAGAACGACAGCTTCAAATTCAACCCTCGGAGCCTTCCGAAAAGAGTGAAAGAACAAAAATGGAAGAGAGCAGATTAGGGGCAATGACCGTTGCGGAGCTTAACAGGATGTACTTCGGGCTATAATATCTTTTACAATTTTAAACACCAGACTCATCTTTATATTTCTGGCAAGTGCAAATATTTGTTGTGCAAGAGTTGCTTCCGAAAAAACTGTATCCCCGTTTTTATACTTCAAATAAATAGTTGTATGGTCTATATTTATCATACATATTTGATTGTTGAATTCAAGCGTATATTTTTGCTCCTCCATAGGTGAAGTCACTGCAAAATATTTCTTTGAATTTATGATATCTTCTCTTATAACGCTTGAAAATTCGGGACTTGCACTTGAGGAAGAGTGGATGTGGTTGAACGGAATATTTGATATGGCAAAATTTTTCTTATTATTCTGCAAATTTTTTAACAGTAAATAATTGTCTCCGTATATTATTTTTAAATCCTCCGGGATATGGTAATAATTTTCTTTTTTCCCAAATATTGCTACTCCCCAGTCTCCCGTTCCGAGATGCTTTTTTAGCGGAAGGAATTCGGGCTTATTTTCGGTTTCCGGGGTTTCCAAATCCTCTATTTGCGAAAACTGATTTATACTTTTCGGAGAAACACCGATTAAGCCTGTACTGTCGTCATTAAAAACATCCGATTCCGCTACCATTTTGCAAAAATCTTTGCATACCAACAAATCATCATTCATTAAAACAAAGTTGTCATTCTTTATTTCAGTAATTCCCAGATTCCAACTGCTGTTTACATACAAATTTTCCTTCGGAGTAATAATACGTACCTTTTTTACCCGACTTTTAATCTCTTTTTCCGGCTTATTATTGATTATAATAATTTCATCTACAGAACTGTCTTTTAACAGCAGACTAACAAGAGTCCTGAGAACTTTAGGTTTCTTTTGTACTGTAGGTATAATTACTGAAAACATAGATTAATTATATCATTTTTTTGTTATAAAATCTAATACTCCGTTAATAAATGTAAGCGGATGTATCGGACATCCCGGAATATATAAGTCTATCGGGTATTTTTCAAGAAATTCTCTGTTAAGTTTTGAAGAAGTTTGAAAAACGCCTCCAGAAATAGCACAGGCTCCCGCTAAAATTACGATTTTCGGATTCGGCGTGGATTTATAGCAATCCTCAAGAGCGTAAGCCATATTTTCGGAAATTGGTCCGGTTATAACAAGACCGTCCGCGTGTCTCGGCGAAGCGACAAAATCAATTCCAAATCTTCCCATATCGAAGTTGCAGTTTGAGCAGGCATTCAGTTCCATCTCGCATCCGTTACAGCCTGCGGCTGATACCTGTCTGAGTTTTAGAGATTTTGAAAAAACGCGTCTGATTTCTTTGCGTGATTTTATTGCCGCTTTTTCAAATTCATCGGGCGTCATATTTTCCGTAACGATTAAATGTTCTCTGTCTGTTGAGGATAACTTGTAATAATTGCTGAAATTGATTGCTTCGCAAGCACACTCTCCGCATAGAGTACATTTGCCCAAATCTATGGACAGAGGATTAGCCTTCAGTGCTCCCGCAGGGCATATCGATTCATCAATTTGGCATCCGCTCTTCAGTATCGGAAAGCCTCTGAATTGCTGCCGCATAGGTGCATTCTGAATATCAGGGATATATTGTTTTCCTTGAAAATATTTTAATTTAATAGTATCTGTTAACATTTTTTATTCCTTTTCGTTTGATAGTTTTGTGAGACATTTGTAACCGATAAAGCAGCGGTTTTATGCGTGTGTCGGGTTACAAATCATTCCCGCAATATGATAAATTAAAGCTCTTGTTACACAGAGGAAAATCGGAAACGCCGTTGTTTCTGACCGCCATTGCCAGCATATACCAGTTATTAAAGGACGGATCCTTCATTTTATACCGCAAGAGTTCACTATTTGCTCCCGTAATTGCAATATGAACAATTTCTCCCCGCCATCCTTCTGTCATAGAGATTGCAAAAGAGTTTGGAGAAATAACACCGTTAGGTGTTGTTTTTATGGGTTCTTCTTTATAATCTTTAAGTTTTGCCAACAGTTTTTTCACTATTTGCATAGATTGCTTAATCTCTTTATACCTGAGTTTGAACCTTGAATGAACATCTCCCGTTGCTTTAAACGGTTTTACTACATCAAGAGAGGTGTACCATTTGTCATTGAAATCAAATCTGGTATCAATATCAACACCGGAAGAGCGTGCTGCCATTCCTACCGCACCCAATGCCTTTGCGGTTTCCATGCTGACAACCCCGGTTCTTTCCATCCTTGAGATACAAGACGGTGTTTTAAGCATTATTTTTGTTGTTCTGTCAACTGTTTTAGCGACATCGTCAAGCATTGCCGTAATTTTGTCGGACATTTTTTCGTCTATATCAAAATTAACCCCGCCAACATTGATTAAACCTCTTCCGAAGCGGCTGCCTGATATTTCAAGCATTGTATTGATAACAAGGGTTCTTGTGATTCCGAAAATGGAGGCACCCATCAGATATGCCATATCTCCTGCTATTGCACCCATATCACCGATGTGGATTGCGATACGCTCCATCTCTAAGGCTATTCGCCTTATTATTTGTGCTTTATTTGAGATTGTTGTGTCGGACAGCAATTCCATAAGCTGCGAATATGCCATGTTATAGCCGATAACCGAATCACCGCATACAGACTCGGCAAGTCTGTTATTATATTTTGGGTTTTTCAGGAAAATTTCTTCTGCTCCTCTGTGCTGATAGCCAAGCATAATCTCCAGGTCATACACCTTTTCACCCTGGCACATAAATCTGAAGTGCCCCGGTTCAATAACTCCCGCATGAATAGGACCGACCGCGACTTCGTGGATATCTTCGCCTTTCATTTCAAAGAACGGGTACTTATCCTGATTTATCCTTACGGGTTTCAACCATGGATGATTAAGCGGTTTAATTCCAAACTCTTCGTAAAATTCTCTTTCAAAAATGTGAAATGCGGGTATTGTTTGAGTAAACGACTCATAAGATTTGACGCTCGGCGGAAATATACTTGATGTTACATATATTTTTCCTATTTTATCATCCGCCATTACTACATAGAGTCTGACATTCTCAAATTCCTGTTTCCCAAAGAATCCTATAACCCTCATTTTCATTTTTTCTACATCGGATTTTATTTCGTCAATGGAAACCGTCGGGATATCCAATGCATTTATTTTTTTGTTATTTTCAGTTATTATCCAGTTCATAATTTCCTTCTCTTTTTACTTATTGTTTATGATTTTTCGTATCGATTTTTACTAAAATCCTGCGACTCCTGCCAACAATATTCGCGTAAGACTCTGCGGCATATAAATACCTGTCAGGAATGCCAAAAACAGCATTACAATCTGAGGCAGATACATATTCCATCCGAAAGATATCGGAGTCGTCTCTTCCGTCTTTGAGGAGAATGTCATTCTGATAACAGCCTTACCCAAGCCGTAAATAACTATTGTCAGCAACAGCAGAAACAGTACCGATAATATGTAATGTCCTTTGAGAAACATTGATTTTATCATTAAGAACTCGCTTATAAATAATACAGAAGGCGGAAATGCTGCAATGCCTGCGAATGATAACACCCAGAGCCAGCCGGTTTTTCTGTCCGTTTCCAAAAGACCGTTAACCGATTTAATTTTTTTAGTTCCGTAAAGTTCAAGTATATTACCAGCAGTAAGGAAGAACGAAGCTTTAATCAGAGAATGTCCGATTAAATGTATAATTGCAGCCAACATACCGATACCGCCCAATGCGGTTCCTATAGCAAGAATTCCCATATTCTCAATGGAGGAATATGCAAGCATTCTCTTATAATTATTTATATGATAAACAAACACTGCCGTTACAAATAAGGATAGAAAACCCATTGTCATCAGCATTATTCTTGCATACCCGTCACATCCCGCAAAAACGGTTATTCTGAAAACATTCAAAATCATTAAAAATGCCGAGTTTAAAAGAGTGGCAGAAAGCAGTGCCGATATGGGAGACGGAGCCTCCGCATGTGCATCCGGCAGCCAAAAGTGAACAGGAGCAAGCCCCATTTTGGTACCAATTCCGAAAAGTATAAATACAAAGGATAGTTTTAACCAAAACGGATTAAATAACTGTGCATTTACGTACAACTCTTTATAGAACAGTGTATTCAAATTTCCTGTTGCGATTGTAAGCAGAATAATACCTACAAATGCAAGTGCAATACCTATTGAACATATAAATACGTATTTCCAGGCAGCTTCAATCGAGTGCTTTGTTTTATGGAAATAAATCAAATATGCACTTGCTAAAGTAGTACCTTCTATGAATACCCAGGTGATACCCAGGTTTGTGCTTAACACGGCCCCTGTCATAGAAAACACAAAGAAAAGAATCATGTATGTGTAATGTCTTATCTTTTTGGTAAGCTCTTCATTATTTTTTATATAGCCGTTATTGTAAATAGCGGTTGCAAGAAAAACAATGGACATTACCATAAGAAAAATCTTGTTTGTATTATCTGCTGCAAAAAATCTGTTTCCGCTCCACATCGGTAAAAGCTCTATATTTAAGCAGGCAGCCGTTGCAACAATAAAATGTAATACGGCATACAGATTAACCATGAGGTTGTTTAAAAATTTCTTTTTAAATATAGCCAGTATCAAACACGCAAAAAGCGGAAATAATAAAATTAAATTAATCATTGTACTCGTAATCCTTTAAATCTGATAAATGTGAAACTTCTAAATCGTCAAATTCATTATTAATCTCTCTGACCAGCATACCTAAAATGAATACGGCGATAAAAATATCAAGCAAAACACCCAGGTTTACTATAATGGGCATTTCTTTCGCAACCGAAAGTGAGAGTAAAAATATACCGTTTTCCATCGTAATAAATCCGATAACATTTGAAAGAACTTTATGCTTAATTGTTATCAGCCATAAACTTGTAATTATAATCGCAATCGATACTCCAAAATACATGGAATCAATAAGCTTAAATTGCGGTGCATCAATATTTGCAATCAAAAATCCTGCAAAAAGAATTACGCTTGAGATAAACAAACAATAGAAATGCGGTATGTTAGCTTCGGTATCTCTGTGAGCATTTGTTTTCTTAACAACCTTTTTGAGAAACAAAGGTATAATAAAAGCCTTTACGACTAATGTTTCAACGATAACAAATAAAAATCCTACAATGTGAGGTATATTTGCCATTATTGCACCGGAGCCGGAAACCATTGACCAATTAAACCAAGGTTCCTTTGCAAAACCTGTTAAGCATACAAAAAACAACAACCAACCCTGTACAATCAGCATATTAACGTGTGCCGCAAGTCGACTGGTTGCTGCTATGTATATCATTGATAAACCTAATAAAATTATAAAAATATTTTCCATAATGATGTTCCTATTTATTCGTCACTGTATTTTCAACCAAACGTATTTGTGTGCTTCTTATCCCCCGTAAATTCTGTATGTAGTAAGGGCAAGAATAATAAGTGCGGTAATTGACATTATAAATATAAATTCAAATACGTGAGTCATCCTGAATCTTGCAACAGAAGCTTCCACCGTACCTATTAATATCGCAAGAGCGAATATTATTGCCAAAAATGCAACCAGTGTTTCCCATCCGCCAAGAGATGCGGGGATAAGAAGATTGGCTATTAGGGCTTCAAACAGAAGCATTTTTATAGCGGAGCCCCAAGTTATTAATCCCAAATCGACGCCCGAGTTATCCAATATCATAACTTCGTGAATCATTGTTAATTCCAAATGTGTAGTGGGGTCGTCTACCGGGACTCTGCAGCCTTCAATAAGAAGCATTATAAACAGAGTTATTGCAGCAAGTGCGATAATCAGATATCCGTAACCTCCGGCATTTCCCAAAATCATTTTAAAACCGTCAAACGTATAATTTTGGCTTAAAGCCGCTATGGATGCCATTGCAATAAAGAAGGCAGGTTCTACAATTGTTGAAAAACAAGCCTCCCTTGATGCTCCCATTCCCTCAAAGCTGCTTCCTGTATCAAGAGCGGATATAAGTGAGAAAAATTTTCCGAAGCCTAAGACGTAAGAAAAAATGATAAATGCAAAAGGTATATCAATTATTGCCTTTCCTCCTGCAAGCGGTACAAAGAATGCTGCAAATATAATTGACGCAAACCCTGCAACAGGTGCAAATTTAAATACCCAAGAAGTAGTTCTGCTGACTACGGAATCTTTCTTTATAAGCCTCATAAAATCCCACATCGGCTGCCATATACTTACACCCTTTCTGCCTGCCCAAAATGCTTTTGTTTTCTTGATTACACCTGTCATTAAGAAAGGCACAAACAACAATATTAATATATTAATCAGTAAATTAATCATCACTAGCCCCCAAAATAAATCATACCGATAATCGCTAATATAAGAAATATTAACCCGAATAAAATGTACTGCTGAATATTGCCGCTTTGTATCCTTTCGAATTTTGCAAGCAATTTTTCATCCCACTTAATAAGGGGTTTTACAATATAAGCTTCTTCAATGTCCTCTATTTCCAATTCATAATAAGCTTCTTTAGGAAACAGTTCTTTCGGCTTTTTGATATGCGAAACTCTCTTAAATAGCGGTTTGAGTGTTGAAACAAACAAATTTGCATAAGAAGATGCCGTATATTGCATTCTGTTATTTGGTTTGTTATAACCGCATCCCCAGGTGTTATGAATTTCTGATTTTCTGTTTAAAACGGCTCTCACAACAAACAACAAGAGCATAAGAATAAAGAACCAGAAGAAACACCAACTTATGCCGCTCATAAGTCCAACTATTGAATTGAATATTTGGTATGCAACATCATTCCAAACAAAGAGTGACACGGGTATTAAAACCGCTCCGATAATGTATTGCGGAAACATTCCGATAAAGAAAGTAAGAAAAGCCAAAATCCCCATTGGTATTATCATTACTCTTGCAACATCATCTTTAACATTTGCGGCTGCTTCGCTTCTCGGATTACCGAGAAACATAATTCCCGATGCTTTTGTGAAACATAGAATAGCCATAGTTCCAACCATTGCAAGCCCGGCAATGGCAAAAATAAGTGTTAAAAATAATCCGATTTCAGAGGCGGGAATTCCCTGTACCATGCCCGCATATATCAAAAATTCACTTATAAATCCGTTAAACGGCGGTAAACCGCAAATGGCAACCGAGCCGACTATAAACATTAAAGCCGTATAAGGCATAGATTTTATTAATCCGCCCAAAGCTTCAATATTTCTGGTATGGGTTTTTAAATATACGCTCCCTGCCGCAAAGAAAAGAAGTTCTTTGAATATGGAATGGTTAAGTATATGCAGAATACCGCCTGCAAAACCCAATGATGCAACGACAGGATTTCCGTACGCAAGTCCCAACATCCCTACCGAAATACCTATTCCTATGATGCCGATATTTTCAATACTGTGATAAGCAAGGAGTCTTTTTATATCATGCTGCGTTATAGCGTACAAAACACCATACAACGCAGAAATAACCGCAATGACCAAAAATGTATAAGAAATACTTTTTGAAGGTGTGCCTATAAATAAAAGCACCCGTAAAATACCATAGATACCCGTTTTAATCATAACTCCCGACATAATACCCGAAACATGTGTAGGTGCCGCGGGGTGAGCGTCAGGCAGCCAGTTATGAAAAGGTACAAAACCCGCTTTGATTCCGAATCCGATAAAAGCGAGGAAGAATATTAGGTTTGCAAATTTTTCATTACCCTGAAGAAATGTGTTGAAATCTGCAAAGTTTAAACTGTTTGATTGTATATTTAATAATACAAAAGCCGCAATAATAAATACTACGGATAAATGCATATAAACCAAATACTTAATCCCTGCCGCAATAACTTCTTTTTTATTTCCTTCAAAAATGACCAGAAAGAATGACGACAGTGACATCATTTCCCATACTATCAGGAAAAATAAAGCATTTTGTACCGTTACAACCGCAAGCATTGATGCAATAAGCATCATCAGGAAAAAGCAGTGAGAGGAAATATTCATTCCCTTAGCAAGATACGGTTTCATATATCCGTTTGCGTATACCGTTCCCAAAAAACTCATAATCGAAATAACGATTACAAAAAAAGCTGAGAGCGGGTCGATAACAAAATTTACATCCCCAAGCACGGGAGACATATATACCGATTGAGCCAATGGAATCCCCGTAAGCAAAACCGCCGCCGCGGGCAGTAACATCAGAATTGCCGACAAAAAGGTAAATACCGAACAAATCTTAAGTTTCCAATTCTCTTTTACTACAGTCGAAATTAATGCCCCCAAAAGCATTAAGGATAAAGATAAAAAATAAAATTTCATAACTATTTACATTCCCAAAACTATTTTACTAATTTTTCCAAATACCTTTATATTGCTAACAAAAACTTAAGTCAATATACAAGAGGAAAATTTTTGGGAATGCAAGGAACTTATTTTTACAAAATTCATTTTGTAAACTTTATCAAATTTTAATATCCTCTACTTTACGGAAAAATTTCGTTGTAATATAATTTTCCTATAAGGGAATTTTAAAGTATGAAAGAACAAAAAATTGCAGTAATAGGTTTTGGTTTGTGGGGACGTAATATTGTCCGAAATTTTTATAATTTGAATGTTTTGGACACTGTATGCGACCTTGATGAGGAATCTCTTAAGACGGTGCGGGAACAGTTCCCGGGAGTCAATGTCACAAGAAATTTTAATGACATTATAAATAATGATTCCATCACGGGAGTTGCTGTTGTAACCCCCAGCCACACTCATTTTAAAATTGTAAAAGCCATGCTTGAAGCGGGTAAAAATGTTTATGTGGAAAAACCGATTTCTACTGTTGCCGAGGAAGCTCGAGTTTTGACCGAATTGGCGGAGTCAAAGGGATTAGTTTTAATGGTTGACCACCTGCTTTTATATCATCCGGCGGTAAACAGGTTAAAGATGCTTATTGAAGAAGGCGTTTTGGGTGATTTGGTATATGCTCAGAGTGACAGATTAAATGTAAATTATCATAAAAATGACAGAAGTGTTATGTGGGATTTGGCACCTCACGATGTCTCCATGATAGCTTATGTAACGGGTAAGAGCCCCGTAAAAGTTATTTCGGCGATAGGCTGTTCCTCCGAAAAGAATGATATTATGGACATTACTCATTTAGGAATAGAGTTTGAAGGTGGTATGATTGCTCATATTTCCGATAGTTGGATAACTCCGCAAAAACACGTGACGCTTCTTGTACGCGGTACAAAGGCTACTGCAATGTTTGACGATACGGCACCTGCCGATAAACTAAAAGTTTACGACAATTTTGTGCCCGCCAATACTCAGAATTATGCACTTGATTATTTGGAAATTGAACCGTTGAAATTGGCATGCCAGCACTTTGTAAACTGTTGTGCTTCAGGTCAGAAGGCCCGTTCTGACGGTGCAAACGGATATGCGGTAGTAAGTGTGCTTGAAGAAGCTGAAAGAATTATGCTTGGGGCAAAAGTTGAGGATTTAAATAAGAAAGACTTTGCTCTGTCCAGAATGAAGGTTTAGAAGCCAATATATTGAAAGCGGTGCTTCGCAAGTCCTGACGATTCTTCCGTTGTCTAAAACGGCATAGGTCAGATTCATGTAAAAATCTGAAAAATGAATAAAGGTAAAACTTGTCTCCAATAGAGATAATGAAATGGCTATAAATTGAAGAGCTTGGAGACGAATAGTGACAAAAACAAGGAGTTAAACCATGGCAAATTTTATATCAATATTCAGAATTTTTGTAATGTTTTTTGCAGTGTATCTTATATACACCTGTCAGGGAAATACACCCGCTTATTTGTGGGCATTGATACTTACAATATTGGCTTTTGCACTGGATGGTGTGGACGGTTATGTCGCAAGAAAGCTTCATGAAGAATCGAAATTTGGTGCCCTGTTGGATATTATGGGAGATAGGATTGTTGAAAATACGTATTGGATTTTATTTGCCGTTATGGGATGGCTCAGTATTTTGTTTCCTCTGATTGCCATAACAAGAGGCTTTATAACCGATACGATAAGAAGTGCGGCTATGGAGCACGGACTTACGCCTTTTGGTATGCAGGTTAATCCTGTTTGTAAATTCATTACGGGTTCAAAATTTATGAGAATCAGCTATGCGGTCGCGAAAGTCCTCGCCTTTATATTAATTATTGCAGCGAAAATGCCTGTGTGTCCTCACAGAGAAATTATTTGGGCAATCGGTTACTGGGCGGCAGTTTTTGCAATCGTATTCTGCGTAGTCAGAGGTTTGCCTGTTATTATTGAAGCCAAATATTTGTTCGAGAAAAAATAATGTTTAATGTAGTTTTGTATGAACCTGAAATACCTCAAAATACGGGTAATATTGCAAGATTATGTGCCTGTACGGGAGCGTCTTTGTATCTGGTTGGCAAGTTGGGATTTGCTCTTACGGATAAATATACAAAACGTGCAGGCATGGATTATTGGGACAGCGTTGAGCTGCACAGAATTAATTCTATGGGTGAATTGTTTAAAATGTTTCCGAATGGTACATTTTATTATCTGACAACAAAGTCAAAGAAAAAGTATACGGATATTGAATTTAAACAAAATGATTTTATTGTATTCGGTCCGGAATCAAGAGGGCTGCCTCAGGAATACGTAACGAAAGATACGGCAATAACTATACCTATGAAAGAAGGACAGCGAAGCTTGAATTTGGCAAATTCCGTGGCAATCACAGCGTATGAGGTTATAAGACAAATTGGATTATAAAATGCCGTTAAGAGAACAGAATTCAAACAAGGGAACTTTTGGTAAAGTTCTCAATTTTTCGGGGTCGAAAAATTATATCGGAGCTGCTTACTTATCCACAGTTTCTATTTTGAAAGTCGGCGGCGGTTTTGCGGCACTTGCAACGGAAAAAGATATTATACGCTCCGTTTCAACTCTTTTGCCGGAAGCGGTTTATCTAACCAGAAATGAAGGGCTGAGGCAAGCGGGTGATTTTTCGGTTATCCTGATAGGCTGCGGCTTGGGGCTAATGAGCTCTTCAAAAAAATTGTTCAAAAAAGTTATCAATAAAATAAAAGACTCTGATATTCCAACGGTGATTGATGCTGACGGACTTAATATTCTGAGCGGTATAGACATAAAACTTCCTGCAAACAGTATAATAACGCCGCATCCTTTAGAGGCTGCCAGGCTCCTTGGAGTTACACTTAATGATGTGTTGGACGATTTGGAAGGCAGTGCAAAACTGCTTTCTCAAAAATATAATTGCGTGTCTGTTTTGAAAACGCACAGGACAATTATTTGTAAAGGTGACAACTTATTTATAAACGAACATGGTAACTCTGCCCTTGCAAAAGCGGGCTCAGGGGATGTTCTTGCCGGAATTATAGCAGGACTCCTTGCACAAAAAATGAGTACTTTTGAAGCTGCAAGGCTCGGGGTTTATTTGCATTCTCGAACAGGCGAAATAGCCTCCGAAGAGTTGGGTGAATATTCTGTTCTTGCATCGGAATTACCCGAATATATCCACCTTGCAATAAAAGAGATTATTTAAAATTTGTAATAATTTTTCCCGTCTTTTACGCTTACAAATTTTTGTTCGCCCCAGGTTTTGTTCTCAACAATTTTTCGCCTCATACTGTCAATTTTTTCATCCTGTGCAATTTCATTATCTTGAACAAATTTTAAATATTTCGTAAGCGTATCAATAAAATCTCTGTTTTGTACTTGTTTGTTTTTTGCTCTCTCTAACCCTTTTTGCAATTCTAACCTTAGAGGATTCCAAACAGAATTTTTTTTGCAACATTCAATTAAATCCGGGATTGAAGCCGTATTTTCTTTATTAAGTTCTTCCGCTAAAACTGAGTTTCTGTTCCGGTTACAAGTAGTACAATACAAGCCGATTAAAGCTCCGCCTTCATTCATCAACTTTTGGCGTATTTTTTGACGTTTTTGCGGGTTCATATCATAAATGGGCAATTTGCCTTGAGCATTTGGCGTAAATTGTTTATGAATAAATTTTTGTTTTCGAATATTTTTTATTCTCGTCAGTGAATCTGCTATTGTGTTCAGCAATGTAGGACCTTGCAGAATATTTAATGATTTTTTATTTGAATATAGTGATTCAAAGTTGATATTTTTTCTCTTTTTTATTGGTGTGTATTGTGTACAAATTGGATTGTTGTAAATTTTCATAATTGAATTTAATCCTCAAATCTTATTCTGCCGGTTTGGTTAATAACTATAGGTCTGTCCAAATGCTTGATGTATTCACAAGTCAATACATCCTTGTCATAGGGTAATATCTTTAAGCATTTGTCATGCGGAGCAAGCACTGCATAATCGGCTCCGGCGGACATCATAAATTCATCTGTGGCTACCTTATACATTTTATCTTCTCTCGGGTTTTCTATATCAATGGGAATTTCTCTGCCGTTTTTGTCAACAAAATTCATTGCAGTCAATTTTGCTTTTTTAGGACTTACTGTATAGTTTAATCCTGAAACAGCGATTAATCCAGGTTTATTGCCATGACTTGTATATGTAGTTTTTACAGTTTCCTTAAACATGTCAACCAACGTTTTTTCGGAAACTTCCGCAAGAGACATTCTGTCAAAGAAAGGTGCAATATCTTTAATATCTCTGGAATCAATTACTCCTTCATGGAAAAAGTTTCTGATTCCGCTATTATTCCAAATCCCGATATCTGCTCCCATTTCTGCACGCATTGCATCGCATACAAAGTTTGCGTGCGGGTTTTCTTCAATCAGACTCGTAGGCGGCGGCGGTGCCTGTTTTATAAAACCTATTTTTTCGGGCTTCCCTAAGATTTCATCAAATACAAACTGGTTAATCATGTTTTTGTGGAATAGCCTTGTTTCACCAATATTGTTTTGAGCTTTTGTAATTACTCCGTCCTTATTAAATGTTAAATTGAGTTTTCCGAAGTAATTACCGTCCCTGCCGGCTTCAGTCAAAATAACCGGTTCTCCCTTTTCCGAATAGAAAAGGTTTTCGCCTTCTTTGATACCTCTTATAAGTTCATGCGTATGTCCGCCTATTATTACATCAATGTTTTTGGTGTTCTGTGCGACAATTTGATCTTTTTTGTGTCCCAGATGTGACAACAGGAAAATTTTGTTAATCCCCTGTTCTTTTAAATTATCGACTTCATCCTGTATATCTTCAATGGTGTCTTCCAACTCATCAACGGAACAATCGGTATGATAGTTGGGGTGTGTAAGTCTTGCAAACATATCAATCGGTGATGCTCCAACAAGCCCTATTTTTTCCCCTTTGACTTCAACAATTTTAGAGTTTTTTAACGCCTTATCAAGTGGAGCACGTCCCAGAGCCTTGATTTCGTCCTCATCCAGGTCATCAGTGAGCTCTTTTTTGAAATTTACGGCAAGAACATCTCCATTAAAATCTCTTATGGAATCTATTAAATCTTCTTGTGTTGTATCGAGTTCGTGATTTCCGAGAGCCGAAGCTTTTACGTCAGCTATATTAAGGAATTTAATTGTAGCTCTATGTATTGCTTTGTTTTTTTCGTCCCCAATATCGTTATCTCCCGCCGAGAGCTTTAAATCACCTTTGATACCCGATAGAATTCGCATCATATTATTTGTTTGACCGTGAGTGTCGTTAACGTAGCCTACCGACATCTCAAAACTGTCATTTTGCGGTGATTTTTCTAACGGCGTTGTTTTTATCTGCTGAGAGGAATTACTCTTAAAACGGATAGATGGAATATTAAAATTTGTTGATGATATTTTCATGCGATTAACCTTCTTTTATCATATAGAAGTCTTATAAAAAAAATTTTTGCTATGTAGAAAAATTTTTTTACAATAATTTACATAGACAAACAAGTCAGTGCCTTTCTGAGAACTTCTTCGGGATTAGAGTCGTTTTCAACTGTCGGCATAATTTTGCTTAAGACATCTTCAATCTCTTTGTTTTCGTAACCGAGGGATAATAATACCGCCTGAGCATCGGCAACGGCTTCTGTTTGCGGGATAGAACAGGAGGTTTTTGGCAATTCGGTCTTAATTAATTTATCTTTTAGTTCAAGGATTATTTTTTGAGCCAACTTCGGACCAACGCCTTTTGCCCGTGTAAGTTCTTTAAAATCGCCGTTTATAACCAGTGAAATTAAATCACACGCATCAAATTCGTTAAGTAGAGCAATTGCCATTTTTGCCCCGACGCCAGAGACAGATATTAGGATTTGGAAAATATCTCGGGTTTCTTTATTTGCAAAACCGTATAAAGACATTGCATCTTCTCTGTGAGTAAGCAGAGTGTAAATTTTTTTTATTTCATCTTGTTTTACGTTCAAAAAATCACTTTCCGTAACTTCAAGTAAATATCCTACTCCGCCCGCTTCTATTGTAAAAAAACATCCCTTTGAATTTTTTCTTTTATCTGTAATTAATCCCTTAAAATAATCGTACATAAGCATACCCCTTGTCAGATTATATAATAAACATTCAGATAAAAGAACCTCTTTACAAGACAATTTGTTTTGTGTAATATATACGTAATCACAATTAAACCTGTATGGAGGAGTGCCAGAGCGGTTGATTGGAGCGGTCTTGAAAACCGTCGTACGTGCGAGCGTACCGTGGGTTCGAATCCCACCTCCTCCTCCATTTAAAAAGAGCCTGAAAAGGCTCTTTTTTAGTGCGTTTGCATCCTTTTGAAATTTTCAAAAAATGAGCAAATTTTGCAAAAAAGGGACCAAAAAGGGACTGCTGAAAAAATTTGTTGATTTTAAAGGTTTTCAGCAATTAAGCAAAGAACAATATTACACATCGGTTTTTGCGGTAATTGCGGTCAATCCCAAGTAGCACATAGATTTCAGGATTCCCACCTGTAGTAATTGCGGTTAATGCCAATATTCATATAAATATTGGTCTGTTTTGTTATGCCAAAATTCCGAAATCGGAAATAATATTAATAAATTACATAACCTTGCAACCCCAAAACCCTCTCATACCAATCGAAGTCAAGAATTTGGGAGCGTGTTTTTTAAAAACAGTTTATTATAAGTTTGTGTACCAAAGAACAAAGAAAGGAAACAAACTTATGAAATTATTAAAATGTAATCAAGTTAAAGAATTATCAAACAATGAATTGCTGAAAGATAAGTCTCGTACTGAAATTTCAATCTGCGGAACCATTACTTCAACAATTCAAATACCAACAAAATCTAATCCATATAAATTCATACGCTTTATAACGCTTGAAGACGAAACAGGTACAATAGATTGTGTTTGTTTTGACAGAGAAATAAAAAAGTTCGATAAATTATTGCAGATTAATAATCAAGTTATTATTACAGGAGAAAAGTTCATAGATAGGGAAGAGCCTCCAACTCCAATAATTATGCAAAATGTCAAATTAGCAAAATAATATTTTAATACTTTTTGCAAGATATACTAAATTTTAATTCTGAAATGCTTTCATAACAATCGAAACGATGAATTTGAGAGTAAGTTTTTGAAAAACAGTTTATTATAAGTTTGTGTACTCAAGAGCACAGAAAGGAAACAATCTTATGAAATGGTTAGCAATAGCTTTAGTAATCTACATTTTTATTAACGGCTTTATTGAAGAAGCTAAAAAGCGATTAAGCAGTTACAGTGACAATGACGGTTACTATGAGGAAGATGACTACAATGACAACGACGATTGGAATAATAATTATTCCTGCAATCAGCAAACTTACGATAGTCCGCAATTTGACAATAGCTTTATTTCTCGCACTCAACCGCCTGAATATCATCATAAAGATACTAACGAATACAATATGTTGGTGCGTGTCAGGGGTGATAAATACGCAAGGCAGGAAGAAATTACTATTGAAGCACACAACATATTTGAAGCCCGACAAAAGGCTAAAAATATGGGTTACGACATTATTAG
>CALUTM010000043.1 GCA_944323705.1 Candidatus Gastranaerophilales bacterium
GTTTCCGACATTTTCGCTAACGCTCAAATGTATTAATCTTTGGGCATACGCCCAATCACTTACGCACGCTATGGTTCACCAAGGCTCACACGCGTGCGAATTTATAAATTTGTAGGTCGGGCATTGCCCGACAAAAATCTATTCACTAGTCACTATTCACTAGTCACTGGCTTGTAGATTGACACCTCACCCTAACCCTCTCCTGTTAGGAGAGGGAACGCTTACACTTGCAAAACAAGGTCGCGGCATTGCCCGACATGAACTACTTAAGAATCTTTTAAATGTTAACTTCTTATTCACTTAATCACTCCGTCACTTAGTCACTTTTTTTTTAACTACTACTAAAGAATCACGAAAATTAAAGTTAATAAAAGGCTGGATTGCTTCGGACTAATCGTCCTCGCAAAGACACCAAATAGAGATTCATCGGGCTTGATATTGATAACTTTACGTCCGTTTTTATTTCCCCCCCCACACTATTTTTTATCGTAAATATGTGATATAATTTACTTGTACTAAAAATATTTTGAGAGGAAAGTATGTTTAAGAAGAAGGGTTTTACTTTACAAGAATTACTTATAACCGTTGCAATTATTGGTATTGTAGCGGCAATATGTGCTCCTGCCTTAGTAGGGATGATGCCTGATGAGACTAAATCAAAATACCTAAAAGTGTATACAACGCTCTCAACACTTACCGCGGAAATTTTGGATGACCCGTCTCTGTATTGGACAACTTATGACAACAATGGCGAACCGAACTGCTCGGGTATATATTGTTTTGATGCTCCGGCAATTAAACCTTATAATGGAGATGATTTTTACGAATATGGATTTAAATATCCGTCTCTTTTGGGGTCTAAAATGTCTTTGTCGGGAGAAATTGAACAGCAAGGTTCGCAGTCTGATTCATATGTTTGGTTTAACACTGTAGATGGGGTAAAGTGGAATTTTAATGCTAAAAGCGAGAGCGATTCTGATTTACCCGGCGGATATAGGGTTGTTACGGATCTTACTGTTAATCTTGAACCGGAAAAGTCGACATCCTGTTCTTACAGCTCTGATTGTACCAATCCTAATGAATTTAAATTTGAAATTGATAATGACGGCGGAATCAAAGCTGCTGACGCATTGGGAATGGTGTTTTTGCAAAATGCCGTTGATTTAAACTCCACAAAAGAGGATAGAGCTCTTGCCGCAGAAGTCGTAAGCAAAGCAGGCTCTTCCGATGATATTGAAAAAATGGCTGAAGCATTGAATGAAATTAAGAATAAAGAAGAAAGCAAGGATTAGCTTTTGCCTACTTCATAGTACTCAAATCCGAGAGTTTGAATGTTATACGAAGTGTATTGATTACGCCCGTCAAATATGACGGGTGTTTTTAACAGTGATTTTATTTTCGAAAAATCAGGATTTCTAAACTCATTCCATTCCGTAAGTAAAATTAATGCATCAGCATCTTTTAACGCTTCATAGGAAGAGGCGGCATACTCTATTTTGTCTCCGAATATTTTCTTTGCCGTTTCACAAGCTTTGGGGTCGTAAGCGGTAATTTTTGCCCCAAGTTCAAGCAGTTTATTAATAATTGTTATGGAAGGAGCTTCCCGCATATCATTGGTTTTTGGCTTAAATGACAAACCCCAGGCGGCAAATGTTTTGCCTTCAAGATTTTCGCCGTATTTATCGGTAATTTTTTTGATAAACCGTTCTCTCTGTTTTTGGTTTGTTTTATCTGCGGCTTTTAAGATTTCGCATCCGCTATTATTCTCTTCGGCGGTCTTTATCAGTGCTCTGACATCTTTAGGAAAGCAGCTTCCGCCGTAGCCTATCCCAGGATATAGGAATTTTGTGCCGATTCGTGTGTCTGCACACATTCCCAGACGGACAAGGTTTGCGTCCGCACCTACTGATTCACAAATGTTGGCTATTTCGTTTGCAAAGGATATTTTGACTGCCAAAAATGAATTAGACGCATATTTTACCATCTCTGCCGACTTCTCATCCATTGTGATTATCGGGTGTTGGTTTCTTACGAACGGTGAGTATAAATCAAGCATTATTTTTTTTGCTTTCTCCGAACTTGTGCCTATTACAACCCTGTCGGGGCGTAAAAAATCCTCCACGGCGGCTCCCTGTTTTAAGAACTCGGGATTGGATACTACATCAAAAGGGCTCTCGGTGTGTCGTTTTATGATTTCACGCAGCTTATCCGCAGTACCTATCGGAACTGTAGATTTGTTAACAATGATTTTGTATTCGTTTATGGATTTTCCGATTTCTTCTGCCGCTTGATAAACATTTTCCATGTTTACCGACCCGTCCTTCACCTGCGGTGTTCCCACCGCGATAAAGCAAATCAGAGATTCTTTTACCGCGTCTGATATATTATCGGAAAATTTTAGGCGACCTTCCTTTACATTGGTTTTGATTAAGTCCTCTAACCCCGGCTCATAAATCGGTATAATACCGCGTTTGAGATTTTCCAGTTTTTCAAGATCTTTGTCTACACAGATTACGTCGTTTCCCATCTCCGCAAAACACGTACCTGCAACCAATCCTACATATCCCGTTCCGATTACGCAAACTTTCATTTAAAGACGCTCCTTAAAATATTCTATTGTTTTTACAAGTCCCTGCTCAATGTCCGTTTTCGGTCTCCAGCCGAGTTCTTTTTCTGCAAGTTTTATGTCCGGTTGTCTCCGCATAGGATCATCCTTCGGTAACGGTTTGTACGTTATTTTAGAATTTGAAGATGTGAGTTTTATTACCAACCTTGCCAAGTCCAAAATACTTCTCTCTGACGGGTTACCGAGATTAATCGGACCAATTGCGGGGCTTTCCATCATTTTTATAAGACCTTCGATTAAATCATCTATATAGCAAAAAGAACGTGTTTGCAATCCGTCGCCGTAGATTGTAATATCTTCGTTTCTTAGTGCCTGTATAATAAAATTGGAAACGACTCTTCCGTCGTTTATAGCCATATTGGGACCATAAGTATTAAATATTCTGACGATTTTTGTATCAATATTTTCTTGTCTGCGGTACTCTCTCATAAATGTTTCTGCACAGCGTTTTCCCTCGTCATAGCAGCTTCTTGGACCTACAGGATTGACATTCCCCGTATAACTCTCACTCTGCGGATGTATTTGGGGATCGCCGTATACTTCACTGGTCGAAGCCTGCAAAATTTTCGCTTTACACGCCTTTGCAAGCTCCAGCATATTAATTATTCCTAAAACAGAAGTCTTGAGCGTTTTTATGGCATTATATTGGTAATGCGGAGGACTTGCGGGACAGGCAAGGTTATAAATTTCATCGACTTCATCTTGGTATTCTTCCGTTATATCGTGTTCAAAAAATTTAAAATTCTTATCTCCAAGAAGAGGTTTTATATTCTCAACAGAGCCGGTAAATAAATTGTCTAAGCAGATAACTTTATTACCGCACTCAAGTAATTTTGCACAAAGATGTGACCCGATAAATCCCGCTCCGCCTGTTACTAAAATTCTCTTCATAAATACATTTTATCACAAACAGGGGGGGGGTAAATGGTGGGGGGAAGTTTGGGGAACAATGCGGAAACGGCGTAAGAGAAAACTGAAGATAAAAAGAGAGAAATAGAAGTGAGACGACGGGTGCAAAGAGTAAATGAATTTCGGAAATGTTAAGTAATTGTTAGGTTATGGCGGGTAGCAGTGCAATGGAGCGGTTTATTAAATTTTGTTAACAAGTTCTTTATTCGTAGCGTTTTTTTGTGTACACTGGTCTTGTATGGAAATGGAGGGAAGTATGCCAAAATTTAATCTTATGTCCTACATTATGCCGCCTGAAGATAAGATGTTTTTTCATATGTTTCAGGATAGTGCGGAAATATGTTTGAATACGGCGAAGCTGTATGATGATATTATAAGGCACGGTCTGAGTGATGAAAAAAAAGAAAAGGCGTTAAGAAACAAGAAAAAAGGTTCGATTTCACTTAAACTTATTTTAAAGCAGTTAAATAAAAGTTTTATTACTCCGATAGAGCGTGAGGACATTCAATATATAGCGGTTAGATTATATAAAATTAATAAAAGAATTGCAAAAGCCTGTTTGAATTTGGAAGTATACAGATTAAAAGAGTATACGGAAGAGATGAAAGAACAGGCTTTAACTTTGGTTAACGCAACGGAAAAACTGGGTGAGATTATTAAAAATCTTAAGAAAGTTTGTGATGTTGAATTAATAACCAAATTGAATATAGAAATGAAGGTCTTGGAAACCCACGGGGATGATGTTCACAGAAATGCGATGGCTCAGTTATTTTCCGGTAAATATGATGCTTTAGAGGTTATAAAACTGAGAGATATCTATACGGAAGTCGAAAAAACATTGGATACATGCTATCACATTTCTGATACAGTATTGAATGTAGCATTGAAGCAAAGCTAGGTGGGTTATGGTTACGATATTTTTACTTATAGCGGTAGTTGCAGTAGCCCTCACTTTTGAATTCATAAACGGTTTTCACGATTGTGCAAATGCTATTGCGACGGTTGTATCAACAAAAGTTCTGTCTCCGAAACAGGCTGTTCTTTTTGGTGCAACACTCGAATTTATAGGTGCTTTAACCGGAACCCATGTCGCTAAAACGATAGGAGCAGGGATTGTAAATTCCGAGATGATAACCCTGACGGTTATATTCTGTGCTCTTTTAGCTGCGGTACTCTGGAATTTATTGACGTGGTATTTAGGGCTTCCATCCAGTTCATCGCACGCACTAATCGGCGGTTTGTTGGGTGCTACAATTGTAAAAGCGGGGTTAAGTGCAGTACATTTCACGACTCTTATTGACAAGGTTATAATTCCGATGTTTACATCTCCCGTATTGGGATTTTGTGCAGGGTTCATGTTGATGCTTCTGTTAATTAGGCTATTGTACAGACTCAATCCCCAAAAAGTAAACAAAAAATTCAGAAAATTGCAGCTTATTTCCTCGGGGCTTATGGCTCTCAGTCACGGTTCAAACGATGCTCAAAAAACGATGGGTATTATTACTCTGGCATTGCTTGCAGGCGGAGTATTACATAAATCTCCTACGGGTGATTTTGAAATACCACTCGTAGTTATTATTGTTTGTGCTTTTATGATGGCTGCAGGAACCATGAACGGCGGTTGGAAGATTATCAAAACTATGGGACATAAAATTATTAAGCTTAAGCCCATGCACGGTTTTGCAGCTGAAACCTCTGCTGCAGGCTTAATCCTTACGGCTTCTCATTTTGGTATCCCTCTGAGTACTACACATGTTATATCGACAGCTATTATGGGGGTTGGTTCGACCTTTCATGCACATGCCGTAAAATGGAGGATTGTCGGGAATATTGTTACGGCTTGGGTGCTTACCATCCCCGCTTGTATGATTCTTTCCGCAATAATATATTATCTGATTTATAAAATAATCTAATAAAAAAAGGGCTTTTAAAAGCCCTTTTTTTATCTCTCCATTGGAGCTCCGATTCTGTGAACTCTTATGAAGTTTGTGCGACCCGTAATAAGTTTCGGAATAGAACCTATGATTATAATTCTTTCACCCTTTTTGAAATCTGTCTTTGTTAAAATATAATCATCTATTTTGAGCAGCAAATCCGCATCCAAAACAGTATCCCAGTCCCTAAAGTCGGCATATATATCCCAGAAAAGGTTTAGTCTTCTGCAAGTTGATTCCATATCGGAAATTGCTATAACCGGAACCGTAGGTCTTAATTTTGATAACAATCTCGGAGTATAACCCGTATGTGTAAATGCCAGTATCGCCTTTGCATTTAGGTCTTGTGCCATTTTTACCGCCGCATTTGATATTGCCTGCGGTGATAATTCATATCTGTCATTCATTTCCAAATCAAGATTTGAAAGACAGAAATTGCAAGTCTCAACGTTTGATGCGATTTTTCTCATCATTCTGACGGCTTCTGTCGGGTATTTCCCCATTGCAGTTTCACCTGACAGCATAATTGCGTCCGTACCGTCCAATATTGCATTAGCGACGTCACTTGCTTCCGCTCTAGTCGGAATAGGCTCTTCTATCATTGATTCAAGCATTTGGGTTGCGACAATACAAACTTTTCGCTCTCTGATTGTCTGGTCAACGATATATTTTTGTACGATAGGAACATCCTCAGGTGACATTTCAATACCCAAATCACCTCTTGCCACCATGATACCGTCTGCAATCTTTAAGATTTCTTCCAAATTGTCTACCGCCTGCGGTTTTTCTATCTTAGCTATGACAGGAATTCTTCCGCCGTAATCTTTTATACATTTTTTAGCCATTTCAATATCTTTTGCCTCTCTGACAAAAGAAAGTGCAATATAATCGGCGTCGTATTCAACGGCAAATCTTATAAATTCTATATCTCTTTCAGTAACAGCATTAAGACTTGCGGTCGCCCCGGGTATGTTTATTCCCTTACGCGGTTTAATTTCTTCGCCGTAAAGAACCTTTGTTCTAACTTTTCCGTTATCGACTCCCAAAACTTCAAGCCCTATCTTACCGTCGTCAAGAAGTATTTTTTCTCCTTGTTTTACGTCGTTTGCAATACCTTCATAATCAACCGGCACAATTTCGGGATTACTTGTATCCGTAGTGGCTTCCAGGATGACTTCCTGACCTGCTTTTATGGATATCGGATTCGGGATATTTCCAACCCTTATTTTAGGACCTTGTAAATCCACAAGGATAGGAATATAATACCCTATTTCTTTTGAAATTTTTCTTATGTTATTAATATTTTGGGCATGCCCTTCTTCACTTCCGTGAGAAGTATTGAGCCTAAACATAGTAGCCCCGGCATCCACCAATTCTTTTATTTTTTCGTATGTGGAAGTTGCAGGACCAAGTGTAGCAACGATTTTAGTTCGTGCACGTCTGATTTTTTTCTCTGTCTCCATTTTATAACCTCGACTATAGTGTAAACATACAACCTAATTATATAACAAAAAAGCGGAATAAAATTACATTCTGCTTTTTAATTTTTATTAATTTTCCGTTGATTCGGAAAGGGCTTTAAGAATCGTATACGAAGCATCCCAACCGCTTAACCCCCCGGTAGCTTTATATTTAGCAATTTCTTTTGCCCGTTCTGCCTTATTTTTTTCCTGCTCTTTGTTAAATTTTGCCAATTTCTTTTCGCTTGAATTTCTTTCCTGTACAATCGGGTCTGCATACGTTAAAAATGCTCTGTACTCCTGGCAACCGTAGCCTGCTTTTACTTTGGACGGATAATTGTATGTCAGATAATCATATACGTACATTGCTCTTTCCGAGTTTGAAGGTTTTCCTTGAAGAGCTTCAAGCGTGCTGCCCGGCATTTTTGTTATGACAACAATCATAGCAAGCGGGTTATAACCTGTTTTTGCAAGGAGGTCAATCCCTGTTATATCCGCGGCTTTTTCATCGTTTAAATTGGTTTTATTAGCAACGTATTCACTGTTGGCAGCTGTAGAAATTATGTTATCGGAGCTGAGTTTGCTTAAGATAGCGTTCTTTGCGGCATTTCTCATTTTGTTTTTAGAGTATGTCCCGTTTATAATGTGTCCCATCTCGTTAGCAATTACCGCTGCAACTTCACTGTCGTTTCCCGTGTATGACAAATCCGTGCTTGAGATTTGTATCACATTGGTTAAAGATGTATTTGAATTGTCTGCAGCTCCGTTCACTACCTTAAAAGTAGTTTTTGCAGGCAGGCTGTTCTTTGAAATTATTTCTGCTCCTACAGTGGAAACTCTGTCTGCCGCACTCCAAGTTGCAGCAAACGCGGGTGCTGTGAACAAAGCCCCGATAAAAATAGTAACAATAAATTTTTTCATAAATTCCTCCATAATATTAATCTTTTTCAAATAATCCCTTTTCAGTAAGAGCACAAACAATGTGCCCCAATAATATGTGGCATTCCTGAATCTGCGGTGTATCATCAGACGGAACTTTTATTAAGTAGTCACAAATATTATCCATCAGACATTTTTTCTCTCCGGTAAAACCAATAGTGATTAAACCTTTGGCTTTTGCTTCTTTAAGAGCATTGATTATATTTTTCGACTCTCCTGAAGTAGAGAAGCAAATCAGTATGTCCCCTTTGTTCCCCATACCGTTAATTTGTCTTGCAAAGACATTCTCGTATCCGTAGTCGTTACTGACTGCCGTTATGATTGATGAATTTGTGGTAAGTGCATACGCACAAAGTCCGGGTCTGTTCAAATAAAATTTGGAAACAAGCTCTCCTGCTATATGCTGTGCGTCTGCTGCAGAACCGCCGTTTCCTGCCGCTAAAACTTTATTCCCGGCTTTGTAGGCATTTATTATGACCTCTGAGATTAGACCTATATTTTCAATAAGGGTCTTGTCATTAAGAATTTTTTCTTTTGTTAATATATTTTTCTTAATGTACTCCTCAATAAACATAAAAAGCTCCTTTTATTCTTCGGATGAAGTTATTATACCATAAATTATTGTGTAAAATGTCAGGTCGTTTACACTGTTTAATTATTATAATATAATTAGACAAGGATAAGGAGAGTTGTATGATACATTATTTTCTGGGTTCATATATTGTTACGATTTTTGGATTTATATGTGCATATTTATGGGGGGAACATGTTCACAATGGAACAGGTCTTACTTGTATTTTTATAGCATTTGTACTTGCTGTGCTTGAAGTCAGTTTATCTTTCGATAATGCGGTTGTAAATGCGATGAAGCTTGAACGTATGTCGGAAAAATGGAGGCACCGATTCATTACTTGGGGTATTTTGATTGCCGTATTCGGGATGAGATTTTTATTCCCGCTTCTGGTAGTTGCAATATTCGCTAAATTGAATATACTGAGAGTTCTTGATATGGCATTGAATGATGTACATTCATACGCTCATTATCTTGAATTGACGCATGCTCCCATTGTGGCATTCGGCGGTGCTTTCCTCTTAATGTTATTTATGGATTACTTTGTAGAACAGGAAAAAACTGTTCACTGGCTTAAAGTTCCCGAGCTTATGTTGCATAAGTTGTCAAAAATAAAGGGTGTTTGTACGCTAACGACACTTTTAATGCTCGGACTTTTGATGTTTGAAATTCCGCCGGAGGTAAGACAGAGTGTATTTATGTCAGGTGTATCGGGTATTATTACATATCTTGTTATAGACGGATTGGCAGAGTGGCTTGAAAGACGTCAGGAGGAGAGAGCAAAACTTTGTGCCGATACGGTAAAATGCTCGGGCTTGGTCGGGTTTCTTTATCTTGAACTTATTGACGCGTCATTTTCTTTAGATGGTGTGTTAGGGGCCTTTGCTCTCAGCAAAGATATCCTTATTATAACAATAGGGTTGTTTATCGGTGCGATGTTTGTACGTTCTTTAACAATAATGCTGGTGGAAAAAAAGACGCTTGATCAATATTTGTATCTTGAGCACGGTGCTCATTGGGCTATAGGGACTCTTGCCATATTAATGTTTGTATCTACTTTCCATGAAGTCCCGGAGGTTGTTACGGGGCTTTTGGGACTTGCATTTATTGTCAGTGCATTTATTTCTTCTGTTATTCACAACAAAAAGGTTAAGAATGAAGCTCAAGAACGATAATTTATATTATGTCGGCGGTGTTGTCCGTGACAAACTTATCAAGCAAGAAAGCTTGGATATTGATTATTGCTATGAAGGAAATGCCATAGAGTTTGCACACGCAAACGGGTTAAATATAATACGGGAAAATTCAAAATTCGGAACTGTGCGGGTTGAATTGAACGATGCAGAAATTGATATAGCTTCAACAAGAACTGAGGCGTATCCCCGAAAAGGGCATTTACCCAAAATTAAGGAGATTGGCTGTTCCTTGGAGGAAGATTTGCGAAGGCGTGATTTTACAATAAACGCTATGGCAAAGAGAACTACCGATAACGAGTTGATTGATTATTTTGGAGGAAAAGAGGATATAAAAAATAAACTCTTGAGAGTGCTGCACAAAGACAGTTTTATTGATGACCCTACAAGGATTATAAGGGCTCTTAAATTCTCGGTGCGTTTCGGTTTTGAGTTGGAAGAAGGTACAAAAAAGCTTCAGGACGAATATCTTGCCAATATTAATTATGATATAAGTTGGCACAGGCTGAAAAAAGAACTGGTTGAAACCTTTAGTTTAAACAGTCAAAGGGCGTATGACAGATTTGTTACGCAGGGAATATACAAGTTGCTTGGTGAAAATCAGAAAATTCCGTCTGTGGAATGGAATATTGAGAAAGTTATATCTGAATATCCGACCCGGCATTCTTGGCTTGTTTATTTAAGCCAGTTTGATTTATCTAAATTTGAACTTACAAGAGCGGAGAAAAGAATTTTGGAATGGGCGGACAGGCTCAAGAACAATGAAAAACCTACTAATAATACCCCGTTTGAGAGTATTTTGATACAAAAATTAAGGGTGCACGGATGATAAAAATGCCTAAATTTCACTTAAGATTTGTTATAAATCCGATAATAAGATATTGGGCTGATAATATGGGAAATTATAGCGGCATAAACTCGTCCGAGCGTACAGTACCGATTATACTTTCATTAACCTCTTATGAAGAACGTTTTGATGATTTGGTAATATCGATTTATTCGCTGCTTAATCAGAAAATCAAGCCCGACAGGATTATACTGTGGCTTTCCGATGAATACGACGGGGTTAATGATCTTCCTTATGAAATTACAAGGTTTATTAAAAACGGTTTGGAAATAAGGTTTGTAAAGGATATAAAATCTTATACAAAAGCAATATACGCTTTTAAGGAGTTTCCGAATTCAATAATAGTGACGGCGGATGATGATATATATTATCCGAAAAATTGGCTTGAAAAACTGTATTATTCATATATTGCACATTCTGAGGATATTCATGTTCACAGGGCACATCGTGTTAAATTTTCGGGCGGTCAGTTGGCACCTTATGAGACCTGGGACAGGCATGTTAGTGAAGAAACCGCTCGTTTTGATAACTTTCTGACGGGTGTAGGAGGAGTGTTGTATCCTCCAAATTGTTTCACAAAAGAAGTTTTAAGAGAGGATGTTTTTCTTAAGAATTCTCCTACCGCTGATGATGTATGGTTTTGGGTTATGGCATTGGTACACAATAAAAAAATCAGGGTTGTAAAAAATCATATTAAAAATTTGGCGTGTACAAATATTCTCAGGCAGATTTTATTTAATAAAGGCACTCTTTATGCAAAAAATTCAAAAGGGTTAAACGATCTTCAGCTTGAAAACTTAATGAAGTTGTACGGACAAAATGTAGCTGCTCGTTTAAATTTGGAGTAAAATAAGAAAATGAAGCTCAGTATTATAACTTTAACTTACAATAAACTTGAATATACAAAAAAGTTTGTGACAAGTTTATATAAGTATACAAAAGATTTTGAACTTATAATTGTTGATAACGGCTCTTCCGATGGTACTGTCGAATATTTGAAATCTCTCGGAGTAAAATTGATACTTAATGAGGAAAATCATGGGTTTTCAAGGGGGAATAATCAGGGCTTGGAATTGGCAGAGGGTGAATATATAGGTTTTTTAAATAATGATATTTTACTTTATCCGAATTGGTTTGAAGAATGCGAAAAGGTTTTTGAAACTGAAAAAACTGCTGCGTTTGTCTCTCCAAGGCATGTAAACCCGCATTATGATAATACGGATGATAAAAATTATATAAGTTTTTTTAAGGCTGCAAAGTATAATAAGCCGTATGAGAAGAATTTTGACGAATGTGTTTTTTCCTGTGTTGTGACTAAAAGGGAAGTGTTAAATAAAATCGGCGGGTTTGATGAAAATTATTTTCCTGCCTTCTTTGAGGATAATGATATTAAATACAGGGCTATAATGGCAGGATATGACGTTTATGTGGCAAATACGGTCTGCTTTTATCATTATGGTTCCATAACTTCCGAAAACTATGACTATAATTTGGAAAAAAACAGAAATTATTATTATTCAAAATATCCTTTTGCCGAATACCTGTTTGTTTCCGGAAGAGACAGGGATGTATATAAAAGGATTGCAGTTGATATGAGTCGTTTCCCAATGAGGGCTTGTTACTCGTTTTTTCTTTTATTCCGAAAGCTAAAAAACCGCTTGCGTAAAATTTTTAGGGTGGTAAAGAAATGAAAATATTATATGATGCGACAGAGCTTTCATATTATTTTGAAAAAAACGGGCATAGGGCGGGCGTTTTTTTTGTTGCTTTAAACATTTTTAGGGAACTAAAACGAAGAAATACAGAGTTGGTATTTTGCTGTAATTTTAAACGGTATTTTTTTCTGAAAGATGTTATGAGCAAAGTTGAAGAATTCCAAGGTATCAGGCTTTTGGAAGAGAAATCTTTGTTAAATCTTCTGTTTGCAAAGTTGAATTATGCATTCAAAGATTCTCCGCGAAAACTGCAGTATGCTATATTAAGTATTTCAAGGTATTATGAAAATCTTTTTTATAAAAAATCTTCTAAAAATGCCGATTTACTGACTGAGTATGACGTATATTTCAGCCCGTTTAATTCTCCGTCAAAAGAAATTATGATGGCAGATAATATTAAAAGATTCAGGATGCTGCATGATGTTATACCGATTATGGAAAATAAAAATAATGCTCTGAAAAATAGGCGTTTGTGGAGCTATAGTATTTATGCTTCGATTAATAAAAAAGATTTTTATGTAACAAATTCTGAAAATACAAGAAATGATGTCCTGAAATATTTTCCCGAAGTTCCCAATGACAATATAAGAACCACATATCTGGGTGCGGATGATAATTTTATTCCTTGTAAAACGCAAGAACATTTAAAATATGTTTTTTCTCTGTGCACTCTGGGCAAACGAAAAAACCTGATTTTTGCAATCAAAAACTTTTTTGAATTCATTAACCGTTACAAAATAGATGACTTGTACCTTGTGCTTGGAGGTGGAATTTGGGCTAAATTTGAAAAAGAACTTTATCAAGCAATCGGAGAGTTTGATAAATCAAAAATAATTTTTAAAGGATACGTAAAAGATGAGGAACTCCCTATATTGTATTCAAATGCCCTAATGTTCATTTACCCGTCTTTGTATGAAGGATTTGGACTTCCGATTTTGGAAGCAATGAAGTGCGGCTGTCCCGTTATAACCTCTAATACCTCTTCTTTGCCGGAAGTTATCGGTAATGCGGGAATTCAAATAAATCCCCAAAACGATGTGGAATTGATTGAGGCTTATCGTAAAATGTATTTTGATACATTTTTCAGGGAACTTTGTGCAGAACGGGGTTTGATAAGAGCGAAGAACTTCACTTGGGAAAAGTGTGTTTCGGAACTTCTTAAATTTATTGAAGAAAATTAGAGAAATAAACATTGTTTACGTTATTGCAGGGGAGGTAATGATAATCCTTAGAATTTTTTTAGTTTGTTGAAACACAGTGTATTAAGGAGTAAAAATAATTGTTTTTCAATATATACAACGCTCCAGCGAATTTCTAACGGCATATTTTTCAGTATAAGATATCTAAGCTTTCTGTAAATATTCATTTTCTCAAAAAGATTTTCTTGCATATTTCTTAATCGTGTTGCATTTTTCTCAATAAGTACCGTCGGATAGTCGGATTTTGACTCAATAATTACACTTTTCCAATTTTTAATTTCTCCTATCGGGTAAATACCGCTCCTTGGAATACTTGTTTTAAGAAACGGAAAATGTTTCTTTTTTATTAATTTATCCCACTTAATGGAGAGACAATTTTCAGTGTGTTGATAAGAGTTTATATATACGCCCGTTTTAAATTTGTTCTTTTCGATTAACTCCGTTAATCCCATTTCATAATTTATAATAATATCATTCTTACATTTTTCAGGTTTTACGCAGTTTATAAAGTTTTGAAAACAACTATTGTTAAATACTTTTTTGCTAAATGCGAGAAAATAACTCTGTATATGTGGAGAGTAGCAAGTTTTATATTCCTCACCTTTTTTGCATATACCATACAAATTTTTCGTTATACCCCAAAAATCGCAATTTTTCTTTCGCATTGTTTCAAAAATTGGCTCCAGAGGGAAAAAGGGACCATAGCAAGAATCGTTAACAAAAAGCAGCTCCTCAAACTCAAGCTCTTTTTCCTTTGCAAGATTAAACCCTCTTTTGTAAGAGCCAAAATCGTATTCTCCGTGTTTTTGAGCAATAATATAATCAGCGATTCCGTTTAACTTGTTTGTCTCAGAAATATCCAGGTCACAATCTGAGACAAATATAGTATAATCACAGACTGAGTTTAAAGCTTTTAAATAGAATATAACATATTCGTCAATTATATTATCTCTGTCCCAATGAGCAAACACACAAAGTCTTTTCATAGCATAATTCTATCATAAAATCCTTCTCATATATGATATCAAGAGATATTTTATATAATATAATAAAACTTGAAAAGAGGTTTTAATGGTCGTAAGAGTTTTGCTGTTATTTGTATCACTGATTGTGCTTATAAACCTGTGTATTATAACATTATGTTATATAACTGGTGAAAACTTGTATTTAAAATACGGAAAACAGATGCTTATTACATTTGGAGTTTTTGTATTTGTTGTAGCTGCTCTTTATGTTGCCTTAGCCCTGTTAGCATTGAATTAAGAAAGGATTGAGATGGACAAAAAGCTTTTTGGAATGCCGGTACTTGTATTGTGCCTGCTTGTGTGTTTTATCGTATTATGTAATCCGTTTGTAATGGTAGGACCCGGAGAAAGGGGGATTAAAATCCGTTTGGGAGAAGTTGAGCCCGAAAGCTATGGTGAAGGATTACATTTGATTTTTCCTTTTATTCAAAAATTTAAAACAATGAACGTAAAGACTCAAAGAAATACATTAACCACCTCTGTTTACACTAAAGATATCCAACAGGCAAGAATTACCTATGTCATAAATTATAATGTACAGCCGGATAAGGTTAATAAACTCTTTCAAGAAGTCGGTATGGACTACGTAAGTACGATTTTAACTCCTGTTGTAGAAGGTACTATTAAAGACATAATAGGTAAGTGGAACGCTCAGGATTTAATAGCAAACAGAGAAAAGGCAACGGGTGACATTTTATTTAAATTACAATCTCAATTGAGCGACAATTATATTAATGTTACTGATTTTCAAATGACAGAAATAAGTTATTCTGATGTATTTGAAAAGGCAATTGAAAGCAAGGTAACGGCTGAGCAGGAGGCCTTAAAAGCAAAAAATAAGACTGTACAAGTTCAGGAAGAAGCAAAACAAAAGGTTATTGCAGCAGAAGCCGAGGCAAAGTCTATGGCAATAAGAGCAAGAGCATTGAGTCAAAACAAGTCTCTGGTTCAGTATGAAGCGGTCCAAAAATGGGACGGCAAAATGCCCCAATACATGCTTGGCGGTACCATGCCTTTTATAAATGTGACTCCAAGTAAATAGAACGGTTATACGGATTCAAGTTCCATTATATAATCATCCATAACGAATCCGTTGCCGATATCGGATACAACACTATCGATAATTTTAAATCCATATTTAAAATAAGCATCGATAGTGTTTTTATTATATTTATTAACCGTTAATCGTATTTTTTTGAATCCGAAATCCTTTAATGCGGCTATGGTTTTTCTGCCAAATCCCAAATGTCTGAATTCTTTTTTTAAGTATAGCTTGGATAGGAACAAATACTCTTCTTTAGGAGAAATCCCTACGTATCCTACATTTTCTCCATTGTGATTTATAAAATAATATTGGTAGTTTTCATTTTTTATCTGCTCGGTTATAGCCTCTTCTGATTGAAATTTTTCAACCATATAATCAATTTGTTCAGAGCTCAAAATTATTGGCCAGTATTCGTGCCAAATTTCCGAAGTAAGCTTTGCCAATACTTTTATATCATCATTGTTTTTTACCCGTACTAATTTCATACTATATTATATAGCACAAAAAAACACTGCTTGTAGAAAACAGTGTTTTTTTCAAGTTTATGAACATCTCTTTAGTGGCAAAGTGCTAATAATACACCTGCGGCAACAGCCGAACCGATTACGCCTGAGACGTTCGGTCCCATTGCATGCATCAGCAAGAAGTTCTGCGGATCTGCTTCTAGTCCGACTTTATTTGATACCCTTGCTGCCATCGGAACTGCCGATACGCCTGCCGAACCGATTAACGGATTAATCTTGGTTTTTGAGAATAAGTTCATTGTTTTAGCCATTATAACACCGCCTGCTGTTGCAAGTGAAAATGCAGTTATTCCCAAAAACAGAATAAACAGTGTTTGTCCCGTTAAAAATTGGTCGGCTGACAGTTTTGAACCGACAGTCAGTCCTAAAAAGATTGTGATTATATTAATTAATGCATTTTGTAATGTATCCGATAATCTTTCGACCACTCCGCATTCACGGCACAAGTTGCCGAAACAGAATGCCCCTACTAGCGGACAAGCACTCGGAAGAAGGATGATACACAGGAGAAGTACCATCAACGGGAATACAATTTTTTCTCTTTTTGATACGTCTCTGAGCTGTGTCATTTTAATCTTTCTCTCTGCTTCAGTAGTCAAGAGTTTCATAATCGGAGGTTGTATAACAGGAACTAATGCCATATAAGAGTATGCAGCAACCGCGATTGCTCCCAAGAGTTCAGGTGCAAGCTTGTTGGTAACGTAAATTGATGTAGGACCATCTGCTCCGCCGATAATACCAATTGCACTTGCCTGCTGAATAGTGAAAGCGTCCATTCCCATTGCAGTCATTATCGGAGCTAATGCCAAGGCTAATAATAATGCCCCGAAAATTCCAAACTGTGCGGCTCCGCCTAAAAGTGCGGTTTTAGGGTTTGCAATTAAAGGACCGAAGTCTGTCATTGCACCAACACCCATAAATAT
>CALUTM010000044.1 GCA_944323705.1 Candidatus Gastranaerophilales bacterium
AGAAAAATAATTCAAAGGCACCCTTATTTGTTGCTACGAAAAAATATCATATTGATATTTTAAAAATGTATTTACCAACCGTTCCTCATATTTTTATAGAAGGTATGCAGTTGAAAATTCAAGGCGATGCATTTGAATTTAGGGGTCATAAATTTTTTATGATTTTTTCCGGAAGTCATTTTGAAAGAGTTGAGCTTGCTGTTAAAAATCAAGAAATTGGTACGACACATTATCTAAAAAGTATTATCGATACTCTTTGTGTGAGCGAAGATGATTGTTATCGTCCAAATCCTGTTATTTCTTTAGATGTTAATAAAAGTCTGTCAAATAAAATTAGTGAAATTGACCTTAGGTTAAATAATTTTGTAATTGTGGCGCCAGAGGCATTGAGTTGTTCGGAGTTGCCAATGGGATTTTGGGAGCAGATTGTTTCTGAGTTAAAAAAACAGGGTTATGATGTATTTTTAAATATAACTGAGCAGAAAAATTATATTAACGGCTGCAAAACAACCTTGCTTACATTTTCTGAATTGTATTCATTGAGTCAAAAGTCAAGGGGTGTTATTTCTTTAAGAAGCGGACTGTCTGAATTTATTTTGCCTGCAAATATCCCCAATGTTTCAATTTACACGAGATTTAGGAATAAAACTTCCGATAGGGCATTTTCGGTTGATAAAGGAATTGCAGGTTTTTCGATGTTCAAAATACCGTTTGTAAATCATTCAATGATAGTTGAGCTAAATGCTGATGGCTATGTTTCTTTAGATGAATTAAAAGAAATTACTATGAAATCTTTTGAAAAACTGCAGAGCTTGAGGGAGTCTTTAGTATGAAAATAATTATTCAGGCAGGTGGAAAAGGAACAAGATTGGAGCATTTGACCTACAATAGGCCAAAGTGTCTGGTGCCGGTACATAACAGACCAATGATATTTCACCTTTTTAATAAATATAAAGATGCTGAATTTATTATAATAGGTGACTATAAATATGACGTTTTAAAGCGATATCTTGCAACTTTTGCCAAAGATGTTAACTACAAAATCTTAAAAGCAACAGGTCAGGGGAATATCTGCGGAATAAAACAAGCACTGGAATATATTAATGAAAATGAGCAATTTATGCTCATATGGTCTGATTTGATTTTGTCTGATGATTTTAGCCCCGAGCTTCTTCCCAAGGGTAATTATATCGGCTTGTTGGAGGGCCAAACCTGTTCTTGGAGTTTTGTTGACGGCAAGCTGGATAAGATTTCATCTGATAAATACGGTGTTGCAGGCTATTTTATTTTTGAAAATAAAACTGCTTTTAAAAATATTCCCGAATCAGGCTCTTTTACAACTTGGCTTAAAAATAGCGCTATCGAACTAAAGGCGCTTGCAATGCCAAAATGTCCGGAAGTTGGTACATTGGACGCCATAGAGAATTTAAAAGATACGCAAAACCGTTGCAGGCCTTATAACAAAATGAAATTCACGGAAGATAAAGTTATAAAAACAGGCTTAACAGAAGAAGGCAAAAAGCTTATTGACAGGGAGATTGTATGGTATAAAAAAATGTCTGAATACGGTTTTTCTTTATTTTCAAAGATTTATTCTTATGCCCCTTTAACTATGGAAAAAATTGAAGGGACGAATATATTTCAAGCGAATTTGACAGATGAACAAAAAGCCAAAATTACAGATAATCTCATTGAAGCGGTCAATAAAATGCACTCTTATCAAATGAGGTCTGCCGATAGTGAGGATTTAATCAAGGAATACTATGTAAAAACAATTGATAGGTTAAACAGCATAAGGGATGTGATTCCGTTTGCTGATAAAGAGTATATAACAATAAACACCAAACATTGTAAAAATCCGATTGTATTTAAAGACGAATTTAGAAAATCTGTTGAAGAAAAGTTGCTTGATACAATTTTTTGTCCGATTCATGGTGATTGCACTTTAACCAATACTATGGTTGACAAGAATAATAATATTTATTTTATTGATGCAAGGGGTTATTTCGGGTCACAGATTGTTCTGGGAGATATTCGCTACGACTGGGCAAAATTGTATTACTCTATGCAAGGTAATTTTGACAAATTTAATGTTAAAGATTTTAGGTTGAAAATTTTAGACAATGAAGTAAGTTTTGAAATTAAGTCGAACGGCTGGGAGCATTTAACGCAAAAAGTTCTAAAAAATATGAAAAATTGCAATGTTGAGGATATTAAATTTATCCATGCAATTATTTGGCTTTCTCTGGCAAGTCACTGTTGGGAGGATTATGACTCAATGTGTCTTGCGTTTTATAACGGCGTGCATTTAGTGAGTGAGTTTGTTTAGAGGTATTAATGATAAAAGAAAAACAGCAACTAAGAATATCTAAGTTAGGTCATACTTGGATTTTAGACTTTGATGGGACACTGGTTGTGCACAACGGATATAAAACCGGTGAGGATAAATTTCTTCCCGCTGCAAAAGAATTTTTGCAATCAATTCCAAAAGAAGATTTTATTTTGATACTCACAGCAAGAGAAAAAGAGGCAAGAGAAAAGACAATAAAGTTCTTGAAAGAAAATGGTGTGAGATACAATGAAATTCTTTTTGAAATGCCAATGGGAGAAAGGATTTTAATTAACGACGACAAACCCTCGGGTCTTAGGTGTGCGTATGCAATAACCCCTAAGAGAAATCAAGGACTTGAACACTTGGATGTAGTGCTGGATGAGAATTTATAAGGAGTTGTGATGTTAGTAATAGAAACAATTGTGCATGAAACAATTTGGGGTGGGAAAAAATTAACACCATATTCAGGGACAAACAATAAAAAAATCGGACACCTGTATTCTCTTATTTCTAATGGAGAATTAGAGAGTAAAATTCTAAACGGAGAGTATAGGGGTCAGCTTTTTAGAAAATATTTTGATGAAAATAAAGCTCGTTTCGGACTTTCAAATTATAAGGAGTTTCCGTTTTTACTTGCTCTTGTTGATGCGAGCGATGATTTAAGCCTACAGGTTCATCCTAACGATGTTATGGCAAAAGAGCTTGAGGGAGCTGATTTTGGCAAAAATGAATCCTGGTATTTTATTGATGCTCCAAAAACGGGTAAAATTTTTGACGGATGTAAGGCAAGGACTTCACAAGAACTAAAAGAAAAAGTTACACTGGGTAAATATGATGATGTAATTGACTTTTTGGAAGTACGCTCGGGTGACTATGTTTATATAGAGGCAGGAACTATGCATGCCATGTCTGCAGGCAGTTTGGTTTATGAAATTGAAGAAAATTGTAACGCTACATATAGAGTTTATGATTTTGACAGAGTGGATAAGGATGGTAAAAAGCGCCCTCTTCAGACCGAAAATGCGCTAAAATCAATAGATGTTTCGCTAAAATCTAAGACTATTCCTTATGTAGGAGAAAAAACAGAGAGATTGTATTCCACACAACTTTTTAAAAATACGGAAGAATATACCAATGTTTCAAATACGCTTGAATGTTTAACGGTTATTGGTGGGGAATCGGAAGTCGAAGGGCAAAAAGTTCAAAGAGGCGTAACAATTGTTTTGGAGCCCAATGAAACTGTTAAGTTAAATAAGTCGGAATTTGTAATATCAAGACCCTTGTTAAAGGAGGCTGTTTAATGAAAAATATTGAACTTTCAGCTTCAATGATGTGTGCTAACTTTGCCTGCTTAAGAGATGAGGTTAAAAATCTTGAGAGCGCTGGTATTGATATCTTTCATATAGATATTATGGATGGCAGCTTTGTTGATAATTTCGGTATGGGTTATCAGGATATGGCTTTCATAAAAAGAAATTCAACAAAACAGGTTGAAGCACACCTAATGGTATCAAAGCCATATAACTATTTAGACATTTTGTTTAATTTAGGTATTGATATTATTTACATTCATCCGGAGGTTGACCCTGACCCTGCTACAACAATTGAGAAGATACATCAACATGGTGCAATTGCAGGAATTGCACTAAATCCAGGGACATCAATTTCATCTATCGAAGAGTTGTTAAATACCGTGGATAGAGTTCTTGTTTTGGGTGTAAACCCAGGACATGCGGGCAGGAAATATCAGTCTTATGTTGATAAAAAAATAGAAAAATTATTGGCTTTAAAATCAGAGTATAATTTTGAGATTTACATGGATGGTGCAATCACAATTGAAAGACTTGACAAATGGAGTTTGCTCGGGGTTAAGGGTTTTGTCCTTGGAACTGCCACATTGTTTGGAAAAAACAGGTGTTATAAAGATACCCTTTTTGAAATTAGAACTCGGGAAGTGTCATTTATTTAGGGGTGTTTAATGTCTTTGTTAAATAAAATTTCAATAAATACAAAAAAGTGTAAAATACGTGAAATCTATTTTTTAAATTGTAAATTATATGAATATATAAAGATTGATCGATATAATAAAGCTCTGGATAAATTTAAAACATACAAGTTTTACTCCTTTAGGGGTTTCCATAAGCCAAAGAATAATCAGAGGATTTTTTATTTAAAGGTTCACAGGGTTCATCGTACTTCTTTTGACTGTATAAGACAATGGCTTGATATTGCCGAGAAGATGAACGCGTTTGTATTTTTTGTCTGTGATAATCCCGATATGGAGTTAAAAATCAAACAGATGATTTTGCCAAATAGGCATTTTACTTTTATAAAAAGTGATAGAAAGACGCTAAAGGGTGAAATAAAAAAAATATTACACAAGGTCGAAAGACAAGCTTTATGGGAAAGAATAGCATACTCAATGATAACACCTTTTTTGCATGCTAATGAAAACAATTATGCTATTTCTTATAATATTGATGCTGATGATATTTTACTTTGTGCTGAGCCTAAAAAACTTGCAGAAGCATTTGTTAATGCTGAAAATTATGCATTAAAAAACCAGATTGATTTATTAAATTTTGATATGTTTTATTCAAAATCTTATGCAGTACATTGGAGTTTTGGGGTTGTTATTTGTACAAATACCCAAAATTGTCTTAATGCTATAAAAACAAATACTGCCTGGAGAAAAAATAGAAAACTTATAGAGAAATATAATATTTGCTGGATAGAAAAATTTAACTTTAATGTTGATTGGTTTTTCACGTTCCTGAGGGATACGCGACAGTTGAATATGAAAACTTTTTATATTGACAAAGTTCTTGTTGCTCATATGCCGGATATAATCTTGGAACATGGCTGGGCTTTTATGTTGCAATGGAAAAACAATTGTATCAATTTTCCTATACTGTCGGATTTATATAAAAGAGCAATTTGGGACTCTATGCCAATACCCAGTGACTGTATAAAAATAGATGTAAATATACAAGAGGAAGATTACAAGAAATTTTTATGCAATTTTTATGATTTTGGAGTCGGATTTGAAGTAGATATGCTTAATTATGCAAAAGAAAGGTGCCTGATTTCTCAGGAAATATATGATAGGTATGCCTCCACTTGGCAATATGCCAGAGAGGGTCGTTGGAGAGAAGAAGTTAAAAATAAACAATCAATACGGAGTAAGTAATTGGCAAACAAACTTGTTTTTGTCTGGGATTTTTTATATCACAATCCAATGTGTAGTGGAACATATCACTATTATGCGGTAGATTTATTTAAATCACAGGTTAAGCTGGCAACAGGCCTTGAAATTGTTGAATTGAGAACCTTGAAAAATGCACAAGGGGAAGTATTTTCTCGTCAAAAATTTTATGAATTAAGTGGTTATAAAGAAATTGCTCAAAGCTATTTTTCGTATGATATAACAAAAATCCAACAACCTTCATATGATTATTTAAAGACATTTTTAAACGAAGATACCTTTGTGTTTGGTTTTGAAATGGGATTAGAATTAAGAAAAATCTTAACAGGTTTTAATATAAACTTTATAAATTTCTGGTATCATTCTTGGAAATTATTTGATGATGCATTTTTGATGATAAATACTAATAATCGAGATATTTTTAATAAATTAGAACGATATAAAGTCCCATGCGAAAAATTTGAGTTTTATGCTAAATATTGGACTTATTTTACAATGCAAAAAGGTGAGCTGGAATACCTTAATAATCTGGAAGACGAATCTTGTTTATTTATTGGGCAAACACTGCAAGATAAATCAACGGATAGAGACGGAATAATGCTCAATGTTTTGAATTTTAAGAAAGAGCTTGAAGAATTATCATCAAAATATTCAAAAATTTACTATATTCCTCATCCGTTGGTCCAATACAATGAAGAAATTGAACAATATTTAAAAGAAGCTGATTATATCGAAAAACTAGAAAATGTTTGCACTTATCATATGTTAATGTCAAAAAAAATAAAAAAAGTGGTAGGGATTTCAAGTTCAGTATTATATGAAGCTCAGTTTTTTGGAAAAGAAGTTGAATATTTTTATAAGCCACTATTCAAGATTGATGAAAAATTTTCTATAGAAACATTTGTTAGTATTTTTCATAATTACTACAGTCCATATTTTTGGGCGGATATATTATCAGTTGTAATGATGACAAATAAAAATGTAGAAAATAGTATTTGGTTCAATGATATATCTAATAAATTTAGGAATATTAACCATATATACTATGGTTATCAAAATTTTAATGAAAATTACAGATTAAAGAACTGTATAGAAAAAAAAATAGCTGATAATTGCAATGCCATAAAAGATGATATTGTAATTAAAAACCAAGATATAAATCAAAAACTTTATGAAATTTATAAACTGTTAGATATAAAGAATATAATAAAATTTGAATATTACAAATATAAAATTTTAAGCAAGTTAACTTTTGGAAACACTCGAAAAAGGTATAACGAAAAACAATCAAAGTTCAAGCAACAATTAACGAAATTTGGACAGTTATAAAAATGAAAGAAATATTAAAAAATGAAAGAATAAATAAAATATGCGTTCGGATAGTAAATATTATTGTTCCAATGAAATCTGCGCGAAAAAAACTCAGAGAAAAACTTTATAATTACCTGTTAGAAGCTTTAAAGGATGAGCTTGGTAAAAAATATCCTGATTACTATCAATTTGCCATGTTTCAACCATGGGGTGATTTTTATATTCCATGTGCTCTGTTTGAAGAATTTAAAAAAAGAAACAGTAATGCAAAAATTCTCGCCGTATGTGTTAATGAAAATCAAAGGCAGGTTTTGCAATCATTTAAGGCTATTGACAAGGTTATTAAAATCGATTCTGCAGAATATTACGCCTTATTTTCAATTAATTCTGCTCAAAAATGTGTGCAAAAATTAGCAATAGGTAAACTTTATTGCCTGTCACATTGGTTATTTGCAGACGCAGTAAATAATAAGTCTGTAAATTTTTTAGAACTTTATGCAAAAATGCTGGGTTTAAAATACCCTATAAGCTTAAGTGCTCCAAGTTTTAGTTTAAAATTAAAACAAGATTATTCAAACACTATTTTAATATATCCTGAAACCAGGTCGTTCACAGACAGAGAATTATCAGAATTTTTCTGGATAGAGCTTGCTCAAGAACTCAAGTCTACGGGTTATGACATTCTTTTCAATACAAAAAAAGATGCTTATGGGCCCTTTAAGACAATATTTTTGCCAATGATGACGTTAATTCAAATTGCCAAACAGTGCGAATGCGTAATTGGTATACGTTCAGGTTTTAGTGATATTTTGGCGATTAATAAAATAAAAAATCACATAGTAATTTATCCCAAAAGTCCATACTTTAAAACAATTACAAAAGAGCAACAAGAAAGGGAGTTCTCCCGCGCTTTTATAATGGATGAAAAAAGGACTTTTGAGGAAAACATGTATAGAATAACATCTTTAAATATGTTTAACGGTTTGACAACAGAGTTCAGACTTACAGATACCGAGCTATTAAAACAAAGGGTTAAAGATTATGTTTTTAATTTAAAACACAAAGATATGGAGGAAGTTTAATGAAGAATATTTTGCAGACACTATTTTCTGTTAAAAATAGTGAAGATAAAACGCACAAAGTTATTACAATAATTGGTATAAAAATTAAATTTAAAAAGATTTATAGGAAGAGCTATGCTCTTGACTCCGGAGAAAGACAGACAGGAAAAACAATTGAAGAAATAAGAGCGGATCATGTCAACAGATATGAACTAGCTGTCAATGTTATAAAGAGCCACTTTGGGTCAAATTTAAACCTAAAAGGAATGGATGTGTTTTGTGGTAACGGATATGGTTCGCTTTTAATGGAGCAAAAAACGGGTGCAGAACTAACTTCTATTGATGGTTCAAAAGAGGCTATTGAGTTTGCAAAAAAGTATTATGGAAATAGAAAAATTAAATATAGTTGTAGACGTTTTCCTTTCAGAATGAAGAAAAATTGCTACGATTTTATTGTTTCACTGGAATCAATTGAACATATTAAAGACGATGCTTTATTTTTAAATCGTTTATATGGTGCACTTAAACAAAATGGCATTTTAATTATAAGTACGCCAAATATGGAAAAACAGGACTTAAGACTTAATCCAAACCACTTTCATTATCGACATTATTATAATAATGAATTCATTAAGCTTGTACGTGAAGTTGGATTCGAATTTGTAGAATTTTATGGGCAAGATGCATATGTTTTTAATGAAAATAAAATCATGTGTGGTATGTTGCCGTATGGAGATATGAACATTAAAAAAGATTACAACGGGCAATTTACGGTATTTGTTTTAAAGAAAAGAGGTAAGCTAAAATATTCTCCAACTTCTTTAGTTATAGACACAACAATATTATGCAACAATAATTGTAGCTTTTGTTGGCGTTCAAATAATAAAGAGTATTTAAAAGAAAAAAACGCCCAGTTAGAACAAAAAACAATGCCTTTCAATATTTACAAAAAAATTATAGATGATGCTTGTCAATACCCGTCAATTAATTGGTTAAGTTTGTGTGGTGCAATGGGTGAGCCTTTATTAAATGAAGATATTGAAAAATTTTATGAATATGCGTACAACAAAAAACATTTTAATACAATAACTATCAATACTAATGGTCTTGCTATTGATACGAAAGATATTGGAAAATTATTAAACTGTATTAATGAATTTTCAATATCTATAGATAGTATAAATCCTGAAACATATGAAAAAATTCATGGTAAGGATTGTTTAGACAGAGTTATTGAAAATGTCAAACGTTGTGTTGAATATAAAACAGCACACAAACTTGATACTAAAATTGTTGTTAGATTTACTGAAAATAAATACAATAGGGGTGAAATAAAGAAATTTTTAGTATATTTTAAAAACATGGGTGTGGATTATGTGAATTACACACAAGAGCACTCATTTATTGATGTTAATAAAAATTTATACAATAATTTAACCAATAAATACTGCAATCAGCCTTACAAAGTTATCAATTTTAATCTTTTAGGAGATCTAACAACTTGTTGCGTTAATTGGCATTTTGCTCCGACGTTCGGTAGTATAAAGGAACGTTCGTTGAAAGATCTTTGGGAATCTAAAATTAAGTTCCAATGGAATAAGAAAAGACTTTCAAATATATGTAAAAACTGTAGCGGATTGGGAGAATCTCAAAATTCAAAATACATAAATCTTAAACAGTATGACGTGAAAGCGGGGGTAGTATAATATGCACAACATGATAGAGGTTGCATACACTCCATCAAATAATACTATTGAAATGACAACTGTTTCAATATATAGTCTATTAATAAATAATACAAAAAATATCATAAATTTGCATTTTGTAATTGATAATTCATTTACTAAAGAAAATCAAGACCTACTTTTAGGGTTTAAAAAATTCAATAATTGCAAAAATATAACATTTTTTAGTGTAAAACAAAAACATTATGACGATTTAAAAGATTTTCTAAATGTAACAGATAGCATGCGTATCTACGAGTTTCCTGAAATTATAAAAAAGAATAGAATTTTATATTTATCGAGTGTTTCATTAATTAATACTGATATTTTAAGTCTATACAATATCGACTTGCAGGGGAATTCTTGTGCTGCATCCGAATATATTTATTCGGATGATATTATAAATCGAAATGGTATGTCAGAAAATCAAATGATTTTTAACAGTGGAATATTGCTTATTGATTTAAATTCTTGGAAAAATAATAAAATATCAGAAAAATTTTTTAATATACAATTATTTAAATGCTCAAACAGTATTTTAAATGAAATCGACTGTTTTAATGTATTGGTAAAAAATTGCCTAAAATTAGACCTTAAATATAATTATATGGAGTCGTATCGTGCAACTCCAATAAATTGTTCTTTAAGTACAAAAGTAGCTTATAAAAATTTTTTCTTGCACATTAGTACACCGACTATTATTACTTTTGCAGGAAATTCGCCATTGAGCGATAACCCATTTTTAAATAGTTATCTTAATCTTTGGTGGAAATATGCTGAAAAAACCGAGATATATAATGACATTAAAGGGTACAGAAATATAAATAAATACAAACTATCTGCAACCTCGGCTCAAAATTCCTTTAAATACGGATGGTTATTATCAAGGATTTGGCCATACATTAAGCCTTATTGGTTTAGAATTTTGTTGGGCTTTTTAATTGCAATTCCTCTTGGATTGCTGGATGGCGTTACGGCTTTTGCCCTAAAGCCGTATATGGATTATGTAATCGGCGGCAAGGAATTTGTTCTAAGCTGGCATGGCCTTGGTCTATCTTTAACCAGTCAGCAAATGGCTTTTATAATACCCGTAGGTGTAATTTTGTTTGCTGTTATTCAGGGTGTTTTAAGGTACCTGAACGGATATTTTTCAACTTGGACAAGCCAAAGAATAACTAATGATGTCAAATTTGATTTGTTTGACAGATTAATTAATATGCACCCTCAATTTTTTGACGATAATTCTTCCGGCATAGTGATTTCAAGATACATGGGCGACCCTGGAACTGCTTCTGCGGGTATTGTTGATAACGTAAAAACAATCACAACCAGCTTCTTTGGTGCACTTGGTCTTATTGCGGTTATGTTATACAGTTCTTGGAAACTTGCTTTTATTGGAGTAGTTGTTTTGTGTGTGGCATTTGTTCCCGTAATATTAATCAGGAAAAGAATAAAAGAAGCTTCAAATAAAAATATGGTTATTGGTGGCAATATTACAACCAATGTAAATGAAACTTACTCCGGTAACAAGGTTATGGCTGCTTATGGGCTTCAAAAAAGACAGAGTAAGTATTTTAAAGAGCAGGTTTGGAAATCTTTCAATATAAATATGTCTTTGTACAAACGTGCCGGCTGGATGTCCCCGTTAATGTATTTAATAGCGTCATTTGGTATTGCAATAGTCCTTGGAGTGGGTACATATTTAATTAATTCGGGGCAAATGACTGCTGGAAGTTTTGCAAGCTTTGTAACTTCTTTGCTGCTTTTGTATAAACCTGTAAAAACCCTTGGAAATACTATGACAGGTATTCAAAACATTTTTGTTGCTATGGGCAGAGTGTTTGAGCTTTTTGATTTAGAATCCGAAATAAAAGAAAAGCGTCACCCTGTTGAGTTAAAAGGACTAGAGTATTCTATTGAATTTAGGGATGTTACATTTGAGTATGTGATAAATAATCCGGTATTGAAACATATAAATTTGACAATTCCAAAGAATCAAACTCTTGCGATAGTCGGCAACTCGGGCGGCGGGAAGTCTACGTTTGTTAATCTTATACCGCGTTTTTACGATGTTAAATCGGGCTCCATAAACATTGACGGTATTGATATCAAGGATTTTTCTCTGGAATCCTTAAGGAGAAACATATCTATGGTATTTCAAGATAACTTTCTTTACTCGGGCACAATCAAGGAAAATATAATGATGGGTAATCCTGATGCTACAACTCAGGAGCTAATGGATGCAATTAAGTCTGCTCATCTTCAAGACTTAATTTCCGAGTTGCCCGAAGGTCTTGAAACCGAGCTTGGCGAACGTGGAATGACATTGTCGGGCGGTCAAAGGCAAAGAGTAGCAATAGCCCGTGCAATGCTAAGAAACGCCCCTATTGTTATTTTGGATGAGGCTACCTCTGCTCTTGATAATGAATCGGAAGCAATAGTTCAAAAGGCAATGGATAATTTAATGCAGGACAGGACTGTTTTTATAATAGCTCACAGATTGTCAACCATCAAAAACGCTGATCGAATTGCGGTAATAAACGAAGGCGAACTGGTAGAACTTGGTACACATGATGAGTTGATGAAAATCGAAAATGGTCATTACAAGACACTTTATGAAATGCAGTTTAAAAAACAAGAAGTATGCTTGTAATTTGTTTTTTTCGTTGTATTTTCTTATTTGTACATTTCTGAACGTATGCCTAAAAGGCATAGTTGCTAATTCCGTATAAGTATTTGCTATTTTTTACTCAATAGTGAATAATTAACACTAGATTCTTCTGTTTTGCATATGAGTATGAATAAGAAAGCTTTTAATAAACTTTACATCTATTGCAATCTTGCGCTTGTATTAACGGCATTTATCTCGGGACTTTCCTTTGTTGCTCAAAAACTTGGAATGAATTATGTTGAACCGTTTACTTTTAATACTCTCAGATGTTTTATTGGGGCTATTTCTCTTTTGCCTGCCATGTTTTTGTTTTCTGGTAAAAAAACTTCGACAAAAGGCGGACTGTTGGCGGGACTAGTTTTATTTATAGGCTTTTCAGTAAACCAGTACTGCATGATATATGCTGACGCCGGTAAGGCTGGTTTTATCACATCTTTGTACATTCTTTTTGTTCCGGTTATTGCAGTTTTTCTTAAACACAAGTTATCTGATAATGTAAAATACAGTATCGTTATAGCACTTGTGGGCTTATATCTCTTGTGTGCTAAGAATTTTACACATTTTGAATTGTGGGATATATTTTTGCTCGTGAGCGCTTTTTTCTTTGCCTTGCATATTATTATTGTTAGTCATTATTCAAGAAAGTCAGATGCTATAAAGTTGTCTATAGTTCAATTTTTGACTGCAGGCACACTCTCATTTCCTTTTATGCTTATATTTGATAAGCCTGAAACTTCAATGATAATTGCAGGATGGAAGCCGATTTTATTTATTGGGATAATAGTTACAGGTGTTGCTTACACTTTGCAGATATTTGGACACAAAGCCACAAAACCTGTTCTTGCAACATTAATTTTAAGTTTAGAGGCTGTATTTGCAGTTTTGGCGGGAGTTGTGCTTCTGGGTGAAACTTTGAATCCAAAGGAAATATGCGGATGCATTGTAATGCTTTGTGCGATAATCTTGTCTCAAATGCCTGATAAGCCAAAAGGGGGTAAAAATGAAACTGATTTCAGATAAAACATTTGATAAAGAGCGTTCTTTGTATAATCTTGCTGATACTGAAGTGCTAAGATGCTTGTTTGGCGGGGAGAATGATGGCGAATCGGTTTTAAAAGAGTGCAGAAATGTGAGTGTTTGCGATTGCTCTTTTTCACTAAGATACCCTATGTGGCATGTTAGAAGATTTTTATTAAAAAATTCTACTCTGGATGAGTTTACGCGTGCGCCACTTTGGTATTCTTCTTTCGGTAGTATAGAACACTGTAAAATCAATGGTGTTAAGTGCTTAAGAGAGTGTAAAAAAATCGTTGTAGATAATTCTGATATTATTTCTCCTGAGTTTGGCTGGCGTTGCAGGGATTTAAAGATTGAAAATTCAAAAGTTGATTCAGTATATTTTCTTTTCGAATCCAAAAATGTCAAGATAAATAATTTAAAAATGCGTGGTAAATACTCTTTTCAGTATATGGATAATCTGTATATAAAAAATTCAAATCTTGATACAAAAGACGCATTTTGGCACAGTAAAAATGTAATTGTTGAAAATTCTGCAGTAAAAGGTGAGTATTTGGGATGGTTTTCTAAAAATCTTACATTTATTAACTGCAAAATTATTGGTACACAACCGCTTTGCTATTGTAAAAACTTAAAGTTAATCAACTGTACTATGGAGGATACCGACTTATCTTTTGAATATTCTGACGTCAAGGCTGATATAAAAGGGTATATACTTTCCGTAAAAAATCCAAAGTCGGGCGTTATAAGGGCAGATTCCATAGGAGAGATAATTAGGGAAGATGCTGTAATGAAATGTAGTGCAAGAATTTTGTCAAACAATAGGGAGCTTAATGAAATTGAATAAGAAATTTTTGATCCTGATTTTAATAATATTTGTTTTACATAATACTCCAGTTTATGCAAAAAAATATGAGGATAAAAATATGAAAAAAATTACTCAAACAGCAGGCAGAGAGCAACTTGGGACTTTTTCGCCTGATTTTGCTCATTTTAACGATGATATTTTGTTTGGTGAAAACTGGAATAATCAAGATATTGATACAAAAACTCGCAGCATTGTGACTGTTGTTTCTCTTATATCACAAGGGATTACGGATTCTTCGCTAAAATATCATCTTCAAAATGCCAAAAACCACGGAGTAGGTAAAGAAGAAATTGCAGCAATTATCACAAACACTGCATTTTACGCAGGTTGGCCAAAAGCATGGGCTGCTTTTAATCTTGCAAAAGGGGTGTGGGCGGAAAATGATATACCCCTTAGCGAGAAAGAAAAATACGCCTCTACAATTATGTTTCCAATAGGTGAGCCGAATAATGCTTATGCAAAATATTTTATAGGGCAAAGTTATCTTGCACCAATTTCAAATTTGCAGGTAAAAATGTACAACGTGACTTTTGAACCCAAGTGTCGAAACAATTGGCATATACATAGAGCAAAAACGGGTGGGGGTCAAATTCTAGTTGCGATTGGCGGCAGGGGTTATTATCAGGAATGGGGTAAAAAACCTGTTGAAGTGAAACCCGGGGATGTTATTAATATACCTGCAAATGTTAAGCACTGGCACGGTGCTGCGCCTGACAGTTGGTTTTCTCATATTGCTGTTGAAGTTGACGGTACAGATGTCGAGAATGTTTGGCTTGAGTCTGTTGAGGATAATGAGTATAATTCTTTAAAATAGAGTTTAATTAAGCGGCTGCTCTATATAAATGCCTTCTCCGCCCATATATTCTGCTTGTTTGCCATCGAGGTACAGGTAGACAGGTTTTTT
>CALUTM010000045.1 GCA_944323705.1 Candidatus Gastranaerophilales bacterium
TGAGTTGTCTTATGGCCGCTACCAAGTCGGAGTCGGCAACCCAATTGAATTAAAGGATGCTCAGGTGCAATATCAAAATGCTATGCTGACTTATTACCAGACAATGTATGAGTATAATGCGGCAAGGGCAACATTGGAAAAATCAATCGGTAAAAATATTGCAAACGGAACCGTCGAACTTACGCCGGATAAGAAAAACGGGAAAAAGAATAAAAAAAGTTCTTAATGTATATAGTGTATTGTATCTTATTTGAAGATACTATATAATTAAGAAAAATAGGAGAAGTGAAGTATGTTGCCAATAATAACTGAAGATATGTCATCAGAAATTTTCTCGGAAGTCTTTAAAGATGTTCAGGGTTGGAGAAAAAATATGGTGCAGTATCTGAAAGAAGAGAACCCCGAAGTAAACAGTGCTATACTTGAAGTTGCAAAATATGATGAAAATATTGACCTCAAAGCAGTTGCACTGGGGGCATATTTATCATACAGATTATTGGAATTAGCAACAGAAAACGACGGTTTGGGAAATTTGGAATAACATATTTTGTCCGTTTGTGCTAAATAAGTCAGGGCTTGTTGCAGCTCTGAAGTGTGTTACTATATATGTACATAGGAGGTTATATGGTAAATATTTTATTGCGTTGGCTTTTATATTCCGTTTTAATAGTATTTGTATCCTGGATAGTGCCCGGAATAGAAGTCGATAATTTTGTCAGTGCCATGCTTGTTTGTATTATAATAGCTCTGATAAATACATTTATAAAGCCGTTAATTCAGCTTATAACTCTTCCTGTTACAATATTAACATTAGGTCTTTTTAGTCTTGTAATAAATGCTTTAATGCTTATGTTAGCGGGCTGGATAGCTCCGGGTTTTGAAGTAGAGGGCTTTTTAAGTGCCTTATTAGGCTCCGTGCTATTGTCCTTATTTGCACTGGGTGTCAGCAAGATTTAGTTCATGTTATAATCATTTAGTATGAAAAAGCTGATTATTATACTGTTTTTGTCTGTATATATTCTCAAGCCCGCAATGGGAATTGAAAATGTTAAAAAGGTTTACCTTAATGAGGCTATTAATGCTGCAATCCAAAACAATATTGACTTGCAAGCTGCACGACTTGAAATAAATATTGCTCAAAATAATATTCGTACTGCAAATAGGCTGCAAAATCCTTCTATCGATGCCTTCTATTATCTCGGAGCTTCGGGAAGAAGTGAGCCGAGACAGTTAGGGGTAAGTCAAAACGTTGAAATAGCAAAGCGAAAAGCCCGTAAAAATTTGGCAGAATCGAATTTAAAACTTGTAGAAAAAAATGTAAATTATACTACTTTTGATTTAAAAATGGATGTGAGAGAAGCATATATAAATCTGGTTGCAGCAAAATCCATATTGGATACCTTAGAGCAGCAGAAGTCTCTGCAAGAGGAACTTTTATCCATTGCAAAGAATCGTGTTTCTGCACATAAAGCACCTGATATAGATGCAATACAGGCGGAAATTGCACTTAACCAATTGATAACTCAAGTAAATACGGCAAAAGTTAATGTAAAAAATGCACAGTCGAACTTTAATAAGGTGATTAATGATCCGCACGATATTGTGTATGACAGTATGGACAAGATATTCTTAGAAGAAAATAACTTCCAAGAAATGCTTACGCCATCACCTGCAACAGTATTTCCTGCGTTTTCTCAAATAATGCAAAGGGCTTTGGAAAATCGATATGATGTTCAAATAAGCAAACAGGAAATCGACATTGCGGAAAAAAATTTAATATTGGTTACAAAGCAAAGAATCCCGGACCTTCAGTTGACAGGCGGTTATGCTTACAAACCCGGACAATATGCAGATAACGGAAATTTCAATAACGGAGCATACGCAGGGGCAAGTCTGGTCAATATTCCATTATTTTATAATTATTCTCCTGAAATCCAAAATGCAACGTATAAATTAAGACAGGCAGAGTTGAAGTACCAATCCGTAAGAAACAGAGCCGTAAAGGACATAAATTCGGCTTATGAACGATTTTTAACGGCAGCAGATAACTTAAACCATTTTGAAACTAAGATTATATCAGGCTCGGAGGAGTTGATTGAAACGTCAAAACAAAGCTATGAGGCGGGGAAAACGGACATAACCGCTCTAATAGTAATGAAACAGGGTTATAAGTCGATTATTATCGGTTATACACAAGCTTTGGCAGAATATTATAACAGTTGGACGAACTTCCTGAGAGAAGTTAATGATGAAGATTTTAATTTTACGGAAAATATATAAAATATGTGTGCATAGAAAATCAAGAATCTAAAACCAATGTAATTTCCTTCTTTTCTAATAGGGCTAAAACAACCATAAAAAAAGAGCCCAAAGACTCTTCTTTTAAAACGCGCTTGGAGGGATTCGAACCCCCGACCTTTTGGTTCGTAGCCAAACGCTCTATCCAACTGGGCTACAAGCGCATAATGTTTAGGGTGAAAATAAATATCTTTCCTTAGTTAACTATATCAATAACAAAAATTTTTTTCAACTACGCTATTTGAAATTGCTCAGATATGGAAAAGTAAATTTTCTTTAACGAAATCTTGTTACAGGAATGCGTTTTTTATAAAATAAAATTAACAACTGTCATTTTTTAAGGAGAGGTTATGAGTGAGCTATTTCCAAGAAACCCTTTTATGGATTACAGAAATATAGTACCTTTTGCGGATTTATCAGGGTTTGTCGTAAGGCAGCCGATTGCTTTAGAGGAAAAACCTGCAAAATCTTTACAGGAGCATTTGGCAAAGAAAAAGTTTGCTACAATGATTAATCTTAGAAGAATGCTTTATTGTAAAAAGTGTGAGGATTACAGAAATGGAAGAAGATAAGTTTATCGAAATTGCAAAGAGAGCCAAGGCTGCTTCCAAAAAAATTGCAACTCTGCCCTCAGAGATTAAGAACAAGGCTTTGCAGAATATTGCAGAAAATATAAAAAAGCATAGCGAATCAATATTTGATGCAAATAAAAAAGATTTGGCAGAGGCTTTATCGTTGGTAGAAAGCGGTGAACTTACAAAATCTACTTATAATCGGCTAAAGCTTGATGAAAATAAAATGCGTGATATGATACAGGGGATTATTGATATTTCTAATCTCCAAGATCCTATCGGCAGAGTTTTGTTAAGGCGTCAACTTGATGAAGGTTTAATCTTGACAAAAGTTTCGTGCCCAATCGGTGTTCTTGGTATTATATTCGAGGCGAGACCTGATGTAATCTCTCAGATATCTGCTCTTGCCGTAAAATCTGCAAACGCCGTTATTTTAAAGGGCGGAAAAGAATCTTTTAATACCAATACTGTTATAATGTCCGTCATACAAGATGCTTTAAAACAGACCGAGGGGTTCCCGGAGAATGTTCTGACACAGGTCTTTTCGAGAGATGATGTGAAAAATATGTTATCACAGGATAAATATATAGATTTAATAATCCCAAGAGGCGGTAACAGTTTGGTTAGATTTATTAAAGAAAATACAAAGATTCCCGTATTGGGTCATGCAGACGGTATATGCCACATTTTTGTCGATAAATCGGCTGACCCTCAAAAGGCAAAGCGGATTGTAGTGGATGCAAAGACTCAGTATCCGAGTGCTTGTAACTCTGTTGAGACATTGTTGATACACAAAGATTTCAAATATGCGGATGAACTCTTGCAATCATTAAGGGAAGCTGAAGTCGAACTTATTGATACACCTCAGAGTTGGCATAAAGAGTATTCCGATAAAATATTGGCATACAAATTTGTAAATTCTTTAGAAGAAGCTATCGAGCATATTAATGAATACTCTTCGGGACATACGGATTCTATTATTACGGAAGATTCTGCGAATGCCAAAATTTTCATGAATGCGGTTGATTCTGCGGGAGTTTATCATAATGTCTCTACACGTTTTGCCGACGGGTTCAGATACGGTTTCGGAGCAGAAGTAGGAATCTCAACAAATAAAACTCATGCAAGAGGACCTGTCGGACTTGATGGGCTTACTATATATAAATACAAATTAGAAGGTGAAGGAAACATTGTTAGGGATTATGTCGACGGTACCAAGACATTTAAACATAAGGATTTATCCGTATGAAAATCGGCATCGTAGGATTAGGACTGATAGGGGGATCTATTTTTAAAAAGTGCTGTCTTGACTATGAGACTGTAGGTGTTTCTCGCTCGGTTGTTAGAGAAAATGTAAGTAGTAACTATTCTATTTTGTGCGGATGTAATCTTGTATTTGTTTGCACTCCGATGAATAAAACATTGGAAGTGTTGGATAAACTTGAAAATTTCCTGGATGAAAATACCCTTGTTACGGATGTTTGCAGCCTAAAAGAGTTTGTATCAAAGAAAAAATACAGATTTAAATTTATTCCGTCTCACCCTATGGCAGGTACCGAAAAAAACGGTTGGGAACATTCTTTTCCCGAACTTTTTGAGGGTGCAAGCTGGGCGGTTACTCCGAGGGAAACCGATTTAAAAGAGGATATTGAGACTTTAAATGAAGTTATAACTTATCTTGGTGCGAAAATGATATTAACCTCGCCTCAAGAACACGACAAAGCTGTTGCTCTAATATCTCATGCACCTCTTGTTATAGCTCAGGCTCTTTGTAAAAACATAGAAAACAATTCGCTTGCACAAGAATTAGCTTCTTCAGGATTTAGGGATACAACACGTCTTGCCCTTTCCAATCTTGAAATGGCAAATGATATGGTGCTTATGAATGGTAATAATATTAAAGATGCAATAAAACTTCTTAATGCAAATTTGGAGGAGCTTATTAGCGGGGAGTATTATACTGAAGCCTCTGAAATTAAGCAATTCAGAGAAAAACTATATCTCTAAACTTTTAAGGTATTCTTTATTATTTTCCAAAGTGTCCTTGCTTGCGACGATTGAATAAGTCGGCGGAGAGTTGAATATTCTTTGGGCAAAATTAACAATATCATCCTTAGTTATTTCATCGATTGATTGATAGACTTTGTTGAAATAATCTACGCCGTACTTTGTATTCATTCCCGCATTTAATGCGGCAAGTTTTGCGTCAGTACCTTCATTGTTAAGCAGCTTTGCTTTTAAGGCAAGTTTGGCATTCGCAACATCATTATCCGTAAAGTTTCCTGATTTAAGTTCGTTAATTTGATGATTAAATCCATCAATGGATTTTTTTACATTGTCATAAGTAAATTCTCCTGTGTCTTTATTATCTGTAGTTGTTAAGATATTACAGGAAATTTCACCGCAATCGCCCAGTTTATTAATATCTGAGTAAACCGAATATGCCAAATGTTCTTTTTCTCTTAGTACATTAAATAATCCTATACTGGAATTTGTAAGAATTGAATTAACAAGATTGCACAGGATGCTTTCTTTGATTGAGCCGTCAAGTTTAAATTTATGTACCTGCATTATATCTGCCTGTGCATTGTTACTGACCTGTGTTAAAACGATCGGAATGATGTTTTCACTATATATTTTAGTGAGCTCAACTCTGTTGGGGCTGACTTTATCCAACTTATTGCCGACATTTATTATTTCATTTTCAATATTTAAATTTCCGTACGGTACATTAGCCGTAATCATACCTCTTGAGTTTTCTAAAAGATATTTATGGCAGGATTTTAAATCTTCTACCGTTATATTATCAAGGTTTTCTAAGACTTCTTTGTCGGAAAATTCGTACGGATTATTTTTAACTTCATAATTTGCGTACAAGTTGTATGCACTCTGGCGTTTCCTATTAATTAAATCTTTTATTCTGTTTTTTGCAAATTCAAGATTTTTTTTGTTTATTGCAGGATTGTACAACAACTCTTCCGCCTTGTCATACATAAGTTCCCTGTTTTCGTATACACTATCCGAGTATATTTTAATTCCGCTTGGGGTAACAATTGCCGATAAAGTAATGTTATTTTTGTCTTTGAATCTGTTTAATTCGTCCTCTGACTCTAACGCCGTTCCTAATTTATAAATTTCGTTTAAAACCTCTATAACTCCGGCTTTTTTATTATAAGGCTTATCGGTTTTTAGTTGAATGTTGTAATTTATGTTGTCTGCCTTTGTTTTATAAATTCCTAATTCAAAGTTATTTTCTAATTCTATATTTGAAACGTTCTCTTTGTTAATCGGCATTCTTTTACCCTTAAAAGATATCTCTTTGCTTTCAGGATGAACAAGGGTTACTGCCGCTCGGTTCAGATTAAAGTATTTTTGTATTCCGTGATAAACCTCTTCCTCTGTTATTGATTCCAGAATGTCGTTATATTCGGTAAGGTATTCCAAGTCGTTGTTTAATACTGCCGCACCGACTTTTTCGTTCACTGCTTCCGAATATTCCAAAGCATACGAACGTTCTTTTTTTATACGATCTTTTATTTCCGCTAACTGTTCCCTTGAGGGTTTTTCCAATTGAGAAATAACTTTGAACAGAGAATGCAAAACTTTTTCACTGTTTTCCTCAGAAGAGGAAGCCGCTATATAAGTCATCATCGGTGCATTTGGGCGGGTACTTATTTTATCGCAGCCAATGTGTGGGTATGCATTATATTTTTTTAATTCTTTTTTTAACCCTGATGCGTAGGATTCTAAATATGCGACAGTAACATCATGTATAACTTTATTTTTAGTTTCGTTATTCCCCGGACCGACAAAGCCGAGTATAATATCGGTGGAAAATGCGTTTTTATTTTTAAAATCCTTTCTCACAGTTTTGTTTAAAGGAACGAGTTTTTCATCAAACTTTTCACCTTTAGGGGCTTTTAGTGAATTAAAGTTTTTTGCAACGATTTGCATTGTCTTTTCAGGGTCAACATCACCTGTTATAACAAGATTCATGTTCGTCGGAGTATAATATTTGTTGTAATAGTCTACTACATCTTTGCGGGTCAGACTTTTGATATGCTTAACACTTCCTCCGACCATTTCGTCGGCAGGATTGTTGATATTAAACAGAGTTCTTACGGTCTGATCAAGTGCTATTGTCTGCGGATCATCCAATATCATATCAATTTCGGAACATACGGCCTTCTTTTCCTTTTCTATCATTTCATCTGAAAGTTTTAAATCCTCCGTCATGGCGGCAATAACTTTTATTTGTGTTTCCAAATCTTGTTTATTGAGCTGCGGCGTTGAGTTAACATAATCGGTCACCGCGTAACTGGTACTTGCATTTGCCCAACCGCCCATATCCTCAATTTTTTTAAAAGAATCTCCTACTTCGAGCTTCTCATGCCCGTTTTCTCCGTTTGTACCGTTAAACGCCATGTGCTCTAAAAAATGGCTTATTCCTTTTATATCGGCAGTTTCATTCATAGAGCCGACATTGACATAATTTTTCACAACGGCGGGAGAGTCTTGCAAGGGTACGATGTTTACTTTGTAGCCGTTTGAGAGCTTATAAGAATAAACTTTAAGTCCGTTATCCAACTCATAAATACCGTTCTGTTTATAAGAAACAGGTAAATTTACCATAAAATCAGGTGTTACGGAAGACAGAGACGTGACTTTAGGCTCCGAAACCGTGTCCGTTTTTTTGAAGTCCGACTCTTTTGCTTTAAAATAAATATTATTTACACCATTGACCTTCATAACCATATTATATTAAAAACAAAATTCGTCTAAAAATTGCCAAAATGTGAAGAAACATAAACTATAAAAAAGCAGAGTCATAATTCTCTGCTTTTTATAGATAAACTGTGGATTAACTGTCGGGAGTTATTATTTCTCCGAAAGTTTTATCCCTCATATTGTTCTGCGATTTCAAACGGCTGCTCGGAGAGTTTCAATGTCTCTCTATCAATGATGCCTCTTTTTAATTCCGTAAAAGACGCCTTTTTAGAGTTGAATTTTTTCTTCAAAAATTCATAAGCAACCTTCGGGTCGCATTTTGTTCCGCATGTAAATAAATCAACTGCCGCATACCCTAACTCCGGCCAAGTATGAATCGCAAGATGGCTTTCTGAAATTATAACCACACCGCTCACGCCATACGGGTTAAACATATGAAAGCACTTTTGAACGATTGTAGCACCGCACTCAAGAGCCGCTTCTATCATGTACTTTTCTACCCTGTCATTACTGTTGAGTGTATTTGGATCACACTCAAAAAATTCCGCAAGGACATGCTGTCCCAAGTTTACTTTGTCCAAATGAAGCTTTTCAAGCTCGTCAAGTGAAGATGATACAATTGTCAATTCATGTGCCTCCTTTACTACCGATGCAATACTGCACCAATCAATTTTTACTAACTTCTATATATTACTATAAAAAACAAAAAATTTGTATAATTTACACTTTTTAGATGAGAACTTAATAAATTGTTACAAACTCAAGCCCATATTAAGATTATGTAAGGAAATCTTAATTTTGCAAAAATTTAGTCTATAATAATAATGCAAAGAACGAAAGAAATATGAAGGAGAAAGATATGCAATCAGTAGAAGAAATTCTGGGTAAATTGGAAACAGCAGATAATACAACTAAAAATAAAATTGAAAATATTCTTGTAGATCAGGGTAAAGCTGTTGTTCCCGAACTTGTAAACCAGTTGCAGATTGTAAGGGGTGTAAAACGCGGTGTTGTTGCAATGACACTCATTAGAATCGGTGAAGCTTCTGTTGAATATCTTAAAAAAGCTGCCAATAGCAATAAAGATTTTGAATGGGTTGCTAAATACCTTATATCTGAAATTAAGGGTGTTGCTGCGTAAGTGGAAACAAAAATAAAGGTATCTATATATACAGACGGTGCATGCAGCGGTAACCCCGGACCCGGAGGTTATGGAACGATTCTTGTGTATACCGATAATGACGGGATTAAGCATGAAAAAGAATTGTCGTCCGGCTTTAAGTGTGTGACCAACAATCAAATGGAACTGTTAGCCGTTATAGTCGGATTAGAGGCTTTAAAGCGACCTTGCGACATAACACTTTATTCGGACAGTAAATATGTTGTGGACGCTTTTAATAACAATTGGGTTGATTCTTGGATTAAGCGGGGGTGGAAAACCGCAGGAAAGTCCCCTGTTAAAAATGTTGATTTATGGAAACGCCTGTTGAAAGCAAAAGAAAATCATGACATAGAATTTGTTTGGGTAAAAGGGCATGCGGGGCATGAGTACAATGAAAGATGTGATAAATTAGCCGTTTCTGCATATAAGCAAGAAAACTTAAAAGAATTGTAAACTTTTGTAACAAAATAAATTGTCATTGAAATTGCATCATTTTTAAATACTTTATATATATGTAAGAGTAAAAAAGATGGTGAAAAAAGATGGCAATCGCAAATTTAAACGAAACACTTTTAAGCTATAAGTTAAGAAGAAATGAGTTGAACCTCGAAATCACTCAGCTTCAAAACCAAAAGACGCTTGCTACTTATTCACAAGCAGATGCTCAGTCTTTAAAAAATGCTCAGGATCGTGCTAACAGAAGTTATTTTAAAGGTTTATTTGAAGATGATCCTGAATTGCAAGAAAAATATACTGATTATACAGAAATCCCTGATTTTGAAGATGAAGTTAATAGAATTACAGCTCAATTCCAAGACCAACTTGATGAATTAACAGCTTGGGAAACGGCAATTGATGCTCAAATAACAACTGACAGTGCAGAATTAGAAGAAATTAATGCATATATGGAATCTGCAAAATCAATGCTTTCAAGCAATATCCAAGAAGACTTTAACTATGGATTGAACTAAGCTAAAAGTAAGATTCCGAGAAGTGCAAAAACAATCAGAGCGATATTGTAGTGGAGAAACGTCGGGATGCAGGTGTCAAAAATATGATTATGTTGACCATCTGCATTTAACCCTGAGGTTGGTCCCAGAGTTGTATCAGAAGCCGGAGAACCTGCATCCCCCAGAGCTGCAGCGGCTGCAAGAAGTACAATCATTTGCGGTGTATTAAATCCGAGTTTTATACACACAGGTACAAATAAAACCGCTAAAATCGGTATTGTTCCAAAAGAAGTTCCGATACCGATAGTTATAAACAAACCTACCAAGAGAATCAATAAAGATGCAAGCATTATGTTAGATGGCATAAAGTTTAAAATTGTACTTACCATGGTGTCAATGGAGCCGGTTTCTTTTAAAACAGAGGCAAATCCTGCTGCAACAAGCATGACAAAGGCTATGTACCCCATAAGATAAATCCCCTCGTTCATCATGTGGTCCATTTTATCTCTGGGTATAATTTTGAATGAAAACATTATGCCAAGACCTACAAGAGCTCCAAGCGGTAAAGACTGTGTAAGCAGCTGAACTACAAAAGTAGAAACAGCAGCCAAGATTACGTACCAGTGTTCCTTGCGGAACTCTTCAGTATTTTGCAAAACAATTTCAGTTTTATTTTCATATCTTCGGGGTTTTCTATACGTTATAAAAACCGCAACAAGAAGCCCGGCAATCATACCGATACCAAGAATCAAGGTTGATTTCCATACTTCGCTTCTTATTACATTTACTCCGTTTTGCACCATGTTATCTGCAATAAGGTTTTGGAATATTAACCCAAAACCTGCGGGTATAGCAATGTAAGGCATCTTTAAACCAAAAGCCAAAACGCAGGCAACTGCCCTTCTGTCAATCTGAAGCTTGTTCATAATACCCAATAGCGGAGGTATTATTATAGGAATAAATGCTATGTGAATCGGTACAATATTTTGCGATGCCATTGCGATAAGCGTTAATATTGCAAGCAAAACCCATTTGTTTCCGTTAACAATTTTTGAAATTTTACCCGATATAACGTCAGTAAAACCTGAATGTGCCATTGTAGCGGCAAAAGCTCCCAATAATATATAGCTCAGTGCCGTTTCGGAATTTCCGCCCATGCCTGATATAAAAACATTCATGACATCTTTAATATTCATACCAGAGAGAATTCCCGCCGTAAGTGTAGAAACAATTATTGCTAGCAATACATTTATCTTTTTAATACACAAGATACACAGCAGAATAACCGATATCAAAGCAGGGTTAGTACATAAATTGAGAAAATTTTCCATAATTCCTAGTGATGAGTTTCAGCTTCCTGTAAAAGATTAATAATTTCGAGTGCGACTTCCTTCTGCAATCCCAATGGTAAAGATTTTAGGTATTCAAATGCCTCGGCAATCTTTTGATCCGTATCGTACCAACGTCTTAAAACATAGGTAAAAGCGTCTGTAAGTATATTTTCTGAAAAATCAATTCCGTTATCTTTTGATTTTTTCACAATCAAATCCGCACAGTCATACTGTGTCATTATGTTAGCATTTCGCATTAAACTTACTGCTAAACTTACTGTAGGATCTACATCATACCAACGTTTGTACATAAAAACACCTTTTCTATTTATATAGTATATTTTTTAAACTATTTTGTCAATTGAGAAATAATAAAAGATTTCTTATCTTCATCGTTTGTTGAAAATAAGACCGTTTTTTCTCTGGAAGATTCTCCCCGTATGATTTCAATGTTTGATTTCGGAATCTTAAAGAGTTTTGACAAGTACTCGACTAAGGCTTTATTCGCTCTGTTTTCAATCGGCTGTGCCGTCAATTTCAGTCTCAGTACATCGCCTTCGCGTATCAACTCGTTCCTTGACGAATTAGGTACAACCTTAATTTTAACTACAATTCCGTTTTCAGAATCCTTTATCATACTTTTTGAAATACCATAACATATTCGTGTTTGAAAATATAAAATCCGCCTGCAAGTGCCCTGTATCTCCACAGATTAGCGGTCTTGCCCTTGGCTCTTTCATTTCCTTGCATATCTTTAATAATGATTGCTTTTGTAATGAAGCCAAGTTTATTCATCCTAGCCATACATTCAAAACCAAGAGGGATGTGCTGAGAGTTTGCGTACTTATCGCCTATAATTAAGCAGGCAAAACGTCCTTTTTCCAATAAATCATATCCGTTTTGGGCAACTTTTTCAAACAAATCATAAAATTCTTCGGTTGTAGCACAATTAGACAAGTCTTCTTTTTTATCCGAAAATTTTATAATGTCATCATACGGGGGATGCAGCATTAAAAGCTGAGCCTGTTTTTTCCCCATTATATCCAGTCTTGCTTTGATTTTTTCTTTAGCGATTTCGCTAGCGGAATCTGCACATATAATATTAACATCCGTAACTAATTGTTTAGGTGTAAATTTTTCTGAAACAGATTCAGCCAACTCTTCTTTTAATTCGACGCCAATACATCTTCTGTTCATATTAACAGCTTCTATACCGGAAGTTCCCGAACCAAAAAACAAATCCAAAACGATATCATTTTTTTTAGTAAATCGTTCATATATTTGTTGAGCAATCTGTGGTATATAATTCCCGTGGTATTCGTTAGAATGTCCGCCCTCTTTCAGCCGAGCGGGGAATTCCCATAATGTATCGGTTTTAATATGCTCATAATTACGCCATTGTTTAAGGTTGATATCACTGTATGCCGTTGTTTTTATTTCATTATTGTCAACAACCTTCAGTCCTGCACGACTTTTTTTCTCTTTTAAATTTGATTTAGCCATATCTCTCCCCATGTATTACATATAGTTTATAAGATTATTTTAAATTTGTAATCACATAAATAGAGGATAATAAAACACCGGAGGCAAAACTCCGGCGTTTATTTTACTTGTTCATTTCTTGTAACTTATCGCAAGCATCACATGGCTGTGTAACTTGTTTCTTACACGGATCGCACGGTGCTGCCGCACTAGGACAAGGTTGAGTGACTTTTTCGCACGGATCACATTTTTGTTTTTTCTGGCAAGGATCACATTTTGCGGGCTTTTTCTTCTCGCAAGGGTCACAAGGTGCTGCTGCTCCTGTTTGACACGGATCACACTTTTGTTTTTTACAAGAACAATCCGGCTTTTTCTTTTCACACTTTGGACAGTGTCCCCAGTATGCAGGATTTAAGCTTGACCAATCAAAGGCATTTGCACTTTGAGAGCCTATTACTGAAACGATACCCAAAACAGCCAATACAGATAATGTTTTTTTCATCTCTTACTCCTTTTTTTATATTATTGAACTGTATTTTAAATACATAATCATTGTAAGAAATGAGTGATTAATTACCATAACCCATAAGGGGAGATTCTTTAATAGACAAACGGCTAGTTCCTTGACTTGTCCACCAATTTATTATTTTTGTTCCACTTAAATGAAGAGCGGATTTCAGAACCTATTTTTTCAATAAAATGATTTTTGGATTCTGCACGCAATCTGTTAAAATGTTCTCCGCCGGATGCCATTTCTTCCATAAACTCTTCGGCATACTTTCCGCTTTGAATGTCGGATAAAATGTTTTTCATTTTTTCTTTAATATCCGTACTGATAAGCTTGCTTCCGCGTGTTAAGTCGCCATATTCGGCATTGTTTGAGATTGAATAGTGCATATCTTCAATCCCGCCCTGATAGATTAAATCTACTATAAGTTTAAGTTCATGGCAGACTTCAAAGTATGCCATATACGGGGAATACCCTGCTTCTACAAGAGTCTCAAACGCAGTTTTGATAAGAGCCGTGCATCCTCCGCATAGTACAGCCTGCTCTCCGAATAAATCTGTCTCGGTTTCTTCTCTGAATGTTGTTTCAAGAATTCCCGTCCGACCGGAGCCTATTGCAGACGCATAAGAAAGAGCTAATTCTTTGGAATTTCCGCTATAATCCTGATAAACCGCAATCAGAGACGGAACCCCTCTACCTTCTTTAAATTCGCTTCTAACCGTGTGCCCCGGAGCTTTTGGAGCAACCATAATTACGTTTACGTCTTTTGGAGGCTTAATAAAACCATAGTGTATATTAAACCCGTGTGAAAACATCAGGTATTGGCCGGCATGCAAATGCGGTTCGACTTCTTTTTTATAAACATCCGCCTGTACCTCGTCAGGTATAAGTATTTGAACAACGTCCGCATTTTTTACGGCATCACTAATTGCCATTGTTGTAAGTCCGTAGTCACGTGCTTTAATATCGGAAGCTCCGCCTTGTCTCAGACCCAAAATCACTTCACAACCGGAATCTTTTAAATTCAGTGACTGACCGTATCCCTGAGAGCCAAAACCTATTATGGCAATTTTTTTTGTTTTAATTAAATTTCTGTCAATATCATTATCAAGATAAATTTTAAGATTTTCCATCGCATATCCCCCGTTTATGTAAAAATTATACTCCGAGAGATAATGTTTTTAAAGAGGAATTAATTAAATTTATATTTCTCTATAATCATCAGCTTTAGTATATCTTATAAATCTTGCGGGATTTCCGGCGTATACGGTATTGGGTGGGATATCTTTTATTACTACTGAGTTGGCACCTATTATACTGTTAGCACCAATTTTTATTCCTCCGCAGATAACCGCATTCGCCCAAATAACAACTTTGTCACCTATGATTGGGGCATGAGTCTTTAATTCTGCATTATACTTACCCATACCGATTGTTACATTTTGATAGATGTGAACACCTTTTCCAATAATAGCTTCAGGACAAATACATATACCTACCGGGTGGGGGAAAAATGTATTATTTAATAAATGCTTTTCTAAATTTGCAATACAGCAGCATGTCTGTAGACGATTAATAGATGGTTTTAGAAAACGAAACCTTATGCCTAAAACCTGTAACACAAGGTGTTCCTGATCTGTATATAAAAATAAAATTTTTTTTATTATTTTTTTATAAACCGCTTCATAAAGACTTTACCATTACTGACGAATAATATTTTAACAGAGCAAGAAATGTAGATAAAATTTCTTTGATATACCAGTCTGTATTATAAAAATGTCACAAAGTAGAAATATTGTCAATGAATATTGCTATAATGCGTAGTTTTATTAATCTCCAAATAAAGTTATCCTGTTATTAAGGAGAATTAATGGGTAAATTAAGTAAAAAAGTTGGCAACCGAATAAAAAAATTGCGTGAAGGGCTTAACTTAAAGCAATATGAAC
>CALUTM010000046.1 GCA_944323705.1 Candidatus Gastranaerophilales bacterium
ATTTGGTCGGAACACATAGGTAAGCAGCCAAGATTGAAAAAAACTACAGGTGTTCCTCAATGGTAAGCCTACCCGTTGGGTAGTTATATTTACCCCCGCACGTAGATATATTGTCGAGCGACAAGGGTAATGGATGGTTATGGAGTTAGGGTTTCAGTTCGCTTTCAAAGTAAGGTACCATAAATTTAAGTGAGGGCGACGGAGTAGCTCAACTCGTAAGGTATCGGGAAGCCGGGAACTTTTTGATACCCCGAATAATCCAAGCTGTTGTTCGGGTATACTTGCCCTCCGAAAGACAATATAAAAATTTTGAATATTTTTTCTCTTGCTTCGACCAAAAAAAGAAAATAACAGTAATAAAAATTAAACAAAAAACTTTTTCTATTGAGCGTATACTATATTTGTGATAATATATTCATTATGAAAGAGGGGCTTTTTTATGGGCTATAAAATATTATCGAAAAAAGAGCTTTGTGCCAATCAGTATGAAATTGCGGTTGAGGCTCCTTATGTTGTAAGGAATGCAAAAGCCGGACAATTTATAATATTCAGGGCTGAAGAAAATGGTGAAAGAGTACCTCTCACCATTGCGGATGTTGACAAGGAAAAGGGAGCTCTTACACTGGTGTTTATGGCAGTAGGTTATTCGACCAAAAAGCTTGCGGAACTTAATGTCGGTGACGAGTTGGTGGATTTGGTCGGTCCCCTAGGTCAGCCCACTAATATTAAAAAATACGGTACTGTCGTTTGTTTGGCAGGAGGCTATGGTGCGGCTCCCTGTTTTCTGATTGCAAAGGCTTTTAAAGAAGCCGGAAATAAAGTTTACATGATTATGGGTGCCAGAAATAAGGATTTGATTTTTTGGCAGGATAAGATGAAAGATGCTTGTGACGAGCTTTTTATAACCACCGATGACGGAAGCCTAGGCGAAAAGGGCTTTGTTACACAGGTTTTGGAAAGAATTATTAATTCGGAAAAAGTTGACTATGCAATAGCCGTAGGGCCTATGCCTATGATGCGGGCGGTTGCGGATATGACCAGAGATAAAGGAATTTATACTGAAGCAAGCATGAACCCGATTATGGTAGATGGTACAGGAATGTGTGGTGCATGCCGACTTACGGTTGCAGGTGAAACAAAGTTTGCTTGTGTTGACGGACCTGATTTTAATGCTCATGAAATTGATTTTGACGAGGTTATTAACAGGACTAAAATTTATAAAGACATTGAGCACAAGCGTGATGAAAATTGTAATCTGTTAAAAATAAATAAATAGGAGATAAATAAATGGGACCCAGAGACCAAGAAAAATCAATACCGTTATGTCCTCTAATGAGCGTTGGCTCTCAGGTAGAGATTGTATGTATGCAGGAAAACTGTGCCTGGTACTTAAAAAACTATAAGATTTGCTCTGTTTATATGATGGCACACAATTCTATGTTGGATGTACAGGCTAAGCAAGCGGCAAAAGCACGGCAGTCACAACAAGGACATAGCTAGATACAAGTTATCTCGGAGAAAAATATATAAATCTTTTTTCTTTTACACAAAGATATGGCAGTTGGTGTTTATTCTCCGATTGTGCGAGGTAGCATGGATGTAGTATTAAGGGTTAAGTTCAAAGGTCTCGGCTTATTTGCAGAGCCTGTTTTGATTGATATAAGGGGATTGTTTTGAAAAATACTGTTGTGATAGGTGCTCAATGGGGCGATGAGGGTAAAGCAAAGATAACGGATTTGCTTGCCGAAAATGCGGATATGATAATCAGGTATCAGGGTGGATGTAATGCCGGACATACGGTTGTTGCTAACGGTAAAACGTACAAGTTCCATATAATACCATCGGGAATATTGAATGAAGAGACAATTTGTTTTATAGGTGCAGGAACGGTTATTCATCCGGAGTCTTTTGAGAGGGAGTTAAATGAACTTAAGGCAGAGGGGGTTAATTTCAAGAATCTGAAAATATCTCCGCTTGCATCCATAACAATGCCTTATCATATTGAGGTTGACGGGTATAGCGAACTCCATGCGGGTAAGGGTAAAATCGGAACGACGCGAAAAGGAATCGGACCCACTTACACGGATAAGGCAGCTCGTATGGGATTGAAAATTCAGGATTTATACTCTTATGAGGCTCTAAGCGAAAAATTGGATATAATTTTGCCGATTAAGAATAAAATTTTGAAGAATGTATACGGAATAGAAGAGTATACAAAAGAGTGTATAACCTCGCTTTGTGAAAAATATGCGGAATTATTCAAGCCTTATGTTTGTTTTGGTTGGCAAGATTTATTAAACAGGTATAAGGATAGAACAATTTTATTTGAGGGAGCTCAGGGGGTTATGTTGGACGTTGATTACGGCACATATCCTTTTGTAACCAGTTCAAGTCCCATTGGAGGCGGAGCTTCTACGGGAAGCGGTTACGGACCTTCTATGATACATGAAGTTGTTGGAGTTTCAAAAGCTTATGTAACAAGGGTCGGAGAAGGACCGTTTGTTACGGAATTGACGGATGAAATCGGAAAGAAAATACAAGAAGTGGGGCATGAATTCGGTGTAACCACGGGACGCCCAAGAAGATGCGGCTGGTTTGATGCTGTTATTATGAAATATGCGGTTCTGGTAGGTGGTATCACTAAAGTAGCACTTACTAAAATGGACGTTTTTGACGATTTTGACGAGATTAAAATTTGTACCGCGTATAAAGATTGTCGCAATGATAAGGTCTATACTTCTTATCCGACGGATGTTTTTATACACAAATATCTTGAGCCTATATATGAAGTAATGCCCGGATGGAAAACTTCGTTAAGCGGTATCAGGAATTACGACGATTTACCCGAAAATGCAAAAAAATTCATTTCAAAAGTTGAAGATTTAATCGGTGCACCTATCGGGATTATAAGCGTCGGACCTGACAGAGAGCAGACGATTTTGTTATAGAATCATATTAAAGTTATAGATTTATCATATCTTTTGGTAATTCATATTGAGTCGGTATAAATATACAATATAAATATGGAGATTAGGACTTCCGAAAAATATTGTATATTAACCCCGCTAAGCCCGCGTATGGACGGATATAGTTCTTTGAGGCTTTATGACGAGATAAAAGAGTATTCGCACTTGATTGTTGGGATTGATTTAGCCTATGTGAGGGAGTGTACTATAGAGTTTATTGAAATGCTCAGGAACCTAAAATCGGTATCCCTTTTTAACATACCTTCCGATATATTTGCTCTCATAAATTTTATGAATCTTGATAAAGAGTTAAGCCTTTTTGTAAGTGAACCGGACTTTAAGGAAAATAAACGCAGGCTTTTAAACCGTCGCTTCAGGGTAGTGTAGAATACTCCGATCGGGCAATTAAGTGTATAAAATACAATATTAGGGTTGAAAAATTATTATGTTTGTATTACAATGTGCATGACATAAATTCTGTATGATTATTTATCCAAGCCGGAGTGCGGGGAATAACAGAGATAGTCGCCTAACAAGTTTTTTGAGCATGGGTGCCGAAAGCGGACAGGATGCGAGTGTCAGGAACAAAAAATTTAGGAAAGACGCTCTGATAGGAGCCAAACGAGAACATAGTGAAACCGTAGGGAGGATTTTTTAGAATAGTATACAGAATCCAATTTACAATAATAAGAGGATTTCAATGATTAGAAAAACAGTCTTAACAGCTATTGCATTGCTAACATTGCTGTGCGTTAGGGTTCAAGCTGCTCCTACGCCGGAGAGCGTGATTAAGGAGACTATCGTAAAGCATTCTCTGGAGATGGATGTTGATCCTGCTCTGGCACTCAGTATTGCCAAAAAAGAATCAGGATTTAAGCATGAACTAAAAAGCCCGTATGGTGCGGTTGGAGTTTTCCAATTGCTTCCTTCAACGGCACAAAAGTTGGGATTTAATCCGTATTATTTGAGTGAAAACATTAAAGCGGGGCTTACATATTACAAAATGATGTATAAGATGTTTGGTTCGACAGAACTGGCATTGGCTGCTTATAATGCAGGACCCGGAAATGTTAAAAAATTTGGCGGAACAATTCCACCTTACAGTGAAACAAAGAGATTTGTTAATCAAATTATGATGGAGTATAACAGACAGAAGGTTGACCCTGACCCTGTTATAGTAAAGGTAAAGCAGGCAAAGGCACAAATGCCTGAAAAGAAAACAGAGGCTGCAAATACTCCAAAACCTGTTGAACTTCCGAACTTGAGGGAAATTCCCGAGGTTAAAAATTCGGAACCTGTGATGGAAATTTTATAAAAAAATCTCTCCATTTTCGGAGAGATTTTTTTTTGATTGTTTAAGATTAAATCTTTAAGATTTAATCAACAAACTTGCTCCAATTACACCTGCCGTATTTCCAAGTTGAGCGGGAACAACTTCGACTTCCCTTTGGATTGTCATTGCACGTTTGGCAATAGTTTCTCTTATCGGATTTAATAAGATATCGCCTGCATCTGCAACGCCTCCGCCGATAATAATTTTTTCGGGGTTTAAAAGATTTACTACACTTGTAAGTCCCATCCCTATGTATTCACCCATAATTCGGAATATTTGTTTAGCCACGGGGTCTCCTTCTTTAGCTGCAACTGCAACTATATACGGAGTTATATCGGGATTTGCAAGCTCTCTGTATTTTGTTGATTTTCCTCCCCTTATATATTCTTCCGCCATTGCAACGATGCTCGGACCTGATGCATAGGCTTCAAGGCATCCTCTGTCTCCGCATCCGCAAAGGGGACCGCCTTCCATGTTCAGTTTAATATGACCGATTTCTCCGGCTGCATTAGCGGCTCCTCTGACAAGTTTCCCGTTAATAACCAGACCTGAGCCGATTCCTGTACCGACGGTTATGCAGATAAGGTTTTCGCATCCGACTCCTGCACCGTAGTTTAATTCTCCCAAGGCAGCAGTTCTGACGTCATTGTCAACACGGGTAGGGATATTAAACTCTTTTTCCATTATGCTTGCAATAGGTACATTAACCCAACCCGGAATATTCGGAGCTAGTCTTACTACACCTTTTTTGCAATCAATTTGTCCAGGAAATCCGAAACCGATGGCTTCTATATCAGAAGATTTGAGTTTTGTTTCCTTCAGTAAATCTCTGATTGCATCTTTCATGCTGTTAATTGTGTATTCATATCCCATCTCTGCACGGGTAGGGATTGAATTTGAGTAAATGATTTTACCTTTATCGCTTACAAGTGCGATTTTGACATTGGTTCCGCCAACATCAACACCTATTCTTTGTGCCATTTATAATTCTCCTTCCTAACTGAAACAATAAATATAATTTATCATAAATACAGGTTTTATGCTAGAATTAAGGTATGGAATATAAATGGCTAAATAAGAAGAATAACAAAAAACTTATTATTTTTTTTAACGGTTGGGGAATGGATGAAAACGTTGTAAAGCACCTTGAGCCGGGGGATTATGACGTAATAATGTTTTATGATTACAATTCTTTAGGGTGTGATATTTCTTTGGATAATTATTCGGAAAAGTTTCTTGTAGCATGGTCTATGGGGGTAATGGTTGCGACGCTTTTTGATATTGAATATAAGACAAAAACAGCCATAAACGGTACTTTAAAGCCGATAGATGATAATTTCGGTATCCCTGTGAGGGTTTATGACTTAACATTAAACCACCTCAATCCTGTTAAGTTTATGAAAAATATGTACGATAATGTTGATGATATTCCTACCATATCTCGTGATTTTGAAAATCAAAAGAGTGAACTTGCAGTATTAAAAACGTATAAGGCTGACGAGAGTTTTAAATATGACAGAGTAATTATAAGCGATAACGATAAAATTATACCGACAAAAAACCAGGTTAAATTTTGGAAAAAAGAGCCGAATATACAAGGTGCACATTGTATATTTCCATATTTTTCAAACTGGGGTGAGCTTTTATGAATAAGGACTTGATTCAAAAAAGGTTTGCAAGAAGTTTGGAAACGTACAATAACAGTGCTAAAGTTCAAAGGCTGATGGCGGATAAACTTCTCGGTTTTCTAGACGGGAGTGGAGAGTTTTCAGACATTTTGGAACTCGGGTGCGGAACGGGGTTTTTGACTCAGTGTGCAGTAAAAGAGATTAAAAATTTTAAGTCATACACTGCGATTGATATCGTTGAGAATTGTCGTCGTTATATAAAAAATATTGATGATTCTATAGAATTTGTCTGTGCGGACGCAGAAACCTTTGAGAGCGGTAAGAAGTATGATTTGATACTTTCTAATGCTTTTTTTCAATGGATAGATAATACGAGCGATATGATAGATAAATTGATGCAAAAACTTAACCCGAACGGAGTACTGCTTTTTTCGACTTTTGGGAAAGAAAACTTTAGAGAAATATTTTTATCTACCGGAAAAACTTTGCTGTATAAATCAAAACAGGAATTAGAGAATATGATAGGAAACTATCGTCATGAAATTGAGGAAGAAATTTACGTTCTGTCTTTTAAAACTCCATTGGAAGTATTAAAACATCTGAAAAGTACGGGAGTTAATTCACTTGAATCGTCGGCATGGACAAAAAGAGATATGTTTAAATTCGAAGAAGAGTATAACAATTACTGCTTAGCCCGACCAACATTGACCTACAACCCTATATACGTAAAGATTTTGAATTCATTAAAATAAGACACACGGTTAATACCCCCTTTTTAAAATTTATTATAGAATACAATCATTGTTAACAACCAATAGAGGTTTTAATGGAATTTGTCCGTATTAATGATTTTCTGCATTCGAGGGAACGCTTTTTTATCAACCACTATCAAATTGAGGCTTTGTTGGAGAATATTCCGCAAATTATCTATATGAAAGATTATGAGGGAAATTATATTACAGGAACCAAGCATGCACGAAAATTTGTAGAAAAAGGCATTGATGACTTGCATGGAGTTAAACTTGATTTTCCGAAGATGAAGCAGACGAATTGTGCGGAAGACAGGTTTGTGGTAGAAAATAACAAGGTTATATCAACAGAGCGGGAATTTTGTGATATAAACGGAAGCAACCACTGGTATTCCATATACAAAGCACCGATACGAGATTTCGATAACAATGTTATGGGACTTGTTGTTATGATTAAGAATAATGATGAGTCAAAACTTTTGAATGCACAGAGGGAAACTTTTGTTGCTTCTCTGGGGCATGATTTAAAAAATCCTACTCTGGCACAAATAAGGGCTATAGATTTGTTATTAAAAGGTGATTTTGGACCTGTTTCTACAAAACAGCGTGAGATTATCGAGATGATTTCCGACTCCTGTAAATATATGAATGCCATGCTCTCTTCTCTTTTGGCTACATATAGAAATGAAAGAGGGGTTGTAAGACTCAATTGCCAAAATATGTCGTTAGAGGATTTGGTGATGGAGTGTGTAGGTGAAATGATTTATTATGCTAAAGATAAAGAGGTTGGAATTTCAATAGACAAGTCCTGCCAAAATTCCGAAATCTTTGCTGATAAAGTCCAGATAAAAAGGGTTATTATGAATCTGCTTTCTAACGGTATAAAGTATGCTTACAAAGATTCAACATTGAATATAACCCTGTATAATGAAAAGCATTATACCTGTTTCAAGTTTGAAAACAGCAGCCCTTATATCCCTCAAGAAAAACAGGATTCAATTTTTGCTCAATATGTATCGTATGCTGATGCACATAGGGAACTTGGTATAGGACTCGGGTTATACGCTTCGCAAAAGATTGTGGAAGCACACGAAGGTGAGATTTTTGTCAAGAGTTTTAAAGACAACAGAAATATATTCGGATTTAAAATACCGAATAAACTGCCTGACAAAGACAAACTTCGAACGGTTACTTTTTAGAAAGTTCTTTGATTATTTCCAATAATTTGTTAACCATCAAATCTTCATATTTTTGGGCATTTTCCTTCCCGTCAGCTTCAAATCTTAATGTGAATACTGGTTCCGTATTACTTTGTCTTATAAGAGCAAACCCTTTATCGAAAACGATTCTCATCCCGTCAAGCGTGATAATATCTTTAATATTTGTTCCAAAGAAGTTCGGTTCCGTAGCAATTACTTTTTGAAACTCCTCAAGAACGGGTGCTTTTAACGAATTGGGACAAGGCAGTCTTACTTCCGAAGAACAGTACATTGCCTCAAACGGCTTAAGCATTTCCGTAATTTTGAAGTTGGGATTCTCTTTCTTTTTCTTGGCAATTATTTCAATAATCCTGCAACCCGCATAGATAGCGTCATCAAAACCGTAGTATTTGTCTTTGAAGAAAGTATGTCCGCTCATCTCTCCTGCAAGTACGGCTCCTGTTTCTCTCATTTTTGATTTAATATACCCATGCCCCGTTTTGCACATTATTGCAACTCCGCCAAGCTCGTTTATTGTATCATACAAGACCTGAGAGCATTTTACCTCGGAAACGATTACTGGTTTAATTCCCTTTGCATTATATTCTTTTATAACATCTTCTGCATAGATAAGGAGTAACTTGTCTCCCGTCATTGAATTACCGTCAGAGTCAATAACTCCTATTCTGTCACTATCTCCGTCAAAAGCTATGCCTAAATCAGCTTTATTTGCAACGACAGCTTTTTTTATGTCGTTTAACGTTTTTTCATCACTCGGATTCGGGTGGTGGTGCGGAAATCTTCCGTCAGGCATGGAGTAAAGTTCAATGACTTCACACCCCAGTGCCCGATATAATTTAGGGGCGACCACGCCTCCCGTCGCGTTTGCACTGTCTACAACCACTTTAATTCCTTCGCCGATTCTTCCAAAACGTTTTTTCATATCTTCAATGTAGTCGGGAATTAAATCGTACTCGTTTAAAATTCCGAACGGTACGGGCGGAATGGAGAGGCGGTACTCTTCCATAGTTAATTCCTTGACTTCTTTAATTTGTTCTTCGTTTAGGGATTGTTTTGCGTATGTCATTTTCAGCCCGTTATACTGACTCGGATTATGGCTTGCCGTAATTATCATTGCTGCCGTAACCGGGAGGTATTTTGTCATAAACGGCGGCAGTCCGACTACTTCCGAATAATATCCGAGGGGGGTTGGTGCAAGTCCCATATCAACAACATTGGCACCGCAAGAGCGAACACCTTCAATCAGCGATTTGGAAAGTGACGGCGAATGAAGTCTTGCATCCCGGCAAACGCTAATCCATATTTCGGACGGAAGTTTTTTGGTTTTGTTGACAAGAAATTGAACAAAACCCCGTCCCGTGTAGTAAAATAATTCCTCCGTAATATCGTCACCGTATATTCCTCTTATATCGTTTTTCCCAAAGGCTGAATCTTTTAACATATCTCCTCCTGCTTATAGTAAAATAATAGCATGAATAAATGTAAAAGCGGACTATTTTTTGTATTACCCGCATTAATCGGAACATTTGTTTTTATAATAATACCGATTTTTTGCTCTTTTGCCTTGAGCTTTGCAGATTGGGATTTGTTAAACGAAATTAAATTTGCAGGACTTGATAATTATAAAGCGGTTTTGTTTGAAAAAGAATTTTTGCATATACTGCTTAATACCTTGGTTTACGCAGTCTCAACAACTTTTTTTGCAGTCATTATACCTCTTTTTATTGCTTCAATATTAAATTCTAAAATAAGGGCTTCTGAAACATTTAAAACACTGTACTTTCTTCCTTTTATAACACCGGCGGTTGTTATTGCAATTGTTTGGTCCTGGATTTTTGACCCGAATATAGGCTTGATTAATTCGTTGTTTAAAACAAATTTAATTTGGCTTTTTGACACCTGTCTTGCAATGCCCGTTTTAATATTTGTATCGGTTTGGAGACTTATAGGATATAATGTTATCTTATTTCTGGCAGGCTTTACTTCAATAAATCAGGAGATTTACGAGGCTGCAAAAATTGATGGTGCAACGGACAGGAATATTTTTTATGAGATTACCCTACCTTTATTAAAACCTACAATATATTTTGTTACTCTGGTAACTACAATTTCAAGCTTTCAGGTATTTGACCTTATATATGTAATGACATCAGGTGGTCCGAAGGGAGCAACCGACGTCATTGTGTATTCAGTTTACAAATACGCATTTGAGTATTTTGATATAGGAAAATCTTGTGCACTTGCTTATATTTTATTCGTAATAATTCTTGTACTTGTACTTTTGCAGCAAAAGTTATCTAACAGAGGGAAAACTTACTTTTAACCGCCGAAATTTTGTAATCGACTATATAGTAAGAGCATTGAACAATTCTTCAAACTCGGGGAATGAAATCTTTGTCCATTCAAAACCGTTAATCGCAATCTCATTTTTACACACTAGTCCTGCTACATAAAAACTCATAGCAAGCCTGTGGTCGTGATAAGTTTCCAGGATAGGGGGTAAGGATACCTGGTTTTGGGCTAATAATTTCCCTCCCTGCCCGTGTACAATAAATCCGTCGGATTTTTCTTCAATATTAACCCCGATTTTTGATAATTCATCAACAAGACATTTTATCCTGTCAGATTCTTTGTTCCGCAAGTCTTCGGCATTTTTTACCACGGTTTCTCCTTCTGCTTGGGAGGCTAAAACCGCAATAATCGGCAGTTCATCAATAAGCCTTGGAATATCTTCGCCTCCAATGTTGCATCCTTTCAGACTTTCCGTATATTGAACTCTAATATCTCCGACATCTTCTCCCGCAGCAATATGTTGATTAATAATTTCAATATTTCCGCCCATTTTTTTTATTACATCAATAATCCCCGAGCGTGTATGATTAAGTCCGACATTTTTAATAACAAAATCAGAGTCTTTAACAATAAGTCCAGCGGTAATAAAAAAAGCTGCCGATGATATGTCACCCACAACATAAATATCTTTTGCGGTAAGTTTGGAAGGTTGTACCTTTACGGATGCCCCTTTTATTTCAATATCCGCTCCCAGATATTTGAACAGATTTTCGGTATGATTTCTTGACCTGTAGGGTTCCCTAAAAATTGTTTCGCCTTCGGCATTTAAACCCGCAAGCAGTATGCAGGATTTAACCTGAGCACTTGCGAGATTTGAAACGTAGTTGATACCGTGAAGCTTTCGTCCTTTGACGGTTAAAGGTGCGTGCCCGTCAACCGATGTGATATCCGCTCCCATTAATGTAAGCGGTTCAATTATTCGTCTCATGGGGCGTTTGGATAAGCTGTCATCGCCGATTAATACGGAATCAAAGTCTTGTCCGGCTAAAATACCTGCGGTTAAACGCATTGTTGTACCCGAATTTCCGCAGTTGAGGGCGGAGGAATCCTTCGGATAGAACTTACCGGTAGAACTTATTTTTAAAGTTTTATCATCAATAAACCGAATATCAGTTCCCAACTGTTTAAATAAATTTAAAGTTGAGTGACAATCCGCACCGCTTGAGAAATTTCTTACGGTACATTCACCCTCGGCAATTGATGAAAACATAACCGCACGATGTGAAATTGACTTATCCGCGGGGATTGTTATATTTCCCCGTAGTCCTTTTTCAAGTTTCTGCACATTTTTTATCAAATCAAATACCTCAGGGTGTATTCTAAGAAATTTTTACTATTTCAAATATCGCTTTACACTTTTCAAAAACTTTTTCTACATCTTTTAAAGGAAGCATATTTGCTCCGTCCGAGAGAGCTTCGTCGGGATTGGGGTGTACTTCAAAAAACAAAACGTCCGCTCCCGCAGCAACCGCACATTTTGCAAGAGTCGGTACAAACCTCCTGTCACCGCCCGTCGTATCTCCGTTTGCTCCGGGCATTTGCACGCTATGAGTCGCATCAAAAACAACGGGATAGCCAAACTCTTTCATTATGGGAATTGCCCTGAAATCGGAGACCAGATTGTTATATCCGAATGTTACTCCCCTTTCTGTAACCATAATATTCTTGTTCCCCGTTTCTTCAACTTTTTTAATTAATGCTTTCATTTGTTGCGGAGCAAGGAACTGCCCTTTTTTTATATTAACGATTCTTCCCGTTTTTCCCGCTTCAACCAACAAATCCGTTTGTCTGCATAAAAATGCGGGTATTTGTAAGATATCGACAACTTCGGCAACAGGCTCCGCCTGAGACGGCAAATGAATATCCGTTGTGACAGGAACATTAAATTCATCCTTAATGCGTGCAAGCATTTTAAGTCCCTCTTCTATTCCGGGACCGCGGAAAGAATGTATCGAGGAACGGTTTGCCTTGTCAAAGGAGGATTTAAAAATATAATTAATATTAAGCTTTTCGCATACGAACTTAAGCCCTTCTGCAGTTTTTTTAAGAATATCCAACGATTCCATAGCACAGGGTCCTGCTATAATGGTGAGCTTATCTTTTCCTATTTCAAAATTTTTTAGTTTTATTGTCATAGTGACCCTTTCGTAAGATTTGTTTTTTGTCTCACAACTTTTGGGTATGCAACGCCTGATTATTCTCAAAATTACCTAGCCGATGTCCCATCTTCCGCAAGTTCCGCCCCAACGAGCAATGATATTGCCTTTTATATCCCCGATTTTTTCGACATGTCCGACGGGTTCCGCACCTTCTAAAATGGTTATCACTTCGCAATTGTTTGAGCAGCCCGTGCACTGGCATGTTACGGATTGGAAATTCATATTACCGACTTCCCATCCCTTAAATTTTGTCGGGACTTCGGTGTATTGATGATTTTCCATCGCAAGCAGTGCCGCACCGATTGCTCCCATTGTCTGGTGGTTTTCGGGTACTACGATTTTTGTGTTCAGAGCTTCTTCAAAAGCCTTAACCATTCCCGAATTGGTAGCGACGCCGCCCTGGAAAGAAACTGTCGGAAGCAATTCTTTTCCTAATGCAAGATTTGAGAGGTAGTTTCTGACAAGAGCCTGACAGAGTCCGTATAATAAATCTTCTACAGGATAACCTAACTGTTGTTTGTGAATCAGGTCACTTTCCGCAAATACTCCGCAGCGTCCTGCAATTCTTGCGGGGTTATCGGATTTGAGAGCAGTTTCTCCGAATTTCTCTATCGGAACATTCAATCTTTGAGCCTGATGGTCTAAGAAGCTGCCTGTTCCTGCTGCACAAACGGTATTCATAGCGAAATCGGTTACGATACCGTCTCTCAGAATAATAATTTTACTGTCCTGTCCGCCTATTTCAAGAATCGTCTGTACACCGGGAATATTTGTGCTTGCCGCAACGGCATGTGCCGTAATTTCGTTTTTTACAACATCTGCACCTACTAATGCTCCTGCAAGATTTCTTCCCGAACCTGTAGTTCCTACTCCTTGAACGTTATATTCGCATAAAGCCTGCGAAATTATTTGCTTTAGCCCTGTCTGTACAGCGTCAACCGGTTTTCCCGCTGTTTTTAGCATATAAGAATCTATATATTTACCTTTTTCATCTACAAGTGCAAGCTTGGTCGTAACAGAACCGACATCTATTCCTAAATATACATCTAAACTCATTTTATTTTCCTTCTTCCCTGTAGCCTTATTATAGCACAAAGAAAAAGCGAATGAATAAATAAATTTGCTTGTTGGTGTAGGGGAGAGTAATAAACGGGGTTGTCTTATGGTGTCTGTCGACCATTTATTTATGTGCGTAGCCCCGTGGTTTAAATTTGTTTTGTAGTTTTATCCAAGAGACAGACTTGTAGTTTAGGTATATTATGGCGGTTTTACCTATGTCTGTCGACCATTTATTTATGTGCGTAGTCCCGTGGTTTAAATTTGTTTTGTAGTTTTATCCAAGAGACAGACTTGTAGTTTAGGTATATTATGGCGGTTTTACCT